>JASFWK010000151.1:0-4574 GCA_050049355.1 Anaerolineae bacterium | reverse complement strand
GGCAAGACGGTCATCATCGCCGAGCTGATGTTCACCATCGCCAAGTACCACGGCGGCGTCTCTGTATTCGGCGGCGTGGGTGAGCGCAGTCGCGAGGGGACCGAGTTCCGTCAGGCTCTGACGGAGATGGAGGTGATCGACCGAGCAGTAATGGTCTTTGGCCAGATGAACGAGCCCCCTGGGGTCCGTTTCCGGGTAGGCCTGACAGCTCTGACAATGGCGGAATACTTCCGGGAGCAAGGGATGGATGTTCTCCTATTCATCGACAACATCTATCGCTTTGTGATGGCCGGGATGGAGGTCTCCGCTCTGCTGGGTCGTATGCCCAGCGCCGTTGGCTATCAGCCCACACTGGGAACCGACATGGGAGAGCTCCAGGAGCGAATTGCCAGTACCCGTAAGGGGTCAATCACCTCAATGCAAGCGGTCTACGTGCCCGCCGACGACTACTCCGATCCCGGCCCAGTGACTACCTTCGCCCACCTGGACGCGACCATTGCACTGGAGCGGCAGTTGGCTGCGCAGGCACTCTACCCGGCGGTAGACCCCCTGACATCCACGTCGCGCATCCTTGATCCCCGTATCGTGGACGAGAAGCACTACGAGGTGGCCCGCGAGGTGCAGCGGGTTCTCCAGCGGTACCAGGACCTGCAGGATATCATCGCCATCCTGGGTGTCGAGGAACTGTCAGAGGAGGACAAGCTGACAGTGGCGCGTGCGCGCAAGATCCAGCGCTTCCTCACCCAACCACTGCACGTCGCCGAGCGGTTCACCGGCCGCTCTGGTCGATACGTCCCCATTGAGGAGACGGTGCGAGGCTTCAGCGAGATTCTGGAGGGGAGACACGACGACCTACCCGAGGAGGCCTTCTACATGATCGGCACCATCGACGAAGCAGTGGAGAGAGGGCGGGAGCTTCGGATAGCATAGAGCTCGGCAGGAGAGAAGATGAAACTGCGGCTAGATATCGTAACCCCGGAGCAGGAACTCTTTGCCGGCGAGGTGGATATGGTGCTGGCCCCCGGTGTGGGGGGGCAGCTAGGCATCCTCCCGAGGCACACGCCCCTTGTCACGGTGCTGGAGGAGGGGATTCTGGTAGCGCGTCAGGAAGAGAACGAACTCCTCTTCGCTATCCACGGCGGCTACGCACAGATCCTGTCGGACCGTGTAATCGTACTGGCTGATGTGGGCGAACGAGCAGAGGAGATCGACATAGAGCGAGCGGAGGCGGCTCGGCGGCGGGCGAAGGAACTGTTGGAGAAGGAAGCTCCGCCGGAGAAGCGGGTGGCTGCTGAGAAGGCACTGCGCCGCTCACTCGTGCGCCTGCAAGTGGCCCGGCGGCGGCGCCGGACCTATCGGCCGGACCAAGAACGAGAAGGGTAGATAGCAACGGAGGCTGCGTTGTTCAGTAAAGAGATGGGCATCGACCTGGGGACAGTGAATGTGCTGGTGCATGTGCGGGATAGAGGCATCGTCCTGCAGGAACCATCCCTCGTCGCGATCTCGGTGGAGGAAGAGAAGATCGTCGCAGTGGGCGAGGAAGCCCAGGCAATGTACGGCCGCACGCCGGACGTGATCGAGGTGATGCGACCGATGAGGAATGGTGTGATCGCTGACTACTACGTCACCGAGCGGATGTTGAGTTACTTCATGCATAAGGCTGGGGGAGTCTCCCGCCTCTTCAAACCTCGCGTGATGATCAGCACCCCTTATGGGGTCACCAGTGTGGAGCGGCGGGCCGTGCGCGAGGCGGCGCTGGACGCAGGTGCCGGCCAAGCTCACCTCATTCCCGAGCCCCTTGCCGGGGCGCTGGGCGCTGGGCTGCCCATCGACACCCCTTCCGGGAACATGGTGGTGGACCTGGGAGGGGGCACCAGCGAAGCAGCCGTCATATCGATGAACGGTATCGTAGCCGCCAACTCCGTGCGCGTGGGCGGCGTCCGAGTGGATGAGGCAATCGTCGCCTACGTGCGCCGGAAATACAACCTGATGATCGGTCAGCCCACCGCCGAGAGGGTGAAGATAGGCATCGGCAGCGCTCTTCCGCTGGACGAGCCACTCAAGATGGAGGTTCAGGGCCGAGACCAGGTGGCAGGGCTGCCGCGCACCATCGAACTGACGTCTGACGAGGTGACCGAGGCGATTGAGGAACCCTTGGCGGCGATGGTGAGCGTGATCAGGGCGGTGCTGGAACGGACTCCGCCGGAGCTCTCGTCCGACATCATCGAGCGAGGTATGGCCATGGTGGGCGGGACTTCACTGCTGCGCAACGTGGACCAGTTGATCACACAAGAGACAGGCGTTCCCGCCTGGGTGGCAGAAGCTCCGATGGCCTGCGTGGCGATCGGAGCCGGCAAGGCGCTGGAGCGATATCACATTCTTCAGCGAAGCGGGATGAGGAGGTAAGGGCCGATCGATGGCGCGTGAAAGCGTCCGCAAGCTGAGCGCAGAGGACTATGACCGGCTCCTGGCCCTGTGGAAACGGGCTGATCTCCACTCCCTCAAACCCCAGGGGCGCGACAGCCGCGAGGCGATCGCTCGCCAGCTTCAAACCGGTGTGCAGACCATCATGGGTCTGGAAGTTGAGGGCCAACTGGCAGGTGCTGTCGTAGCCACCCACGACAGTCGCAAGGGATGGATCAATCGATTGGCTGTGGACCCGGCCTTCCGCCACCGAGGATACGGCCTGCGCTTGGTGGAGGAAGCGGAGAAGGAGCTCCGCACCCAAGGAATGCAGGTCATCGCCACACTCGTGGAGAGCGACAACCCCGCCTCTCTGGCCCTATTTCATAAGGCCAACTACGTCGAGATTGACCCCGGAATGCACTACCTCAGCAAACGTGATAGCAGCACCGTATAGGCTGGCACGAGCTTAGCCCGACGAGCAGAAGAGAGCGCCGACCCTCTACTGGTACTTGTGGTACCGTCGGAAAACCTCGCCCACGCTGCGCCCCTGATGCACCCGCCGGATCACCTCCCCCAGCAAAGGAGCGACGGAAAGGACGGTCAACCCCGGCAGTTGTTTCTCCGGCGGAATAGGGACGGAGTTGGTAGTGATGATCTCCTTGATCACATTCAGTTCCCGCAGCTGCTCCGCAGCCGGGGGCGACAGGACCGCGTGAGCGAAGCATAGGTAGATATCCCGCGCTCCGCGCTCCTTCGCGATATTGACCGCGCTGACCACCGTTCCGCCGGTGTCAACCTCGTCATCCACAATTATGACGTCCTGCCCTTCCACATCACCCACCAGCGTCAGCGCCTCCGTATTCTGCGCCACCCGCCTCTTCTCCACCATCGCCAGGGGTAGGTCCAGTTCCTCTGCCAGGTTGCGGGCCTTCTTGGCAAACCCCAGATCCGCCGCGACGACCACTGCGTCATCCAGCTTCTTCTCCCGTAGGTAGTCTGAGAGGATCGAAAAGGCGGTCAGCGTATCGCCAGGAGTGCTGAAGAAGCCCTGAATCTGGTCTGCGTGGAGATCGAGAGTGATATACCGATCTGCGCCAGCGATTGTGATCATATCGGCAATCAACTTGGCCGTGATGGGAACCCGCGGCTGGTCCTTCTTGTCCGATCGCCCATAGGCCAAGTACGGGATCACAGCAGTGATCCGATCCGGCGACGCCCTACGCAGGGCATCCAAGAAGATTAGAAGCTCCATGATGTTGTAATTGACCGGCGATGAGGTCGTCTGGATCAAGAAGACATCCTGCCCCCGCACGCTCTCATGCAGACGCACGAAGATGTTCTCATTGGGGAACTGTATGACATCACGACCCGATAGCGGCACGTCCAGGTAGTCACTGATATCCTCGGCCAGAGCAGGACAGCCGGTCCCGCTGAAAAGCTTGATCGTTCCGTGCATTCCTCCCACCTCAAGCGATAGTCGTCACGATCGGAAATCTGGGCGAAGGACACTCATCAGTAGTTGGTCGTGGTACCGTCCCTCCCGGAAGACAGCATCCCTCAGCGTCCCCTCCCTATGGAATCCGCACTTCTCGTAGCAGCGGATACCGCGAATGTTGTCAGCATCCACCCGCAGGTATACCCTATGTAGGTTCATCTCCTCAAAAGCCAACCGCAGCAGAGTGAGGATGGCATCCGTACCGTACCCCTGGCCCCAGTGCTCCCTCTCGCCGATGACAATTCCCAGCTCCGCGCTGCGGTCCTTCCAGCTGATCTGCTCCAGGCCGACGTTCCCTATGTGAATCCCCTCAGCCGTCTCGATGGCAAGCACCACAACCTCGCTGCGCTCAATCCGCTCGAGCAGTCCCTCATACCACTTCTCCTCTTGAGCCAGGGAGAAGGGAAGATAGACAAGTAGATGGCGCCGGACCTCGGGGTCGGAGAACCAGCGCACGAAGCGAGGCAGGTCATCGCGCTCAATGGGCCGCAACTGCACCTTCTTCCCCGCGATCATCAATCGCCCGTTCCATCAAGATGGCACTGTGCGTTCACCAGCCGGATGCGGACGCGAGGTTCCCCAAACTCGACAATGCTGAGAGAGCCGTTGGCCAGGGAGAACGGCGACGGGCTGCCACTCTCCGCACCCGCCAAATGCGTAAGATAGACCCCCA
>JASFWK010000150.1:0-4608 GCA_050049355.1 Anaerolineae bacterium | reverse complement strand
CTCGCGGGTAACCACCAGCGGCGGAGCGAAGCGCATGACCGTCTTATGCGTTTCCTTGCAGAGGATGCCCCTCTCCTTGAGCGATTCGCAGAAACGGCGGGCCCCACCCGCCTCAGGCCGCAGTTCGACGCCGATAAGCAGCCCCCTGCCACGCACCTCTTGGATGTGGGGGCTCTCGATACGGGAGAGTCGCCCCAGGAAGTACCAACCCAGCTCCCTGGCCCGCTCGGTCAACCCCTCCTCAACTAGGACCTTGAGCGCCTCTCGAGCCACCGCACAGCCCAACGGGTTGCCGCCGAAGGTGGAGCCATGATCTCCCGGACCGAAGACCCCCAGCACCTCCTCCGAGGCCAGAACCGCAGAGACCGGGTAGAAGCCGCCGGAAAGGGCCTTGCCGAGGACCATCACGTCGGGTTTGACCCCCTCCCAGTCGCAGGCGAAGAGCCTGCCAGTCCGGCCCAGCCCCGTCTGGATCTCGTCGGCGATGAAGAGGACATCGTGGCGCGAACAGATATCCCGAACCCGTCCCAAGTACCCATCTGCAGGAACAATGACCCCCCCCTCCCCCTGTATTGGCTCCACCATGAACGCCGCGGTGTTGGGCGTGATCGCTGCCTCCAACGCATCCGCGTCGCCGTAGGGAATGGTGACGAAGCCAGGAGGAAACGGGCCGAATCCCTCCCGGTACTGAGGCTCTGTGGAGAAACCAACGATGCTGATCGTGCGACCATGGAAGTTGCCGGCACACGTGATGATCTCAGCTTGATCAGCGGGGATACCCTTGACAGTGTAACCCCACTTGCGAGCCGCCTTCAACGCAGTCTCCACCGCCTCTGCCCCGGTGTTCATCGGCAACATCATCTCATACCCAGCCAGCTCACAGAGCTCCTTCTCCAGCAGCGGCAGCTGGTCGGTCCGAAAGGCACGAGAGGTAAGCGTGAGTCGTTCCGCCTGTTCCATCAGTGCCCGCAGAATCCGCGGATGACAGTGGCCTTGATTGACCGCGGAGTAAGCGCTGAGGCAATCCAGATACCGCTTCCCCTCAACGTCCCACGCCCACACTCCTTCCGCCCGGGTGATGACCACATCCAGAGGCTCATAATTGCGCGCGCCGTACGTCTCTGCAAGACGAATATAATCCTCGGTCTTCATGCCTTTGATCCCCCTGTCAGTGGGTCATGCGGGACATAGCCGTGCTCCTCCAGATAGGCGATCACCCTTGCCGCGCTCTCATCGGGAGTCTCCTCAGCCGAATGGCAGACAATCTCCGAGCTCTCGGGCGGCTCGTACGGATCGGAGACCCCGGTGAAATTGTCAATCTCTCCAGCAAGGGCCTTGGCATACAAGCCCTTCACATCTCTCTGAGCACACACCTCCAGCGGGCACTCGACGTAGACCTCGATGAACTCTCCGATTTCCTCGCGGGACTTCTTCCGCCGCTCTCGATACGGGGAGATGAATGAGCATATGACCGCTACGCCATTGCGGGTGAGCAGTTTCGCCACGAAGGTCACCCTCTCAATGTTCTTGTTTCGATCCTCCTTGGTGAATCCCAGATCCCTCGTCAACTCCTTGCGGACAATATCCCCATCCAGTCGCTCAACTCTCAAGCCCCGACCACGCAGCTCCTTTTCGATCAACCTGGCGATGGTCGTCTTGCCAGATCCCGAGAGGCCGGTAAACCAGAGTGTAAAACCACGTTGCTGCCACAAAGTTCTGCCTCCTAAGAAGTGATGTGAGGTGAAATGAAACTACAGCGAAGCAGCACGTTGAAGCACCCTGCGGATGGCATCCTCGGGGACAGCTCCATGCCGCAGGATGAGAGGAGGCCACACCGTACAGTCCAATACTGTAGAGGGGACCCCGCCCGGGCAGCGACCGCCGTCTAGTATCAGTTCGATTCTCCCGCCCAGTTTCTCCAGCACCTCGTGGGCGGTCAGGGCAGCCGGCTCCCCCGAACGGTTGGCGCTGGTGACAGCCAGCCTACCGCCCGCCGCGCGAATCAGTTGACGCGCCAGGGCAAGGTGTGGGATACGCACCCCAACAGTGGGGCCTGGACTCACCTTCTCGCCCACTTCCTCGGTCTTGGGAAGCACCAGCGTGAGCCCTCCTGGCCAGAAACGGCGCACGAGCGGTTGGGCCGCCTGCGGAAGCACCGCCACGTCATCCAGTTGATCGATATCGGATAGCAGAAGCGCGATGGGGCGGCTGGCATCGCGGCTCTTGACCTCATAGATGCGAACTACCGCGGTCAGTTCAGTGGGGAGCGCCGCCAGACCGTAGACGGTATCGGTGGGGAAGGCGACCAACCCTCCGGCTCGCAGCAAAGCCGCGGCTCGCTCGATGACTGCCTCCTCCACCCTGACCAGCTTGGTCTCCACGATATCACCTCGGCAACGTGCGAGGAACGACCTCCAATACGCGATCCCGACCGGCCAGGTCAGGGTGAACAGCAATGCGAGCCCCCGGAAGAAGAGAGGAGGCCAAGCTCACCGCGCCTCCCCCAGATGCACCGAGCTCCATCAGAAGCGTGCCCTCCCCTCTCCACAAACCCAGAGACGGCGCAGGTTCAGCCCGCCCCAGGACTCCTGGCGCGCATGCCAGCAGTCGTCGCACCACCTCTAACCCGTCCCGCCCGCCATCAAGGGCTAGCCGCGGTTCGTAGCACCGCACAGATCTGGGAAGAGAAGCCCACTCCGAAATCGCCACGTAAGGGGGATTAGAGACCACCAAATCGACTGGTCCCCTCAGCCCACCCACCAGATCGCACTGAATGAGACGAATCCGATCCGCCACGCCGTGCCGTCTCGCGTTGACCGCAGCCACCCGCAGCGCAGACGCGGAGAGGTCGGTGGCGTAGATCTGAGCGCCAGGCAAGTGAACTGCCAGAGCCACGGCGATGCACCCGCTCCCCGTTCCCACGTCCACCACCGCACCTGGCCGCCGCGCCAACGCCAGATCCACCAACGTCTCCGTCTCCGGACGGGGAATAAGCACATCTGGCGTCACTGAGAACTCGAGCCCGTAGAACTCAACCTGCCCAACCAGATAAGGAAGGGGATGACCCTCGGCACGGAGGGCAACCTTCTCCCCATACCGCTCCATCTGATCCGGCCTCAAACATCGCTCGGGGTGAGCCAACAGCGCTGCACGGGAGAGTCCAGCTACGCTGGACAGCAATACCTCCGCCTCCAGCCTCGGCATGTCGGTGACATGCCGAAGGCGATCGAAGCCCTCCTGCAGCACAGATCCGAGCGCATACTCCCTGGGCAGGGAGTCGTCCCCACAGGTGCGAAACGCCTGGCGGCGTCTCAAATCTCGCCCCCTGCCATCATCTGCAGCTGCCGTTCTGCCTCCTCAGCCGCGAGGGCCTCGATGAAGGGATCCAGCTCACCATCCAGTACATCAGGCAGCTGATGGATGGTGAACCCAATGCGGTGATCGGTCACCCGATTCTGAGGGAAGTTGTACGTACGGATCTTCTCACTCCGGTCCCCGGTACCCACCTGCGAACGACGGAAGCGAGCCATCTCCTCCGTCTGCCTCCGTTGCTCCCGCTCGTAGAGTCGAGCTCGCAGTATCGCCAACGCCCGGGTTCTATTTCGACTCTGGGACCGTTCCGATTCGCACGAGACCACCATACCCGTCGGCTGGTGAGTAATGCGCACAGCGGTAGCATTCTTCTGCATATGCTGGCCACCGGGCCCGGAGGCCCCGTAGACCTCAATGTCCAGGTCCTTAGGGTCGATTTCGACCTCCACTTCCTTCGCCTCTGGCAGGACCGCTACAGTGGCTGTGGACGTGTGAATACGGCCAGAGGATTCGGTCACCGGTATGCGCTGGACCCGATGGACCCCACTTTCGAACTTGAGACGCGAGAAGGCTCCCTCTCCCCCTACCTCGAAGATGACTTCCTTGAAGCCTCCAATGCCGGTGGAATGAGCGCTGAGAACCTCTGTCTGCCATCCCTGTCGCTCCGCGTAGCGACTATACATCCGGAAAAGGTCAGCAGCGAAGAGTCCTGCCTCGTCCCCCCCCGCCCCAGCCCGAACCTCCACGATCACATTTCGCTTGTCCCTGGGGTCCTTGGGAAGCAGGAGATGCCGCAGCTGGCCCTCCAACTCATCGAGGCGTCCCTCGAGCTCCAGCACCTCGGCCTCAGCCAACTCCTGCAGTTCCGGATTCTCCTCTTCAAGCAGTAGCCGCGTTTCCTCTAGCTCCTGCTGAACCGCCTGATGCTCCCTATACAGGAAGACCATCTCCTCGAGTTCCCCATGCTCCCGAGCCAGTTCCGCCAATTGGACATGATCAGCCATCACGTCGGGATCAGCCATCCGACGTGTCAGCTCCTGATATCGCTTCTCAACCTCTTCCAGTTTCTCCCACATGTCTCCTACTCCACAGAAAAAGGCACCCGTAGTGGGCTGCCCCGCCACACGTATTATACCGCGGCGGGGCGGAGCGTCAAGAACACACCGCCCCGGGGGTGCGCTAACGAGTTGTCACGCGACACATCGGATGTAGGTGCGCCGTGGTGGCTGACGTTGGTTGCAGAATTCGTCCCACTCGCCGCTGAGATACATGCTCCGCGCTTTGATCACTTGCCTC
>JASFWK010000015.1:0-28831 GCA_050049355.1 Anaerolineae bacterium | reverse complement strand
TTCGCCGGTGTGGTTCCTCTGCTGGGCTGGCTGCTCACCCGTCACATCGACGCCTACCGCTACCTGCCTCGCTCGGTCAAGCTCTTTCTCTCGCCAGACGAGCTGGCAGCGACGATGGAGCGAATCGGCCTGCGTCAGGTGCACTACCGACGACTGGCCCTCGGAACAGTGACCATCCACTCAGGGGTGCTGGCATAGCCGCACGAGGCGGGAGGGAGACCGGGAAGCTCATCATCGCAAGCGGTTGCTCCATCGACCGCTCGCTGGTTTCGACGCCGTGCTGAGTAGCTCAACGCAAGCGGCTGCGCCGAAACCTTAGCTGAGATCAGCTCCCTCTTTGCAGAATTCCTGACAAGAAAGTGATAGGTAGCCAATTACCCGAATTGATGCCCAAACCCCAGACCCGCCAGCTTGCCAACTTACCGACTTTCTGCTACCATCAAGTCGCTGGCACTCCTCGTAGCCGTTCGTCTTTCGTGATCTAACTCCTATCGACAGGAGGCTTTCACTGACTCCCATTCGAATTGTTCGTCTGGTTACCCTGCAGCGAAGGCAGCGGCGGCGCGATCGCACCCGCAACGGCCCCGGACGCCTACTGCAAGTCGTCGGGCTATTCCTGCTGCTGACCTTTCTCAGCGGCTTCCTCTTCGTCTCTGGCGTCGTGGGAGGTATCGTCGGCGTCTACGCTCACTTTGCCAGGGATCTACCGCAGCCCGAGCAGATCGAGATCGCGGAGGAGAACTTCGAGACCACCCGCATCTACGATCGAACCGGAGAGGAGCTCCTCTGGGAGGTCATCGATCCCCATGCCGGAGACCGTGCTTGGGTCTCACTCGACCAGGTTCCAGACCATATGGCCTGCGCAACCGTGGCCCTTGAGGACCGCACCTTCTGGGAGAACCCCGGCGTCAACACGCGAGGTATGCTGCGAGCTCTTCTCTCCAACCTGCAGGGGCGGCGAATTCAGGGTGGCTCCTCGATCACCCAGCAGTTGATCAAGAACGTCCTCATTGAGCCGGAGGAGCGGATCGTCTCCCCCGAGGGGCCCGACCTGCAAGACTACAGTCGTAAGGCCAAAGAGATCATCCTCGCCATTGAGATCACCCGCCGCTACAGCAAGGATCAGATCCTGGAATGGTACCTAAACACCAACTTCTACGGCAACTTGGCCTATGGAATCGAGGCCGCAGCCCACGTCTACTTCGACAAGTCGGCCGACCAACTCACCCTGTCGGAGTCGGCGACCCTGGCGGCGATCCCCCAGTTCCCGCGTCTGAACCCCTTCGATGACCCCGAGACCGCCCGAGAGCGGCAGCATCTGGTGCTGGATGCGATGGTGCGCCAGGGCTGCATCAGTTCCGAGGAGGCAGCAGCGGCAAAGGTCGAAACCTGGGATCTTGCCTCTCCCACCGAGCGATTTGACATCCGCGCCCCCCATTTCTCGTTCTACGTGGTCAACCAGCTAGAAGAGATGTTCGGGTCCGATCTCGTCCATCGAGGAGGGCTCAGGGTCTATACCACGCTGGATTTCGATCTGCAGCAGCAGGCCCAGTGCGCTGCGCAGACCCACCTCCGCCGCCTCTCTGGCGAGGATGAACAGACGGTGCTGGAGGAGGCACAGGCTTCCGGATGCGAGGCGGCTCAGTATCTTCCTCCCCTGCGCTCGTACGACGCGGGACGCGATCACAACGTCTCCAACGCCGCCGTGGTGGCGCTGCGGCCGGGAACGGGTGAGATTCTCTCCCTGGTGGGCAGCATCGACTATTGGAACGAATCGATCGACGGGCGATACAACGCCACGCTTGGGCTGCGTCAGCCCGGTTCCTCCTTCAAACCCTTCACGTACGTCACCCTGCTATCCCAGGGACACAACGCCGCCCACCTCTTCTGGGACGTGCGTACCGGGTTTGAGCAGCCCGATAAGCCTCCCTACGTGCCGGAGAACTACGACCGCCGTTATCACGGACCCCAGCGCCTCCGCTCCGCCCTGGCAAACTCCTACAACATCCCAGCGGTCGCCGCTCTCCAGCTGGCCGGAGTGGACAGCGTGATCCGCACCGCCCACCGTATGGGCATCCAGAGCCTCGACCGAGGGCTGGACTTCTACGGCCTGAGTCTCACCCTGGGCGGCGGGGAGGTGCGGTTGATGGACATGGCCTACGCCTACAGCGTCTTCGCCAACGGCGGGGTGATGATCGGCCAACCGATCCAGCCGGAGCGACTCCGCCCCGGCTACCGAGAGCTGGATCCCGTGGCGATCTTGCGGGTGGAGGACCGGCAAGGAAACGTCCTCTACGAATACGACGAACCGCAGCGACGGGAGATACTCAGTCCGCAGCTCTCCTATATGATGGTCAGTATCCTCTCCGATCGACAGGCCCGCTGGCCCGCCTTCGGTCACCCCAATCCACTGGAGCTCTCCAACGACCGACCAGCGGCAGCCAAGACCGGCTCCACCAATGACTGGCGGGACGCCTGGACCGTCGGCTTCACGCCGCAGCTGGTGACCGGCGTCTGGGTGGGCAACTCCGACAACAGCGAGATGGAGAACATGCCCGGCTCCAAGGGAGCGGCACCCATCTGGCACGCAGTGATGGAGTACGCCCTGAGTGACGAGGAGATTGCGCCTTTCGTGCGACCTGAGGGGCTGACGGAGCAGCAGGTCTGTGCCGTCTCCGGCAAGCTGCCCACCGAGCACTGCCCCGTCCACACCGAACTCTTCATCCCCGGCACCGAGCCCACCGAAGAGTGCGACATCCACCAGGCCTTCCGAGTCAATCGCGAGACAGGGCGGCTGTGTACCGTCTTCACACCACCGGAGCTGTGCGAGGAGCAGGTCTACGAAGTCTATCCCTCAGAGGCCGCAGCCTGGCTGGAGGGCTTGGACGAGGAGGACCGGCCACCTACGCCCCCCATGGAGTACGACACCATCGGCCCCAGCCGTGCCGACGCCGAGGTGGCCATCACCCACCCATCCCCCTACGCCTACGTCTCCGGCGGGGTCATTACCGTGACGGGCAATGCCCGAGGCGGTGACTTCAACTTCTACAGGCTGGCCTTCGGCGAGGGACTGAATCCCGCCGAGTGGATCCAGATCGGCCCTGACCACGGTAACCAGGTAGATCACGGTCTCCTCGAGAACTGGAACCTGACTGGGCTGGATGGCCTCTACAGCCTCCAGTTGACAGTGGTGGACCACAGCCAGGCGATGCGGCAGGCCACGATACAGGTGACGGTCGACAACATCACGCCGACGATCGAATTGACCCATCCGCCGGAGGGGAAGACCTACGTCCTTGGCGAGGACGAGTGGGTCAACATCCACGCCGATGTGGAGGATAACTACGCGATCGATCGGGTGGAATTCTACCGCAATGAAGAGGAGGAACCCTTCGCGGTGCGGACCGTGTCGCCCTACAACGTGAACTGGTTCATCGTGGAAGTGGGCGAGCAGAAGTTTCGCGCGGTGGTCCACGACGCGGCCGGCAACCCAGCCGAGTCGGATATCGTCACCATCAAGGTCGAACGGGAGGAAGAGGCAGAGTCCTGATGCAGCCGCCTGCGAGATGCGGGGGAACGCCCTCGACCGCACCCTGCACGAAGGATCGGCCCTGCCGCCCCAGTCAAGAGACGAGACAGCAGTCAAACAGGGAGCGACCACCGTGCCCACAACACAGGTTGGCGAGAACAAGCTCTTCTGGGCAAGGAGCCGAGGAGAAGGGGCAGCGACGATCCTGATCCATGGGGCAGGAGGAAACCACCTGCACTGGCCGGGCTCACTCCGCCGCTGGCCCAAGGCGACCGTATACGCGCTTGATCTGCCGGGTCACGGGCGGTCGGAGGGAAACGGGCGGGAGCGCATCGACGACTACGCCGCCGACGTGGTGGACTTTGCTGAGGCGGTGGGATTGGAGCGGGCGGTGCTGGTGGGCCACTCAATGGGAGGGGCAATCGCCCAGACCATCGCTCTGGCGGCTCCTGATCTTGTCCAAGGCCTGGTGCTCATGGGGACTGGAGCCAAACTCGGTGTCGCCCCTGCGATCCTGGAAGGCCTGGAGAGGGACTTCGAGGGAACGACAGAGCTGATCGCACGATGGGCCTGGGGTCCGGCAGCCAACCCGACGCTGGTAGCACAGGGGCAAGAGATGATGCTGGAGACCGGCCCCCGCGTGGTGCTGGGCGACTTCGTGGCCTGTGATCGGTTCGACGTCAGGGACCGAGTCGACGGGATCGCCGCGCCAACCCTGGTGCTCACCGGCTCTGAGGATCGGATGACCCCACCTCGCTTCGGCGAGTGGTTAGCCAACCAGATCCCCGGCGCTCGCTTTTCCCTTCTGGAAGGAGCGGGCCACATGCTGATGCTCGAGCGGCCGCGCTGGGTCACAGAGGCGGTCGAGGACTTCTTTAGAGGCTTCTAGACTCCCCGAACCGTGGGGTTACAGCGAGTCCCTGTGCAGTCTTTCCAGGAATTCCTCGTTGGTCTTACTCTTGGCTAGTCGTTGCAGGACGGCCTCGGTGCCCTCGGCGATGTCGTAGCCAGCTCCACCGGGCGGCGGGGCAACCATCTTCGAGAACATCCGCCGCATCAGCCACACCTTCTGCAGCGTCTCCTCATCGAGCAGCAGTTCCTCACGCCTGGTGCCGGATCGTTCGATGTCGAAAGCCGGGAAGATACGCCGTTCCTGCAGCCGACGGCTCAGGTGAAGCTCCATGTTTCCGGTTCCCTTGAATTCCTCGTAGATCATGTCATCCATCCGGCTGCCGGTGTCGATCAGGCAGGTAGCGATGACGGTCAGGCTGCCCCCCTCCTCGATGTTGCGGGCGGCGCCAAAGAAGTGTTTGGGCGGATAGAGAGCAGCCGGATCCAGACCCCCGGAGAGGGTCCTTCCGCTGGGCTGGACTACCAGGTTGTAAGCTCGAGATAGACGTGTGATGCTGTCCAGCAGGACCACCACGTCCTGCTGCCTGCCCTCCACCAGACGCTTGGCCCTCTCCAGCACCATCTCAGCCACCTTGGCGTGGTTCCGAGCCTGCTCGTCAAAGGTCGAGCTGATGACCTCCGCATCCACCGAACGGTCCATGTCGGTCACCTCCTCCGGCCGCTCCCCGATGAGGACGACCATGAGGTGTGCCTCTGGATGGTTGGCGGTAACGCCGTTGGCAATGTGCTTGAGGACGGTAGTCTTTCCCGCCTTGGGCGGAGAGACGATCAGGCCTCTCTGCCCCTTGCCGATGGGAGCGACGAGGCTGAGCAGGCGCGTGGTCAGTATGCCAGGCGCAGTCTCGATGACAAGCCGGTCGTCGGGAAATATCGGCGTCAACCTCTCGAACCGGGGGCGATTCTTGGCCTGCTCCGGGTCCATACCGTTGACCGCCTCCACGCGCAGAAGGCCGTAGTACCGCTCGCTCTCCTTCGGCGGTCGAACCTGCCCGATCACCATATCACCCGTGCGCAGGCTGAAGCGGCGAATCTGGGATTGAGAGACATAGATGTCATCCGGCCCAGACATGTAGTTGTGGGCCCGCAAGAAGCCCATGTTCTCATCTACAATGTCCAGCACGCCCCCGTCGAAGAGCAATCCCTCTCGCTCCGCCTTCGCTCTGAGCAGGCGCAGGATCAGCTCGTCCTTCTTCAGGCGGCTGTAGCCGGAGATGTCTATCTCCCTGGCCATCTCTCGCAGATCGGCCAGCGTCATAGCCTCTAAGTCAGTGATATCCATGTTATCTACTACCGTCTCCATTGGTTCTCCTCCTCAGTGTAGGGACTAATCGCCCTGCACATCGTGCCGTGCGATGAACTCCTCAGCCTTCTCCACCAGTTCCCGGCTGCCGATGAATAAGGGGATCCGCTGGTGGAGGGACTGAGGCGTAAGCTCTAGAATCGATTGCCTGCCGTCGGACGCGTACCCTCCCGCCTGTTGAGCGATCAAGGCCAGGGGCGCTGCCTCATAGAGCAAGCGCAGCTTCCCGTGAGGCTTGTTGGGGTCCCTTCGATCGGCGGGATAGTAGAAGACGCCACCCTTCAGCAAGTTGCGGTGAAAGTCGGCCACCAGGGAGCCGATGTACCGACTGGAGAGCGGTTCGCATGGCTCCTCCTCATCCACGCCCTGCAGCCAACGCGTGAAGCGCAGCACCCCCTCGCTCCAGTACTTCTCATACGAATGATTCACGCTGTAATACTTGGGCTCGGCTGGGATGCGAATCTGGGGATGGGAGAGGAGAAACTCCCCCACCCCGGGATCGAGCGTGAAGCCGTGCACCCCGTTGCCGGCCGTGTAGACCATCATCGTGCTGGCACCATAGACGACGTAGCCAGCAGCCACCAGACTACACCCCGGCTGCAGGCAGTCCGCCAACGTCCCTGGCCCGTCCGGTGAGAGGCGACGGTAGATGCCGAAAACGGTCCCGATGCTCACATTCACGTCGATGTTAGATGAGCCATCCAGCGGGTCAAAGACCAGCACGTACCGGCCCGAGGGATACCCCTCGGCGATCGGGACGACATCGGGTTCCTCCTCAGATGCCATCACCGCCAGCCGGCCGCTGTAGGAGTTGATGCGGATAAGGGTCCTGTTGGCAAAGACATCCAGTTTCATCTGCGCCTCGCCCTGGACGTTCATCTTGCCTGCCAGTCCCAGGATGTCAACTAGGCCAGCCCGGCCGGTCTCCCGTGCGATGATCTTGGCCGCCAGGGCAATGTCATAGAGCAGGTTGGAGAAGACCCCAGTGGCCTCAGGATGGATGTGCTGCTGTTCGAGGATATGTCGCTCTATGGTGACGACCTCCTCGGCCACGCCTATCCCATGTGCCATATCCATTTCGATCCTCGCATATCCCGAATGATGTCGGTAGTAGAGAGAATACCCAGAGGAGTTTCCTCCTCATCCACAACAAGCAGGCGGTGGATGTGGCTTTGAAGCATCTTCTCCGCCGCCTCCGCCACCGGTGCGCTCTCCGATATGGTGATCACTTCTGATGTCATCACCTCGGCAGCCTTGATCTGCGTGAGGTCTTCGCCGTAGCGGCTGATGGCATCAGTGTGGGAGATGATCCCACGCGGTTTCCCTCCCTCCGCTTCCGCCACGACGATGGCGTGAATCTCGGTGTCGGCCATCACGCGGACGACCTCCTGAAGCGGACTATCTGGCTTACAGAAGATGACTCCCTTATGATAGATGTCTCGAACGCGGCGTTTCGCCATTTACGTTTTACCCCTGCATGTGGCAAGCGAATACTACAAACCGTGGATCCAAACTGCGAAGTAGTACCCGATGACTCCTGCCCACAACACGCTATCTACGCGATCCAGAGCACCACCGTGGCCAGGGAAGATGAACCCCGTGTCCTTGGCCCCTACTTCCCGCTTGATCATAGAGATGACTAGGTCTCCCAGCGGAGCCACCGTCCCCACGATCAATCCCAAAACCAGTCCTTCGACTGCGCTAGGGCCTTGCGGCCCAGCGCGCAGACCCCATAGGGCCGCCAGGCCAGCGCCGGCAAGCGCGCCAATCACAGCCCCGCCTGCCCATCCCTCCCACGTCTTACCAGGGCTCAGCGCGGCGCAGAGCCTATGCCGTCCCATCGCTCGCCCGATGAGATAGGCCCCGCCGTCTGCACACCAGATCGTGGGGAGAGCGGTCATCGTCCACCAGAGGCCGGCTGGCATATTACGCAGTCGAATGATGTGAGCTCCATACCATCCCACGTACAGCGGCCCAGCCATACCCAGCGCCCAGTCCGTGAGCCGATTCCCCTCCCGATGAGCAAGTCGCCAAGTCAGCGAGCCCATCATCACTAAACTCACCCCCGGTCCCAGGAGGCTCCAGTCGGGGAATTGAGCGTCCAGCAGAAGCACCCACAGCAGCGCAGTGGCGAAGATGAAAGACAAGCGAGAACCGCCTCTCCTCATCAGCCAGCAGAATTCCACGACGGCCACTGTGAGGATCACTGTGACGAAAAGGAAGTACCACAGCTCACCCCGTTCGATCAGCCAAACCGCTAGGGAACCCGCAACGATGACTGTCAGAAGACGAGTGCGGAGCCTACTTGGCGGACGATGATCCGCCACCGGTCTTACCCTGGCAGCAAGCCGAAGCGACGGTCTCGGTTGCTGAAGGCAGCGAGGGCCTCATACAAATGGTCCTTGTCGAAGTCAGGCCAGTAAGTAGGGGTGACAAAATACTCGGCATATGCCCCTTGCCAAATCAGAAAGTTACTCACTCGCATCTCTCCACTGGTGCGGATGATCAGATCAGGATCGGGCAGCCCGCCGGTGTAGAGGTGACGCGAGATGAGAGCCTCGTCCACCTTCTCAGCTGGAATCCTCTCCGCTATGATGCTCTGGACGGCATCCACGATCTCCGTCCGTCCCCCATAGTTGAAAGCCACGTTCAGGATCAGGCGCTGGTTGTCCTTTGTCAACTCCAAGGCGTGGTGGATCTTCTCCTTCAGCTGTTCGGGAACCCGCTCCAACCGACCGACATGCCGGATCTGCACGCCCCGCTCGTGGAGCTCAGGCAACTCGCGGTCAATCATCCGCCCCATCAGGTTCATAAGCCCCTGGACCTCACTATCTGGTCGCCCCCAGTTCTCAGTTGAGAAAGCGTAGACAGTGAGAATGCGGATCCCGAAATCGACGGTCGCCCGCAGCACGCGGCGGAGGTTCTCAGTCCCTGCCCGGTGACCGGCCAGCCGCGGCAGCCCTCGGGATTTCGCCCAGCGGCCATTGCCGTCCATGATGATTCCGACGTGGGTCGGTACACGCGACAGGGGAGGGTATTCCTTATCCTTCTGCTCTTCCTCTTGAGGGGACATTCAACCTTTCCCACAATCCGGTCTCAGGAAGACCGGGGGAGGTTCTTGACAGGGGAGATAAACTAGCTTGCCGCCGGTTGGCAGCTACGTCTCCATAACTTCCCGCGCCTTGCGCTCGCCGATCTCCTCCGCACTCTCATTGTACTCGTCGATCAGATCCTGAAGCTCGTCGCGACCGCGAAAGAACGCGTCCTCTGAGATCATCTTCTCCTTCTCAAATTCGCGAAGGTCGTTCAGCCCCTCCCGGCGGATATTGCGCAGGGCGATCTTGGCTTCCTCCACCCGCTGATTGACCAGACGGGCCAACTCGCTCCGCCGCTCCTCGCTCAGACTGGGAATGGCCAGGCGGATGATCTTTCCATCATTGGATGGGGTAAGGCCCAAATCGGACGTAAGTATCGCCCGCTCGATTGCCTCCAAAGAGGAGGGATCATAGGGCCGGATAGCGAGCAACTGCGGTTCTGGTGCGCTTATGACGGCCAGTTGATTGAGGGGGGTAGAGGTGCCATAGTAGTCCACCTTCACCCGCTCCACCAGAGCCGGGCTTGCCCGACCTGTACGGATGGTTCGCAGGTCGTCCTCCAGCACCTTCATCGTCCTCTTCATCCGGTCTTCCGTCTCACGCATGAGTTGCTTTATCATCTTACTCCCTCGATCCTTCGTGACTAGCGCGAGACAACGGTTCCAACCTTCTCACCCGACACTGCCCGCTCCAGGCTCTCTGGCTGCCACAGATCCAGCACAATGATAGGTAGATCGTTGTCCATGCAAAGCGTGATAGCCGTGGCATCCATCACGCCGACTCGCATATTGAG
The DNA here is from genome assembly GCA_050049355.1 of Anaerolineae bacterium. GTDB lineage: Bacteria > Chloroflexota > Anaerolineae > B4-G1 > DUEL01 > JASFWK01. The sequence continues at coordinate 19,202 of JASFWK010000015.1, read as the reverse complement.
CGCATCCAAGTAGGTCAACCGCTCGAACCGCTTCGCATCGGGACTCTGGCGAGGGTCCTCCGAGTAGACCCCGTCCACCTTTGTGGCCTTGATAAGCAGGTCGGCGTCGATCTCCATCGCGCGCAGCGCCGCTGCGGTATCGGTCGTGAAGTAGGGATTACCGGTTCCGCCACCAAGGACCACGACGCGGCCTTTCTCCAGGTGCCGAATGGCGCGAAGGCGAATGTACGGCTCGGCAACAGCCCTCATTTCTATGGCGGTCTGCACTCGCGTCTCCACTCCGAGCCGTCCGAGCGCGTCCGCCAGGGCCAGGGAATTCATCACCGTCGCCAGCATTCCCATATGATCTGCGGTGGCGCGGTCCATCCCGTGCTCAAGGCCGTCGCGGCCGCGCCAGATGTTGCCCGCCCCCAGGACGATAGCGACCTCCGTCCCGAGATTGCGCACGGCCAGCGCCTTCATTGCCACCTCTTCAGCCTTGTGAGGGGCAATGCCAAACCCGGAGGGACCGGCCAGTGCCTCCCCGCCCAGTTTCAGCAGAACTCGGTGGTACTTAGCAGTCATGGGGACCCGCAAACAGGGAAGAAAGGACCCTATACTTCAAGATTCTCGCCCAACTCATAACGGGAGAAGCGGCGCACCACGATGTTCTCGCCCAGAAGGGCGATATGTTCGTTAAGCACCTCTTCGACGGTGCGATCCTCGTCCTTGACAAAGGGCTGCTCGAGCAGGCAGACCTCGCCATAGAACTTCTCTAGCTTCCCCTCGACGATGCGATCCACGATGTGCTCCGGCTTCTTCTCTTCGAGAGCCCAGTTCTCATAGACCTCTCTCTCCGCACTGATTTCTTCGGTGGGGATCTGATCGCGCATGAGCCATCGCGGCGCGGCGAAAGCGATATGTAGCGCCAGATCATGTGCCAGGGTCTGAAATTCCTCAGTGCGGGCCACGAAGTCGGTCTGGCAGTTCAACTCCAGCATCACCCCGATCCGGTTGCCCAGGTGAGAATACACCTCAATCACCCCTTCGGAGGCAGCTTGATCGGCACGCTTGGCCGCCTCCGACAGACCCTTCTCACGCAAATGGGTGACGGCACTCTCAAAGTCTCCATCGCTGGCCTCAAGGGCCTCCTGGCAGTCAAGGACCCCCGCCCCTGTTGCCTGGCGAAGCTCCTTGACCATTTCTACTGTAATCTCCAACTCTTCTCTCCCTGATAGTCTATCGCTTGGTTCGGTCAGTCTGTCTCGGCCTCTTCGCTCTCGTCGGGCTGGCTCTCCGCGGCTTCCTCCCCCTCTTCCTCCGCCGGCGCAGTCTCCCCTTCTTCCTCTTCCTCCTCGTCATCGAAGGAGAGCTCCTTCAGGCGAGCAAGAGTGGCAGCGCTAAGGTACTTCTCGTCCTCTTCGCCCAGAGCTTCCATCTCGGCTTCCACTTCCTCCGGCTCACGGGATTCCCGCAGATCGCGCCCTTCCAGTACTGAATCAGCAATCAGGCCTGTGATCAGCCTGATGGAGCGAATGGCATCATCGTTGGCAGGAACCAAGTAGTCAACGATGTCGGGATCGCAGTTGGTATCCACGATGGCCACGACGGGTATCTCCAGCTTATTGGCCTCCTTGACAGCCGTCTCCTCCCGCATAACGTCCACCACATAGAGCAGATCGGGCAGTCGTTCCATGCGCTTGATACCGCCCAACCGGTTGTTGAGCCTGGTGATCTCCCGCTCAAGGCCAATGGCCTCTTTCTTGGTCAGCAGATCGAATTCACCTCGATCGCGCCTATCCTCTAGCTCCAGCAGGTAGTCAATGCGCTGCCGAATGGTGCGCCAGTTGGTCAGGGTCCCACCGAGCCAGCGCTGGTTGACGTAGGGCATGTCGCAGCGTTCGGCCTCTCGTTCGATGATCTCCTGGGCTTGCCTCTTGGTACCCACGAACAGAATCAACCCGCCGTCGGCCACAGTATCCCGCACAAGGACACAAGCCTCCTCCAAGTCCCTTATGGTCTGCTGGAGATCGATGATATGGACCCCGTTGCGCTCAGTGAAGATGTAGGATTCCATCTTGGGGTTCCAGCGCCCCGTGCGGTGACCGAAATGCACTCCTGCCTCAAGGAGTGCCCTCATTGATGTGCCAGCCATTATGGGGAATACCTCCTCTTTCGTTTTTTTGATCCTCCGCCCTCGTCCTCCCGCCGGGGAACCGGATTGGCTATTCCGGCACGACCCCTTTGGTCCTAGGGCGTGTGTGATTATGAACTACCCGCATGATTCTACCACAAACCCCCCATTGCGGCAAACAACCTGAGGTTCCAATCAGGAGGTCTGTGAGGGACTCTCGAAGCTCCAGAATCGCTGCTCCCCAGCCGCTGGTCGCCTCATCTCTGCGAGAGTCGTCCATCGAAGAGGATATGGGACACAAGGCTGCAGAGCCGCGCGCGATGTGACGAATGGGCATTGGGCAGTCGCCAGATCCAGGGAGAAGAATGGACTTCCAGCACCCCTCTCGGCAGACGAGCGGCGGAGACCACCTCAACGCGAGGACTAGGAGTCGTCTTCAGATTCGCCAGGATTCCCGGTCGACGGGATGTCGAAACGATAGCCGACCCGCCACACGGTGTTTATGTAGACTGGCTTGGAGGGATTTTCCTCTATCGCCTGGCGCAGCCAATGAATGTGGACATCAAGGGTGCGCGTATCACCAACGAAGTCTGTATTCCATACTTCTTTCATCAGGAAGGCACGGCTGAGCACTTCGCCGGGGTGGCGCATGAAGACCTCCAAGAGCTGAGCTTGCTTGGGGGTCAGGCGGTGATTCGATTGACCTCGCCGAACCGTCCGTCGCTGTAGATTCAGCGTCAGATGTCCCGCCTCCAGCGTCTCATCGTTCTGCGAGGGGAGAAATCTGACCACGCGATTGAGCAACTTGCGGGCTGTGAATGGCTCACGCAGATAGACATTGACACCAGCGTCAGGCTCCTTCTCCGCTTTCTCCTCCAGAATCATCATCAGCTGCACATCGGAGCCATCCGCTCGCAGATCTCGGCAGAATCCATAGGGATCGAAGCGAAGGAATCGCCCGTCGAGGATGATAAGATCTGGCGTGATCTCCCTGAGCTTCTTCTGAGTCTCACGCCGGATGTGGGTCTTGGTCACCTCGTATCCCTTTTCCGCCAGCGCAGGTCCCCAGGAGCGGGTACCTGTCCTGCGTCCCTCAACTAGCAGGATGTGAGGTGCCATAGAAGTTGTTCCCATTAGCGCTGGAGGATGTCCACCCAGAAGAAGGACTAGAGTTTAGGGAGGCCTGGATACTGTCAGGTGGAGCCGCCCGAAACAAAGCAAGGGATATTATACTCCAATCAACTCAAGCTGGCAAGTTGCCGTTGCCCAGTCGAAGATCTTCCCGTATAATGACCCAAAGACAGATGGAATCGGCAACAAACCCGTGCGAAATGCCCTCGGTCATGGGCAGAGACCGAAACGAGAACTCACCTCCTGCCGCCCTGCGCATCCTTGGCGTCCCGATCCACGACGTGACCGAAGAGGAGGCCCTCAACTGGATGGCACACTGGATCGCGGAAGGGTCTCCTCACCAGATCGCCACCGTCAATCCAGAGTTCGTCATAGCCGCTCGACAGCACTCGACCTTCCGCGCCGTGTTGGAGAAGGCAGGCCTCTGCCTGCCTGATGGTGTCGGTATCACCCTGGCCGCCCGATATCTGGGTCGACCACTGCGCGAGCGCGTGGCAGGCGTAGATCTGGTGAAGGCCCTGGCAGCACGCGCGGCCAGGGAGGGATGGCGCCTCTTCCTGCTCGGCGCTGGGCCTGGGGTGGCAGAGCGAACCGCCGACGCGCTCATCAGCCGCAGCCCGGGCCTGGTGGTCTGCGGCACGTACGCCGGGAGTCCAACCCCCGAGGAAGAGCACAGCATCGTCCGACGGGTGCGGGCCGCGGGAGCCGATCTCCTCCTCGTAGCCTATGGTGCGCCAGCACAGGAGCTATGGCTGGCCCGCAATTTGACCCGCACGGGCGCGACCATCGGCATCGGCGTCGGTGGCGCCTTCGACTACATCGCTGGCATCACCCATCGTGCCCCGCCGTGGGTTCGTCGGATAGGTTTCGAGTGGCTCCACCGGCTTGTCCACGAGCCGTGGCGGTGGCGGCGGCAGCTGGCTCTCCTCCACTTTGCCCTTCTCCTGCTGCTGCGCCGGACATAGGGGCGAGAAGATACATTGCCATCCAGTTACAGCTTGATTGCGGTTCGCTGTCTTCCATTGACGCCGCCACGCTGGTCTCCTATACTGCTGACATGAGGTCAACAATGGGACGCTGGCTGCCTCCTACATTGGCCCTCCTTGCCCTGCTGACCCTGCTCGCGTTCGGCTCCACGCCCACTACAGCTGGGCCTGCTCAGATCACCCCCCTCCCGCCAGTGGTGAATACCGACGGGCGGGCGGGGGCCTGCTACTCCTTCTACGATCCTCCGGAGCGCCCTTTCGTCCAGATGGCCCTGGACGCCGGCTCGCGCTGGGACCGCTTCGATTTCAGCTGGCCAGCCATTGAGCCGAAGGATAATGAGTGGAATTTCAGACCCCACGAGGATCTAGTGGACGATCTGCACGCTGGTGGGATTGAGAACATCGTCGCCATCCTGCTCTGGACGCCCGACTGGGCTTCCACGAGCGGGGCAACCGGCCTCTCCGCAGCTCACTTCGACCAACGGCCGCCCGGCTGGTATGCGCCGGTCCCTCGCAGTGACGTGAACTCCCAGTCCGTGGTAGCCAGCGCCGCCAGTTCCCCACCCCGGGGACTGTACCTCGCCTGGGATGATCCGGGCAACCTCTGGGGAGACTACGTCTACAACGTCGTCACTCACTTTGCGGAGCGGGGGGTGACCCACTGGGAGATGTGGAACGAGCCGGAGTGGGGCTTCTGGAGCGGGACATCCGCCGATTATGCTCAGCTGCTGAAGGTAGGCTATCAAGCGACTAAGGCTGCCTGCCCCGATTGCACTGTCCTCTTCGGCGGGCTGCACTACTGGGCCAATCCCAGCTACTACCGCTGGGTGCTGCGTACCATAAGCAGCGACCCGCTTGCGCCGCAGAACAACTACTTCTTCGACGTGATGTCAGTCCACCTCTACAGCCGCTCCTCAAACACGTACGACGTGATCAATGAAATCCGCAGCGGGATGACCACATTCGCAACCGACCACCCCATCTGGCTCACCGAGACCGGCGTTCCAGTGTGGGACGACGCATCAGTGGCCCCCGGCTCCGAGGAGTACGACTACGCCGCCACCCAGCAGGAGGCGGCCGCCTACGTGATCCAGTCCTACGCCAATGCGTGGGCCTCGGGTGTGGAGCGATATTTCTTCTTCCGCACCCACGACGCCGACCTGGGTGAATACTTCGGCCTGATCCGCAACGACAGCTCTCTGCGGCCCGCCTACGTGGCATACCAGGTCGCCACTACCTACCTTGTTTCTCCCACAATGGCGACCAGTTGGACCTACTCTAACGGCGCGCGGCGGGCCACGCTGTGGGGCACGCCCCGAGGCAAGGTCAGCGTGCTCTGGAACACAATCTCCACCACTTTACCTTTCGACTACCCCGCTATCCTTCCCACTGCCACGCTGGTCGACCGCTGGGGCGTGACACAGACCATCACGGCTACGGAGGGAAGCTACACCCTGACCCTGCCGGGGGCCACCGCCAACCTGGTCACCGATGCCACCGACTACTTCATTGGCGGGGAGCCCTACCTGGTGATCGAAGCGGATACCGCCCCTCCCACCGTCACTGTAGGACCCCTTCCCAGCACCACCTACTCCCACACCATCCCCGTCTCCTGGGATGGATCGGACGGCGAGACGGACGTGTGGGGGGTCGACCTGCAGGTGCGGGAGGGGACTGGCGGCATATGGACAGACTGGTTGGGACTGGCCGAGACCGAAGGAATCACGTCGGCAGTGTATGCCGCCGACCAGCACGACGAAACCTACTGCTTCCGCGCCCGCGCCTGGGACCGGGCCGGAAACCGCAGCGAATGGTCCACCGATACCGACGCCTGCACTACGCTGAACTTCAGGCGCGAGGTCCACTTCCAACTGGGGTCCGTCTTTGGAGACGGAAACTACAACGAGGTGCTGGACAGCGGCGAGATCACTCTCACCGAGGTATCGCTGCGCTTCGTAGATGAAGACGGGTTAGATGTGGTCCCTCCGGCCATCGGCTCCTCTTGGGAGTTCACCGCCACCCTGCTGGCCGGGGATTACACGCTCATCCTGTTTCCGGGTGACTGGCCGACGCCCCCGCCGGGGTGGCTCCCAAAGTGGGAGCCTGTCGTCGTCGAGCCGGGGGAATCCGTGCAGGAGATCGGACGCCCGGCGGTGGGCCTCCTTCCCCACCGCGCCAGCTCCTACCTGCCTCTCACCCTCCGCGGCCCTTGATAGAGTGGTAGATCAAGAGCCGGCGAACGGTGCGCAAGTAGTGCAAAAGAAGAGGCCCGGCATCGCAAGATGCCAGGCCTGACCCTCCCTAGCGACGGAGCGCTCTCGCTCAGCTGGATGCGGACCCGGCCTGGGCGTGGCCGCGCCGTCGAAGCAAGATCAGCACCACCACGCCAGCCACCGAAAGAGCGGAACCCAGGGCCGCTGCTCCAATGATTATCGCACGGCGAAGCCGCTTCGCCGCAGACTGCTGGCGCCGCGCCGCTCCCACTAACTCCTGTCCCAAGTTGCGCACAAAGTCCGCCGATGGCTCCACCGGAACCATCACCCGCTTCAGCCGCTCGGCCAGCCCCATCAACGGACGCAGGTAGGCTTCCTCCTCCGGTGTCAGATCTGGATCGCCTGATGGATCATTCAGTGCTCCCGCATGGGCGACCAGCAACTCAACTGCGCGTTCCCTTCTCATCGCCTCTTCTCCCGGATATCCGTCTTTGGGCAAATTCCTCTCGCAGTGCAACCAGTGTGCGATGGTAGAGGGACTTGATCGCCCCCTCGCTTCGCTCCATCACATCGCCGATCTCCGCGTTGGTCATTCCCTCCACCAACTTGAGAATCAGCAACTGCTGGCGGTCAGGCGCCAGCTGTCGCACCGCCTCCATCAGAAACTCCTTCTCATCCTGCGCCTCGGCTGCGACATGCGGATCCTGCCGTTCAGTACCGGACAACACCACCGAATCCAGCGCCACCACCGGCCTCCGGCTCCGGTCCCTCAGCCAGTTCGCCACCAGATTGTGAGCTATGCGATACAGCCAAGCCGTGAACGGTGCTCCCCGATCCTCGTAGTATGGCAGTTTCTCCAGAGCTCGGTAGAAGACCCGTGCCGTAAGATCCTCGGCGTCCTGCTGGTTCCCCGTCCGATAGTAGACGTAGCGGTAGATCTGACGGACGTGACGCTCGTACAGGACGCCGAAAGCTTCGGGGTCCTCCCTGGCCCTGGCAATAAGGGCCGATTCGCTATCCTTGTTCTCGTTCTTCACGCCGACCACTTCAAACCATCGGAAGCGCGGCGGTGTTTACAGATAGAACACCGTTCCACACTTCTAGTTTCGCACTGCTTAGACCAATGCAACCTGGGCTTCCACTCTTGAGACGGGTTCACTGGGCTAGAACCCCTCCAACCGACTCAGATCTACGATACCGTCAGCCAGGGCGGCGACGTGCTGCACGAGCGCCAGTCGATTCCTGCGCACCTGCCGGTCGTCCGCCATCACCAGCACCCCAGATTCCTTGGCAAAGAAACGATCGATAACATCCACCAGGGGGACGAAGGCCTTCAGGAATTCATCCACTGTACTCCGAGGAGTGACCTGGCTGCGGGCTTCCTGATAAGCCGAGTAGAGCTCCTCCTCAGCCGGCTCAACGAAGCGGGCCGGATCCAAATGGAATCGCTCCTCGAAATCGCGAGTTATGCGTACGCAGCGGGCGTAGTTATCCAGAATGCGCGACCAGTTCTCCCGCTCGACCCAGCGGCTCAGCTGCCCGACCGCCACTTGGGCGCGGTACGGGTCATCCCCTCGGGCAGCCAGCACCGCCTCCACCTCATCGTAGCGAAAGCCACGTTCCCGCAGGTAGACCCGCAGCCGGCCAACGACAAACTCGCCCGCCTCCTTCAGGGCCCCCTCGTCGACCTCGACCGGCAGAAGTGGCGCAGCGGCGAAGAGCCCCTCCTCTACAGAGAACGGGAGGTGTGCTGAAATCAGGCTCTGCACCAAACCCAGCGCGCTCCGCCGCAGGCCATAGGGATCGGTCGAGCCGGTCGGGGCCAGCCCCACGGCGAAGAGCCCCGCCAGGCTGTCCAACCGATCCGCAAGTCCCACAGCCAGACCGGGCCGGGTCTGAGGCAGCGCGTCGTCGGCTGAGCGCGGCAGATAGTGCTCCAGGATCGCCTCGGCCACAGCGGGGTCCTCGCCAGACCTGAGAGCATACTCACGCCCCATTACTCCCTGCAGGCTCGTGAACTCGACCACCATCTGTGTCGCAAGATCCGCTTTGCAGAGATGGGCAGCTCGGACCGCCACGTCGGTCTCGTCTGAGCTCAGACCCAACATTCGGGCCACCTCTGGCACGAGTCGCCCCAGTCTGCGGCTCTTGTCGAGCATCGAGCCCAGCTGCTCTTGAAAGGTCAGAGTGTCGAGCCGAGGCAGGAAATCCTCTAGAGACTGCCTGGTGTCCTCGCGATAGAAGTAATCAGCGTCGGCGAACCGGGCACGGATGACCTCTTCGTTGCCGTGGCGCACGATGTCGAGGTGCTCCTCCCCGCCGTTGCGCACGGCGATGAAGTAGGGGAGAAGGTTTGCAGACTCATGAACTCGAGGTTCAGGACGCTCCGAATCTACCGATTCTGAGTCCCGAACTACGGGGAAATACCGCTGATGCTTCTTCATCACGGCGACCAGCACATCAGCGGGGATCTGCAGGTACTCCTCTTCAAAGCGACCCAAGAGAGAGGTGGGCTGCTCGACGAGATTGGTGATCTCGTCCAGCAGTGCCGGGTCCTCAGGGATCCTTCCCCCCACCTCTTGGGCCAGCTCTGAGGCCTGCGCCGCGACGACTTCACGCCGCTCGGCGGGGTCCACCAGGATCTGGTGCTCCTTCATCAAGTCCAGGTAGTCAGCTGCCTCTCGAACCTCAATGCTCGGGGAGCCCTCGGGGCGGGAGCCTCGGCTGGTGCGGCCGCTGGGGACGCCTGCGTAATCGAGCGGAATTGCGGTCTCGCCCAGCAGAGCTACCAGCCAGCGGATAGGACGGGAGAAGGCGACTCCGCTTTCGTTCCAGCGCATGCTCATCTGGAAATGGAGACCGGCGATGAGCTCGGGGAGCAGCTCTGCCAGCACCTCTCCGGCCGGCTTGCCCTCTCGCCGTCGGACAGCGACGATGTACTCGCCGCCGTCCATCTCGCGAACCTCCAGAGCGTCCGCGTCCACCCCCTGGCTTCGGGCGAACCCTCGAGCCGCCCTCGTCGGAAGGCCCCCCTCGTCGAAAGCCGCGCGGGCCGGCGGCCCTTTCACCACCTCCTCCACCGTCCGCTGGCGAGGAGCGACTCCCTCCACCAGAACCGCCAGCCGTCGAGGTGTGCCCAACACCCGCAGCCCCTCATACTCCAGCCGCGCCTCCTCCAGTAACGTCGGAGCGCGGCTTCGCAGCTGCGCCAACGCGCTGTCGAGGTCACCGGCGGGCAGTTCCTCAGTTCCGATCTCCAATAAGAGGATCTCAGGTTCGGTGCTCCAAGCCTCAGGCTCTGCTTCCAACCTGCGACCTGGAATCTCGGACCTCGAAACGTCTTCGTCCAACCACGGATACTCCGCCCGCTTTCGGTGCTCCAAGTAGTCCTCCGCCACCTGACTGGCGAGATCCCGCATGCGGTGGAAGAACGTGGCCCGCTCGGTGACACCGACCGCTCCTCGGGCGTCCAGGAGGTTGAAGGTGTGAGAACAACGGAGGACATAGTCGTGGGCTGGGGTGACCAGGCCGGCCTCCAGGCAGCGGTGGGCCTCTTTCTCGTAGAGATCGTACATCCGCTGCAGGGTCTCCACATCGGCCAGTTCGAAATTGTACCGGCAGTGATCTACCTCGGGGCTCAGGAGAACGTCGCCGTAGGTGCGGGTGCCATCCCAATCAATCTCCCAGACAGAGCGAACCCCCTGGAGGAACATAGTGATGCGCTCCAGGCCGTAGGTTATCTCCACAGCGGGTGGATCCAGCGGGAAGCCGCCCGCCTGCTGGAAGTAGGTGAACTGGGTGATCTCCAGCCCATCCACCCACACCTCCCAGCCCAATCCCCAGGCTCCCAAGGCAGGGGCCTCCCAGTTATCCTCCACGAAGCGAATGTCGTGCTTCTCGCGCTGGATGCCCAGAGCATATAGGCTCTCCAGGTACTGCTGCTGCGGATCACCCGGGTCAGGCTTGAGGATGACCTGGATCTGGGTGTGCAGCTGCATGCGGTTGGGGTTCTCCCCATAGCGGCCGTCGTCCGGCCGATAGGACGGCTCGACGTAGGCCACGTTCCAGGGCTCCGGACCCAGCACACGCAGGAACGTGGCGGGATTCATCGTCCCCGCCCCGACCTTCTCGCTGTAGGGCTGCCAGATCAGGCAACCGCGGTCAGCCCAGAACTGCTGCAGTCGGAGAATGACTTGCTGGAACGTCAGCGGCTTCTCACTCAATGTCGATCTATCCTTCCTGTCTCAGAAGATCTGTGATGTACACGTGTTCCCCAAGACGGTCCTGGAGTGCATTCTGAGCCTTCAGTGGATCACTCGTGAACCAAGATCTTTCGAACCTCTACCTGCCGGACAGTTCGGTCTAGCGCCGAGCCGAGGCGCTGATCGAGTGATCGAGATCAAGCCTCGGCGGTTCAATTCGCTGTTCTTGGTCTCGACGCTGTGCTGACTGGCTCAGCGCAGCTGAGCGTATCGAAGCACACAGCCCCTTCAGGCGCTGCCCTTCTGCAGGCTCAGGCCCACGCTCGACCGGCGAACAGCTCGCCATATATCAAAGTGTCCGGTGGCTAGTTCGAACCTCAGTCAATCCGCCAGTTTGCCTGGCGACTTCCTTCGGCGGTGCGTTGTTCTTGCCTGAGCCATCGTGGGTCTTGAAGAACTCTCTCAGCTGCTCCTATCCCCGCTGGTGCCCAAGTCAATCACTCGCACCTTCCCATCGGAGCCACCGCAGGAAGACCCCCGTTCGGAGATCCCGCTCCAGGTGGTAAGTGATGTAGTGGCGCGCGGCCCGACTCAACTCCCCCATCAACGAGGGCGTCGTTCGGCGCTGCCGAAGGCGGGCGAAGGACTCCCGCTGAAGCGCCCGCAGCAAGCGAAGCGCCGCCGGCGAGAGCGGGATCACAGTTGAACCCTGGGACGAGTGCTCAAGGGCGGTCTGGTAACAGTCGGGGCATAGCACCCCACCCTGCTCTGGATCCAGGCCGAAGGACTCGCCTCGCTTCGCCTCCAACTTACGTCCGCAAACGCGGTCCTCCCGCTCGCCCACGCAGCGGTACCACTCCGGTCGGAAACCCACCCGGGTCAGCAGCCGCTGCTCGTAGGCCCGCGTCAGAAGCTCTAGGCGTTCCTCCCGACAGAGGTAGCTCAGCATGCGCGCCAGCAGGTCGAAGATCGCAGGACCCCCCTCGCCGTCGGCGACGAAGTAGTCGTAGAGCTCGACCGCGTAACGCGCGTAGGTCCCACGCACCAGATCTCCACGCAGCAGTTCGTTAGGTGCCACCGTATCCGCCTGAGTGACGATATCCCAGGAGGAGCGGCTGCGGGCCACCACCACGTGGGTACGGGCGAAGAGCTCCAAATGGCCCGACTTGCGGCTGCGCGGTTTGCGCACGCCCTTGGCAATGACTGAGAGCTTCCCCAGCGGCGTGCAGAGCGTCAGGACGCGGTCGGCCTCGCCCTGGCTGCGCCGGCGCACCACAATCGCCTCGGTGTGGTATGTGCGCGGTCTACTCACTTCACCCCTTGAGAGCCATTATACCATCCCAAGGGCGGAGTGCAACACACGGCGCAGAATAGCCAACCATCGAGCAAGCCGCTGCAAGCCGAAAGGGCTTTCCCCGCGGGGAAAGCCCTTCTTCGCGTCTGCCTGCGTCTGGTCTGCGCTCTACTTGCGCGCTCGGGAGCGCCGGATCAACCAGCGAACCAGGAAGAAGGCAGCAGCAATCGGCAGGGCGATGAAGACCAGCGTGGGCAGCATGACGATGACGAAGTAGATCAGACCCTTAACAACGACCTCCACCACACTGAGCAGGGCCTCAATCGCATCGCGCAGTGTCCCAGGTAGATTCCATCCACCTACCTCCAGAGGCTGAGCCAGAGCGTCGGGGGTCAGGCTAACAGTGACGGTCGCCAAGTCAGCCTGATTCTCCATGTACTCGATCTGCCCGGTCACCCGCTCAATCTCCTGCTGTGTGGCACTCAAATGCTCGTAGACCGCCAGCACCGCCTCGGTGTCCTCCGCCTCGTCGAGGAACTCCAAGAGCTGCTCCTCCTTGGCCTGCAGGTGGCGCAGACGCGAATCCAGGTTCACGTACTCCTCGGTCACGTCCCGGCCGGAGATGGACTCCCCCTGAACGGTCGTGGCGAGATCGCGCAGCCCCTCCAGAGCTTCGTCGAATGATTCGGCGGGGACCCGCAGGGTCACATTAGCCTGAACCCCCTCCTGGTATTGGCGGGTGTTGAGAGAGACAACGTATCCCCCCAGTTCCCTCGCAAGTGCCTGAACTCCCTCTATTGCCTCTTCGGTATCAGCGACGACGAGGTCGAGGTTAGCTGTGCGAATGACCAGGCGCTCCACAGTCATATCCGCCGCCTCCGCCCCTCGCGAGGCCGGAGCCTCCTGCGCAGCCCCCACGGCCACCTCTTCGGCCTCCATTAGCTCCGCACCAGGAGGAAGCGGCGCAGAGATTCCTCGGGCGCCGCACCCGCCAGCCGCCAAGACGAGCATTCCCATCAGAACAACAATCCAGAGCTTCCTCTTGCGCACCATGTTCCCTCCTTAGTCGAGTTGGGCCGCAGTTACTTCACCATTGAGACGTTGGTGAAAACTCTGGAGTTCCAACCTCAGCGGCCCACCTCCAGTCGTCTGATGAGTCGAGGCGGCAGGTTGCGGGCGCGCATCCGCTCCTGCGTGATTTCTACCGAGTAGTCCACGCGATGCAATTCCCACGTGCCGGCCTCGGTATCCAAGATTACGTAGCTGGCACGAGGATCACCATCCCTAGGCTGCCCCACGCTGCCGGGGTTGATGATAGTCCTCGTATCTGGCGCGTCGAGACTCAGAGGTTCTGGATACGGGGGAATGAGCGCGTAGTAGCGATCATCCTCCTTGTCGAGCGCAAAGGCCACTGGGATGTGCGTGTGGCCCACAAAGCACACTGCTGTCTCAAAATGACCAAAGTTGACGGCAGCCTGTCCTACGTCCAGGATGTACTCCCAGATCGGTTCGCGGGGACTTCCATGGGCAAAAGTAAAGCCATCTCGGCCCGCGCGACTGGGAAGGCGCTCTAGATACTGCCTAGTGGCCGGCGTCAACTCATCCTGTGTCCACGCGTTGGCCATCCGGGCCTCAAAGTTGAAATCGCTCAAGTTAAGCCGGCCTAGCGCGGCCCAATCGTGATTGCCAGCAACGGCTACATGCTCAAACTCCTGGATCCGGGCCACACACTTGTTCGGATCTGGACCGTAGCCCACCAGATCCCCTAAGCACCAGATCATCTGGAAGGAGCCAGCGTCATTTAGCACCGCCTCCAGCGCGGCCAGATTCGCGTGAATGTCGGAAATGACTAGACAGCGCACGATTCCTTTGCCCCTGTCGTAGAGCTACACCGGATTATAGTAGTCTTTGCATTCCTGCGCCAGTGGGATTGGCTGCCAGATGATAGTCACTCAAGGCAACTGGTTCGCGAGCCCCAGCCAGCCAAGCGACGCCAGCCTCGCCATCCAGCATCCAAGATCAGAGCGGGGGGAACATCCACAGATGCGAACAAAGACCGCTGCTAGCCAGTCCCTTAGAGATTCTCAGGATTCCGACGCCTCCCACACGTGCCTGACCTCAATACCATCCATCCGCAGAGCCTCAACCAGGGCTCCCCTGTCCAAGCGCTCCACGCGAAAGGCAATGATTCGGTCCTCACGCTGCTCCCCCCAGAATGTGCCCAAAGAGTGTATGTTGCCCCCCATAGAGGCTATGCGATCCACTACTCGGGCTAAACTGCCGACCTGCTCGGGGATGACCACCGTGATGCGCAGACTGGGATGCCCCCCACCCAATCCCTCAACGAAGACCCGGAAGATATCGGTGTCACTGATGATACCGACCAGTTCATCGTCCTCGAGCACCGGAAGGCAGCCAATGCGGTGATCCACCATCACCCGCGCTGCCTCCTCAATGGGTAGGTCAGGGGAGACAGTCACCACCTCTTCCTTCTTCATGATCTGTCCGACCGAGGTCCGCGAAAGCAGATAGTCGATCTCAAAGACACTCAGCGACAGATCCGGGCTAGGGGAAGCGTAGACCAAATCCTTCTCCGTGACGATACTAACCAACTTCCCTTGCGCGTCAACCACTGGCAAGTGGCGAAACGGCCGGCTGCGTATCAGTTCCAGCGCCTCCTTCATCGTGGTATTGGGTGTGATGGTGGTAGGATCAGAACTCATTCTGTCTCGCACCAGCATCTTTCAACCTCCTATCTCCTGGACCCCGGGAGCGATCGCGCAACACACGTCCTCGCACTCCGTCCCCCCTCGATCTCCGCCTCCACCCGCCCCACCAATACTCCGTCACGCAGCGCTAGCAGCTGCGTCTGCGTAACGAGGTTATGCAGTTCGCCCGGGTGAGACGTGACCACACGCAAGTAGTTGTCAGTCAGGCCGTGCCACAGCCCATCGGGTCGGCGGCGCTCCCAGAGCACTTCCATCTGCTGGCCCACGAAACGCCGACAAAATCGCTCTGCCAGCCTGGCACCCAACCTCCGCGCGCGCCTGCTTCGCTCCCGCCGCTCCCGAAGAGGGACCTGTTGAGACATCTGTGCTGCCTCGGTACCTGGTCGGGGGGAAAAAGGAAAGACGTGGAGACGGGAGAACGCCATCTCCTCCGTGAAAGCTAAGCTTTCGGCAAAGGCCGATTCATCCTCGCCCGGGAAGCCAACCATCACATCGCTCGTGATAGCGACGTCGGGGATGGCATCTCGGACTGCTTCCACCAGACGGGCATACTGATCCACACTGATGCGGCGCCCCATCCTTCGCAGGGTCTCATCGCAGCCAGACTGCAGCGGCAGGTGGAACTGGCGACAGAGGCGGGAGTCAGCCCATAGCTCAAGAAGCGCCCCGTCTACCTTCCAGGGCTCCAGCGACGAAAGGCGCAAGCGCGGCAAGTCCGTATCGGACAGAATCTTCTCCACCAACCCGCGCAACCCTTGCCCAATCCCCAGGTCGCATCCATACGAGCCAAGGTTCACGCCCGTCAGAACGACCTCTTGGTAGCCGCCCTCGGCCAGCCCCTGCACCTCGGCAATCACCTCATCGAGGGGGCGGCTGCGGGCGGAGCCGCGCACGAGGCAGGTCACACAATAGGTGCACCGGTTGTTGCACCCGTCCTGGACCTTGACGAAGGCCCGAGTGTGGAGCTGAAAGCCTCCCAGCCTTTCCCAAGACGGCGAGCGGGGGAAAGTCGACGGCGCCGGAGTTCCCGCGACAATCTCCACGGTTCGGCTCTTGTCAACATTGGGCACCGTCCATGCAACGCCTGGCAAGCGAGTCAGCTCGGCCGGATCCAGGGAGGCATAGCAGCCAACAACAGCAATCCGAGCATCTGGGTTTGCTCGATGGAGCGAGCGCAGCAGGTGGCGTGACGTGCGCTCCGCCTTGGCAGTTACAACACAGGTGTTGACGACGCAGACGTCGGCCTGCCCGCGCTCGCCCACGGGCGTGTGTCCCGCCGCCGCGAACCGTCGGGCCAGATCCTCCAACTCGCTCTGGTTGAGACGGCAGCCCAGGCTCTCCAGGTAGACTCTCATCCCAAGTTACTGTCCGACAGCGGCTTCTGGCAACGTCCCTCACGCGTACGCAGAAGAAACGCAGAGACGAACAAAGGAGAAGGGGGCCCCAGGCCTCCTTCCCCTTTCCCGATCATCTCGCCTCAAGGCTTTCGGATAGAGGCGAGGGGCTGGGGACCGACCTGGGAGCCCTGCTCAGCTTGCTCCCACACACCGTCTTTCCGCAAAGAATTGGTGCAGACCAGTTGGCGAGTGGAAGTCAGGTCGCTTTGAGGACCACGACGTCAACCGCTCTTGGTCCCTTGGGCGCCTTTTCAACCTCAAACTCCACAGGATCCCCGTCTCTCACCCAATGAGCATCCGCCCTGTCACGAAAGTCATTCATGTGCACAAACACATCAGGGCTACCGTCATCACGTCGGATGAAGCCATAACGCTTTTCGTGGCTGAACCACTTGATGTGTCCCTTCACCCGTTCAGTTTCGGTCTCGGCCATCTCTTGATCTCCTCCAATGACACCTATCCACGATTCCGTGGGCGCTTATACCGGTACACAATTCGCCCACGACTCAAGTCGTAGGGAGAGAGCTCAACTTTGACGCGGTCGCCCAGCAAGACACGGATGTAGTACTTCCTCATCTTACCGCAGACATAGGCCAGAACCTCGTGACCGTTGTCCAATTCAACCTTGAACTGAGTCCCCGGAAGCGCCTCAGTCACCGTCCCCATCATCTCGATCTTCTTCTTGCTCGGCTTAGTACCGCCATCGCCCTCCATAAAACCTCCTATATGGCAAGAAATCCACTCCTCCTCCAGCCCAAATAGACAAGCCATCCGCCTGGAGCCCTGTCGTTCGAGAAGAAGCCAAACCCTTAAGCCCGGTCTGGCCTCATTGTCAAGAGCACCTGGTCGCTAGTACTTGATCACTGAGATTCTGATTTGCTGAAAGCTGCTCTTTACACCTGCCTGTCAGGTGTTCGCATATCAAAATCCGTATGATCAAGCACTAGGCTCCAGCTCCTAACGACGGGCTCTCGTCCAGCTTGTCCCTGACTTGAGCCTCCGCATCCGGCAGACCGACGCCCTGGGTGGCTGCGATCT
Source organism: Anaerolineae bacterium (assembly GCA_050049355.1). GTDB lineage: Bacteria > Chloroflexota > Anaerolineae > B4-G1 > DUEL01 > JASFWK01. Next base: position 2,099 of record JASFWK010000015.1, on the reverse strand, counting down.
CTCCCGCCAGGAGCGCCATTCCTCGCTGGAATATCCTCTTCTCCCGGGTGCTGAAACCATCCTCCAGTCGGCGCCACCAGGCCATGTCCCTGACCACCTCTGTGACCTGGATGACATCCCCAGATTTGAGCTTGCCCTCAACCAACCTGTAGCGTGCCTTACGATCAGAAGGCAGCTTCTCAGGAGTCGCATACAGCACACGCCACACTTGGCTCAGCTTCGACTGCGGGATTGCCCGCCGCAGACCGCGCGTCTCTGCGCCCTTGACTGGGATCATCAGGCTAGTACTCGCCTGCGACAGCAACTCAATTGTGTAGTATCGCCTAACACTTCCTGACCTTCGCAACTCCTCGAACCCCGTCACTACACCCGCACCGCGAACGGGGTGAACAACCGCGTCACCCACCTCAAACATAGCTGCTCCTCCTACCTTGCCGTCGCTTCCGCTCGGGACCGCGTCTGTCCACATCCCCTCTCAAGCAGCGGCAGAACACCGCGAACTGCTAGGCACCTCGCAGCCGAGTGCGCAACACCTCGACACATCTTTCACACACCACCCTCCTCCTGGGCGCAGCGAATGCATATTGTGGTATCCGGCAGCACAGCTAGACGATCAGGGTGGATAGGACCTCCACAACGTGTGCAAGTCTCATAAGTGCCCTGGCCAATCCGTGACAATGCTCGCTCCAGCCTTGCGGCCCTCTCCCTCAGCCGCTTGAGCAAGGCACGGTTGAGTTCCCTGCGGGCAAAGGAAGGGTCTCCTTCCCCCATCCCGCCATCGGGCTCCTCTTCCAGCATCTCCTCCAACGCGGTGATCTCGGTCTTGACTTTATCCAGCTCGCGCCGCAGGGTAGCCACCTTGTCTTGCACAGCTCTCTCCCTACCTAGTACTTGACCACTGAGACTCTGATTTGCTGAAAGCTGTTCTCTACGCCTACCAGTGAGGCGTTCGCATATCAAAACCCGTATGATCACGTGCCAGTACAGAGGTGGTCACTAGCTTCCGGCATCCAGCTCGCCGCGGGATGGTTGGCAGCCAATCCCGCGGACGTCACGCTGCGGCGTCCCCTACCGATCGGTATGATCGGATAGAGACAATGCGCCTACGATGATAGGGCCTGTCACAGGCGGACGATCTCCCCGCCGCGACGGAGCTGCTTGAGCACAGCCAGGGAGACGCCCAAGGGGACCTCACCCGCGGTGCAAATGCCTGCTTGCCCCGTAAGACCGCAGATTCCTGTGGCGGCCCTCCACATCACGAGGAAGGGCACCCCCACGGTCACAATGCCATCTTTCCAGCAGAACAGCTAGAATGGGGGGAGAGCGTCGATCAGTCAGGTGAGGCTCTTGAGAAAGCGCGCGACGTAGCACCCAACATCAACCACTGAGTGAACAGGCCCGGAACGGGCCGATGAAAGCTCACAGCGCCGCTAACCACATGGCCATTTGATACATAACTTTCAACCATATTCTACCATAACCCACTGGAACTGACAATTTCGCTGAACCCAATAGGCTTATTGGTGGCGCAACAGGGGGTATCATGATATACCGTACCCGGCGACACCAGAAAGAGAGTCGGTCGCAGTCACCCTCGCTGCAGATACGGGATGTCTGGCTCAACCGACCTGGTGCGGAGGTGCTGCGAGGCGTGAATTTGGCGCACTCGATACGTCTCACTTGGCGTAGATGGCTCTGGAGGGCTGGCGAGGAGGAACCACTAACCATTCCCATCGGCGGGACAATGGGGAGATCAGTTGCAGTCCTGGGAGAATGCGGTATCATAGAGTACGGAAGGCGGTCTCCACCTCCCGCTGAAGGAGACCGCCAGCTTCTGTGTGAGTCGGAGGAAAAGGCATGCGCAGGCTTTCTCTCGTTCTTCTCTTATCGCTAACCATGCTGCTTGGGATCACCGGACAGGCCCAGGCGGTGAATGCAACCCCGCAAACCGGGACTGTCGTCCACGTGCTTTACTTCTACCAGGCGAACTGTCCCCACTGCCAGGCAGTCGAGGAAGAGGTACTGGCTCCTCTCCAGGCGCAGTACGGCGAGCAGCTCCAGATCCGAAAGCTTCTGACGACCGACAGTTCGACCAACTA
>JASFWK010000148.1:0-4665 GCA_050049355.1 Anaerolineae bacterium | reverse complement strand
TCCACCCGATGGCTTCCGCTGGCGAGTGCCCCAGACGCCGACTGCTGTGGAAGGTCCCCCTGGTACCCAAGTGAATGATGGTTGGCTCCTGATCCCAAGCGGCGGCGGCAGGGTACGCCTGACATTTGTGCCGCCGAGTGGAGAGTAGCAGCCTGTTCATCCCACCTCTTGGCCTGCCTGCGCGGCACAGGGGGCCTCTCCGTTGGCGTATGCCTTCCTCCAACAGTCGATCAGCGCAGGCGCACCTACGGGCGCGCTTCGCGCGTCCTTGTGAGATAGTAGCTGGTCCCTGCCCTCCATTACCACTGTGTGCCGCAGCTCATTCTCGAGGTCCCCGATGGACTCAGGCGAGTTGACAAGAAGGCCATCTTGTGCTTCCTTAGGAGAACCGTTACTCACCAAAGGAGGCGACAATGGAGTTGCAGGAGCTGCGTGTGGACTGGAGAGCCGTTGTGACCGTGGTGGCCAGCACATTGCTGCTGACAGTGGATTCCTACCACGTCTTCTTCGAGACGTTCTTCGCATCTTCACTCGAGGCCGAATTGGCGACCAAGACCCTGCTGTATTTGATCATTCCCCTGCTCGTCATATTGCTGCTCTTCCGCCAGCTGCCAGCTCGCTACGGGATGCGATTGGGGGACTGGCGCGCGGGCTTGTCGCTGACCGCGGCGGCGTGTGTGGCCCTGGCTGTAGTGGTGCTGCTCCTCGGCCGGACTGCCGAGTTTGGGGATTACTACAGGCATACCGTTGACCGCCCAATTCCCTTTTGGCTGGCCGACGGGATAGAGTTGGTGAGCTGGGAGTTTTTCTTCCGTGGGTTCCTCCTCTTTGCCCTCTATCGAGCTTGCGGGCCTATTGCGCTGGTCCTGCAGGCGGTCCCTTTCGCACTGGCCCACATCGGCAAGCCGGAGCTGGAGACGCTCAGCTGCATCTTCGGGGGCACTGCCTTCGGATATGTGGCTTGGCGCACGCAGTCTTTTCTCTATCCATTTCTGATTCACTGGTTCCTTGCTTCGTTCACGGCGATGGTAGCTGGTGGGGTGGTGGGGTAAGAAGCAAGGACGGTGGTTTCGTCAGCGAGGGGCCGGTCCGGTTGTCCAGCAGCATTCGTGATGGTACAATGGGCACAATATGGAGAGTTTCAATCTTGAACTTACTGATATGGCTCACGGCGGTGCGGCTCTGGGGCGGCACGAGGGCAAGGTCATCTTTGTTCCGTACGGCTTGCCGGGTGAGACGGTGCGGGTTGAGCTAGTTGAGGACCGATCACGCTATGCTCATGCCCGGCTGGTGGACGTGCTGGAGCCCTCGCCAGCGCGCGTATCGCCCCCCTGCCCGTACTTCGGTCCCCAAGGCTGTGGTGGCTGTCAGTGGCAACATGTCGAGTATGAGGCTCAGTTGCGTCTCAAGGCCGACGTCGTGGCAGACCAGCTTGAGCGCATCGGCCGGCTGGATGAGCCGCGCGTCCGCCCGACTCTGGCTGATCCTTCGGGCTGGGCCTACCGGAACCGGGCTCGCTTCCACTTGGCCGCCAACGGGGAACTGGGTTTCCGCGCTGCCTCGAACGACAGGGTCGTGCCCGTGGAGGAGTGCCTGATCCTACATCCCTTGCTCTCTGAGCTCTACAGTTCGTTGGACCTTGATCTACCAGAGCTCCGTGCCCTCATCCTCCGCGCTGCGATCGCCACTGGTGATCGGATGCTGATCTTCGATATGGAGGAGGACAAGGCGCCTGCTCTTGTCACCGACGTGCCGGTCTCCTGTGTCCTTCTTCGGCCCGATAGCCCTCCGGCGAGCCTAGTTGGCCGCGACTATCTGGTGGAGTCTGTCGCGGGATACAGCTACCGCGTCTCGGCTTCTTCGTTCTTCCAGGTCAACACGCCGCAGGCCGCCCAATTGCTCCAGTTGGTTCTGGAATACCTGGAATTGGAGGGAGGCGAGGTGGTATTGGATGGCTACTGTGGCGTGGGCCTGTTCACCGTGCCGCTGACCGAGCAGGCTGGGTTGGTCATCGCAGTGGAGTCAGCCTACTCGCCGGCGGAGGATCTGTTGGAGAATACCGACGGCATCGAAAACGTGGAGGTGATCGAAGGGCCGGTGGGCGCGGTCCTGGCCGACATCGAATCGCTCGATGCGGCAGTGGTGGATCCTCCTCGCAAGGGGCTGGAGCGAGAGGTAGTGGAGGGACTGATCGCGGCCGAGCCGAATCGGATCGTCTACGTCTCCTGCGATCCGGCCACCCTGGCTCGAGACGGCCGGCAGCTTGCCCAGGCGGGATACCGGATGATCGAGGCGCAGCCGGTGGACATGTTCCCTCAGACGTACCACGTTGAGACGGTGAGCCTTTGGGAGAGGACGAATTTGCGCGGTTGACAGGCCGCGAGTAGTCGTACACGAGATGGGAATGAGGGAGAGCAAAGCATGTGCTGATGCCCGTGTCCATCCGCGTGTCCAGGCCTGACTACGGCAATGGACTCGCTGGGTCTGTTTCTCTTGTCGGCAGCCGCGTTGGCCTTCGAGGTCAACCTGACCCGGATCTTCTCCGTCGCCCAATTCTATCACTTTGCCTTCATGACGGTCAGCCTGGCACTGCTGGGCTTTGGAGCCAGCGGCACCCTGCAGAGCCTGGTCCCGAGCCTGGCTCGCTATCCCAGGAGGGTGTTGATGGCCTGCTCCTGGGGCTTCGCTCTCACAGCAGTGGGTTCCTACGGGCTCACCCTCTTGGTTCCCTTCGACTCCTTCCGTATCGCTCTCGACCCTGAGCAGTGGGGAGTACTGGTCCTGCACTACTTGGCGCTGACGACTCCCTTCCTCTGCGCAGGGGCTGCGGTCGGTCTTCTTCTGACGATCCACCCGAGGGCCGTGGGCGGAACCTACGCGGCCAACCTTACTGGCTCCGCGGCTGGGTGTCTGGTGGCCGTGGTGACCCCGGCGTTGGTTGGGGCCGAGGGAGTGGTTCTCCTCGGCGCTGCTCTAGGCGCTCTCTCCGCTATTGCCTTCAGCTTGCGCGCTGCGAAGACCGAATCTGTCACAGAACCACGGAACGTGCTCGTCCTGGGACTGCAGGGAGCTCTCGCGATACTCCTGATCTTGGCCGCGTTCCATCCTCCCACATTCGTGGAGATCCGTGTCTCCCCGTACAAAGCTCTGAGCTATGCCCTCCAATACCCGGACGCCCAGCTGGTCTTCAGGCGCTGGAATGGCTTCTCCCGCGTGGACGTTGTGGACGCGGCGGAGGTTCGCAGCCTACCGGGGCAGGGATTTGCGTGCTCCGGGCAGCCTCCACCTCAGCGTGGCCTGTTCGTCGACGGGGACAACCTGAGCCCCATCACTCACGTGAGTGAACCCGCTGACTTGGCCCCCCTCACGGATTGCCTGCTGACTGCGCTGCCTTATCGACTACGGCCGCATTCACACGTCCTGATGCTCAACAGTCGAGCCGGGTTCGAACTGCTGGTGGCACTGGCGGAGGGCGTTGATGCCGTCACCGCTGTGGAACCCAACCCGCTGGTGGTGCGCGCAGTGCGCGACCAGGGAGCTTGGGCGGGATATGTGTACGATCATCCAAGGGTGAGACTCTATCAAGAGGAAGGGCGTGCGTACCTGGCCCGTTCGGGTCCTTCCTACGACCTTGTCGTCCTTCCCTCGCCTGGCACCTACCATCCGGTCACCTCTGGGGCCTACAGCCTTGCCGAGGACTATAACTACACGGTGGAAGGATTCGTCGCCGCGCTGGAGCGTGTCGAAAAAGAGGGACTGATGGTAGCCGTACGCTGGCTGCAGGTGCCTCCATCGGAGTCGCTGCGGGCTTTCGCGCTAGCTGCGGAGGCAGTGGAGCGGACGGGAGGCGACCCCGCGCGGAGCCTAGTGGCGCTGCGGAGTTACAGCCGCATGCTGATCCTGGCTCGACAAGGTCCCTTCACCGCGCAAGAGTTGGATCAGATACGGAGCTTCGCGGGCGACCGGTTCTTCGATCTGGTCTACGCGCCGGACATTCACCCCCGCGAAGTCAACCGGTACAACGTACTTTCGGCGCCAGACTACTACCGATCTTTTGCAGCCTTGCTGAATGCCGAAGATCGATCTGCCTGGCTGGCTGCCTATCCTTTTGACGTCACTCTTCCCACTGACGACCGGCCGTTCTTCGGCCACTTCTTCCGTTGGCGGCAGGCGGGCGAAGTGCTGGCCATGGCGGGACATATCTGGCAGCCCTTTGGCGGGGCGGGGTATCTGGTGCTGCTGGTCTTGCTGACGGTGGCGACTGCTGCGGCGGGGACGCTGGTCCTCCTGCCGCTGGTGAGGGTGCGCGCCCGGGTGCAACTTCCGCCAGACGAACGCTCGACGGAGCCGCGCTCGGCAAAGCGGTGGGTAGGGCTGGTGACCTTTGCTCTCCTGGGGTTGGCTTACCTATTTGTTGAGATCCCGCTTCTGCAGCGATTCATTCTCTTCCTGGGCCACCCCGCCTACGCGATGGCGACCGTGCTGGGGGCGCTGCTGCTGTTCTCCGGGGTGGGAAGTCTCCTGTCGACGCGAGTACGCCTGAGTCTGGCGATGGCAGCGCTGGTCGGGCTGGTGGTCTTCTACCGACTGGTGGGCATTCCCCTGCTTTCGGGACCGCTCCTGGGGCTGCCCCTGATGGCGCGAGTTGGCGTGGCGGTGATCGGA
>JASFWK010000055.1:0-12637 GCA_050049355.1 Anaerolineae bacterium | reverse complement strand
CACCATCCCCCTCGCCCCCCATCCCTCTCCCAACCCCTGGCCCGTACCTTCACACCGTCCAAGAGGGGGAAACGCTTTCGAGCATCGCTGCCGCCCACGGCGTCTCAGTGGAAGAACTTATCTCCGCCAACGGGCTGGACGATCCCAACTTGATTCAGGCCGGGCAGGAGCTGGTCATTCCAGGGGCAGACTTGCCGACGCCGGCGGTGCCTCCGCCCCCCCTGCCGTCACGCGCCGCCCCCACCCCGCCTCCGCTGCCCACGCCTGCTCCGTCCGAACCGTTGCTGGTGGAGATCGGCAGCGTGCTGGGGGCAGGCGACGTGGAGACAGAAATGGTGCAGATTCGCAACCGCGGTGGAGCGGCCTCACTGGAGGATTGGACCCTCTCCGACGCGGGTGGTGATCTCTTCACCTTCCCACGAATCGTGCTCTTCTCTGGAGCCGAGCTGACCCTTCACTCCGGTGCTGGAGAGTCCACTCCTGCGCACCTCTACTGGGGACGCACAGAGCCAGCTTGGGAAGCCGGGCAGCTAATCATACTGAGGGATCGCGAGGAAACCGTGGTGGATACGTACCTGGTTCCCTGAGAGACCCAACAGATCTCGCCAGACTCCGCGCCCCCCCGCTCGATTTCCAGATGATCTACGTGAGAGACCGACCCGCGTCACCTTCCAGTGTCTCCGCTCGATCCAAGAACCCTCCGATAGACCTCCAGGGTCTCGCGGGCAGCTCTCTCCCACGAGAAGCGCGCAGCGCGAGCGAGTCCTGCTTCCGCCAGCCGACGCCGCCGATCTGGGTCGCTCAGCACCTTCGACAAACCTGCAGCGATCGCTTCCGGGTCGTCAGGGTTCACCTGCACGCCCGCCTCCCCCACGACCTCCGGCAGGGAGCCCCGGTCGGAGACAACAACCGGGGTCCCGCATGCCATCGCCTCCAGGGACGGAAGGCCGAAGCCCTCATAGAAGGAAGGAGCAGCGAGGAGAACGGCTCCGTTGTACAGAGCTGGCAGATCAGCATCGGGAACATTGTGAAGGAAGCGAACCCGGTCAGATAGCTCCAGTTCCTGTACTTGAGCGAAGATATCCTCATAGAGCCATCCGCGCCCGCCGACCACTACAAGCGGCACCTCGGTCTCCCCTCGATCAACTAGAAGGCGATAGGCAGAGAGCAGCCCCACTAGGTTCTTGCGCGGCTCCAGCGTGCCAACGAAAAGCAGATAGCCAGACTCAAGTTTGTAGTGAGCCAAGACACCCTCCACCTCCGGCACAGGAAGTGGGCAGAAAGCGGGGTCGGCTGCCAGTTGCACCGTCGTTACCTTCTCCGGTCGGACGTCCAGCAAGCGGAGGAGATCTCGCCGCGTGGCCTCGGAGTCGGCCAAGATGTGGTCGGCCCGGCGGACCGCCCACGCAATCTGCTGATTGTAGTAACGGCGACTTTCCGGAGTTAGAAACTGAGGATAGTAGAGGAAATTCAGGTCGTGAACGGTAATCACGAAGCGGCGAGCCCCGAAGGCGGGAGGAATGAAATCTGGACTGTGGAGTAGGTCCAGGCGGAGCCGGGCGGCTTCAACGCCTAGCGCCCATCGCTCCAACCGATGATGACATGGCGTCCAGGTGATGACGCGGCGGAAATTGGGCCCTGGCTTCGGCCGCTCGCGGTCCCTCCAGTTGAGCAAGATCCAGTAGTCGATTCCAGAGTCAATCGCAGCCAGTGCGGGCAACAGATGGGCAACGTACCCAGCGATGCCCCCTCTCCGGTAGGCAAGAATACGGGCGTCAATACCTATACGCACAACGGACATTATAATGGTGCCAGCCAGGCTGTCAATGCAGGGCTGAGTGGGGATGGGACGGGCTTCACGGCACGATCGTCCTCAAGTCCCAAGAGGGACCTTCTCCGGGCTCTCAGCCCATTCGGGGACCGCTGAAGGCTCGGATGCGCATGGACGAGTGCTGCTGGCAGCGGAAACTGAGGCCGCGGGCTGCTGAGGGAGGTATCCGCAACAGATTCGCATAGTAGTGCTCTCGGCTCACCCGTATAGAGGCTCCAGGGGTCCGTCTGAGCTGCAGCCGTTGCTCTGGTATGGGAATAGTGTTATAATCCTGACGTCCCAGGCTTCTGCAAGCAATGAGCCTAGAACGAACGGCTGAGACAGGGGGATCACGATGACAATGGATCTGAACCAGGCTAGCCAAATGCTGAAGTGGCTCGACGAGGAGCGACGAAACGACAAGGCCCTCATCACCGCTCTGCGGGAGAGATTGGAGTCGCAGGAAGAGCAATTGGCCCGCCAAGATGAACAGTTGAACGATCTTCAGGAGAGCGTCGCCAGTCTGGAGGTGCTGCTGGCTCGTGCCAGCGAGCTCGCCAAGACATCCGAGCAACTCAAAGTAGAAATCGACGAGATGCTTGAGGAGCAGGACGAACAGCGGCGCAAGGAACAGAGGGAAGCCGAGCGGTCGCACCAGCTGGAGATTGGGGCGCTCAAGGACGAGGTCGCCCAGATTACCGAGGCGGTGCGGCAGATCACGCTGGAAGAGGAACTGAGTGCGCTCCAGGCAGAAGACCGACGATTGAACAAGATTGTGCAAGAGCTGGAGGACACAGTCACCGATCTGAGCAAGCGTGCCGAGGATCGCATTCAGACGGTCACCTACTTGGAGCAGCAGCGCCAGGGAGATAATCGGCGTATCGCATCCCTTGAAGCGGAGACAACAGAGCTGCGCAAGCGGACCGAAGCCACCGACACGAAGCTCCCGCTCCTCGAGGAAGCCATCCGAAAGGAACGGGGCCGCATAGATGAGGGGTTGAATCAGATCAAGGAGTTCGACGGGAAGTTCGAGGATTTGCGCATCGCCGACTTTCGCCGCCAGCAGCAGTTCAAGAAGTGGTCCGGTCAGGCAGAGGAGGTCCGTGAGGAGATGGAGTTGCTGAGGCAGGAGAAGCAGCGCCTGATGCAGCAATACCATCAAACGAAGCAAGCGCTGGAGAGGCTCGAAAGCTTCCAGGAGCGGGTGGAGACCCGCCAGAACGAGACCGCTGAGATGCAACGCCTGACAGAGGATCGGATGAAGCGCCAGTGGGAGGAATGGCAAGCCGCTCAGGAGAAGGAACACCGCTCGTGGGAGCTGTCGGTCGAAGAGGAATGGAAACGACAGGAGCGCACCAATAAGGAGCACGCCGAGGAACTGGAGGCGTTGCAGAAGCGAACCTCGATCCATGGTGGACAGATCCGAACACTCTGGGCACACCTCTCCGATCAGGCTCACGCGCTCGTGGGAGCACTTCAGGATCAGTTGGAGAACATCCAGGAAACAGCACAAACAGCAAGGGAATCATAGATGCACGTCATCGCCACAGCCGGGCACGTAGACCACGGCAAGTCCGCTCTCGTCGAGGCCCTCACCGGTATTAACCCCGACCGGCTCCAAGAGGAGAAAGAGCGGAAGATGACCATCGACCTGGGGTTCGCCTGGCTTACTCTTCCCAACGGCGAGTCGGTGGGGATCGTGGATGTGCCCGGCCACCGCGATTTCATCGAAAACATGCTCGCCGGCATGGAGGGAATCGACGCATCCCTATTTGTCGTCGCCGCCGACGAGGGTGTAATGCCTCAGACCCGGGAGCATCTGGCGATCCTGGATCTCTTGGGGATCTCCAACGGCGTCATCGCAGTGACGAAAGTGGACTTGGTGAAGGATCCAGATTGGCTAGACCTGGTGGTCGCCGATGTGGCGGGGGTGGTCGAGGGGACAGTACTGGAGGAAGCGCCTATCCTCTCCGTCTCGGCCCGCACCGGTCGGGGGATGGATGACCTGCTGGCAGCTCTCCAGGAGGTTTTGGAGCACGTTGAACCTCACGCCGATCAGGGGCGACCCCGTCTGTGGGTCGACCGGGTGTTCACCGTGAGCGGATTTGGGACAGTCGTCACTGGTACGCTGATCGATAGCAGCCTGGAGGTGGGCCGGGAGGTGGAGGTGCTCCCTCAAGGACTGCAGGCCCGTATCCGTGGACTCGAGACGCACAAGAAGGACATTCAGAAAGCAGTTCCCGGCAGCAGGGTGGCGATTAACCTCTCCGGTATCTCCAAGAACGATATCTCCCGCGGCAGCCTGGTCACAGTTCCGGAGTGGCTGCAGCCCACGGATCTGGTGGATGTACAGCTGAAGTACCTGGCAGCCGCCCAGAAGCCCCTGAAACACAACACCAGCCTGAAGTTCTTCTGTGGCTCGGCAGAGGTGATGGCCCGCGTTCGCCTCCTGGGCCAGCAGGCATTGGCTCCCAACACCTCCGGCTGGCTACAGCTGGAACTGACCGCGCCGCTTCCACTGGTGCGGGGTGATCGCTTCATTGTGCGTCGCCCGTCCCCGCCGGCCACCGTCGGTGGAGGGGTGGTGGTGGATCCCCATCCCGGACGCAAACATCGGCGCTTCCATACGGAGGTCATCGATCAATTGGAGACATTGGCCCAAGGGACACCAGGCGAGGTACTGCTGCAGACTTTGAGGCAGCGCGGGCCGCTGCTAGTGCGGGACCTGTTGGAGATCCCCGGTCTGGAGGAGTCAGCACCTCAGGCACTGGAGGAACTGCTGGCCCACGGAGAGGCTGCGGCTCTGGATGCGGACGGGAGTGTGCGAGATGATCTCCTGGTGGCGGCGGAGGATTGGTGGGAGAAGGCGACAACGCACGCGGAAAAGCAGCTAAGCGCCTACCACCAGCGCCACCCGCTGCGCCCGGGGATGGGCCGAGAGGAACTGCGCAGCGCACTACGGCTCAACCCGGCAACCTTCAGCGGACTCATCGACCGGGCGGCGGAGGAGGGTTTGCTGGTCGACGAGGGAGCCACGATCCGACTGCCCGAACACCAGATCTGCCTCACTCCCGAGCAGCAGCAAGCGGTGGACGATCTGCTGGAAAGCTTCCGGCGCGCCCCGTACACGACGCCATCCGTCAAGGAGAGCATCACCGTCGTCGGCGAGGACGTTCTTGCTGTGCTCCTGTCTCGGGGAAGCCTCATCCAGGTCTCAGCCAACGTGCTCTTCCTTCCCTCCACCTATGAGGAGATGGGCGACCGGATACGCGCTCGCATCCAACAAGAGGAGAGCATCACCCTGGCTGAGACCCGGGACATGTTCGATACGAGCCGTAAGTACGCACAGGCCCTGCTCGAGCACCTGGACGCGGAGGGCGTGACCCGAAGGGTTGGAGATAAGCGAGTACTGGCCTAACTCCCGTCGCCACTCGCTAGGCTGCCCATTTCCCGAAGACCCACCTCCCCTCAATCATCGTCCCCACCACCTGCGTCTCGCCGATCGCGGCCGGATCGCAGGTAAGAATGTCCCGATCAAGCACCACCAGATCGGCCCACCAACCCGGAGCCAGTGCCCCCAACCGGTCCTCTGCTCCCACTGCACAAGCAGCCCCAGAGGTGTACCCCCGAACCGCCTCCTCGACAGTCAGCCGCTGCTCGGCGTGCCAACCCTCGGATCCCCCATATCCATCGGGACAGACTCGCGTCGCCGCGGCTTGGATGCCAAGGAAAGGGTTCATGTCCTCAACCGGACAGTCCGATCCGAAGGCCAGCACCGCCCCGCTGTCCAGAAGGCTTCGCCAGGCATAGGCGGTCGTGCAGCGCTGCCCCCAATACCGATCGACCATCGGCGCATCCTGCACCGCGTGGACAGGCTGCATCGAGGCGACCGCCCCCAGTTCGGCAACCCGACCCAAGTCATCAGGATGGAGCAGTTGAGCATGCTCAATGCGGTGGCGCGGCGCGTCAGAGGCAGTCATCCCTTCTGCATCACGCGCTGCCGTTAGCGCCTCCAGCACCATGCGGTTGGCCCGGTCCCCGATGGCATGCATCGCCAGCGCGAGACCTCCTGCCGTCGCCCGACGGATCAATTCCTCCAGTCTCTCCTGTCCGGTGATCAGAATGCCCAGGTTGCTCGGCTCGCCAACGTAGGGCTCCAACATCGCGGCCGTGTGAGAGCCCAGTGCGCCATCGACGAAGACTTTGATGCCACCGACACGCAGCCAGTCATCCCCCAGACCGGATCGCATCCCCAGTGCCAGAGCGTGATCGAGCATCTCCCTGGGTAGGTACTTCACTATCCGCAGCCTCAGCTCAGCCCGAGCGCGCAGCCGCTGGTAGGCATCAAAGACTACGCGGTCCGGGACCCCCTGGACCGCCATCTCGTGCACGCCTGTCAGTCCCACCTGCCAGGCTCGCTCGAAAGCGGCCGGCAAGACAGCGATGACTTCCTCAGCGCTGGGATCGGGAATTGCCGCCCGCATCAACTCCATCGCCTCCTCGAAGAGCAGGCCTGTGGGATTCCCGGCACCATCCCGTTCAATACGCCCCCCGTTTGGATCGGGTGTGCTGGCAGTGATGTCGGCTCGCTTCAACGCCAGCGCGTTGGCCACCAGGACGTGGCCACTCTTGGCCGTGAGCGCAACCAGATGCCGAGGGGCGACCCGGTCCAGGTCGGTCGCAGAGGGGAAGCGGCGATCAAGCCACCTCTCCTGATCCCAGCCCCGCCCCTCGATCCACTCCCCAGGCGGGGTCTCGGCTGCCCGCTCGGCCACCCGGGCCAGCGCGTCCTCAAGCGACCGGGTCCCGGCCAGGTCTACCTTCTGCAGCCCCAGCGCAAATCCGGCAAAGTGCACATGGCTGTCAGTCAGGCCGGGCAAGACGCACCGGCCCTCCAGGTCCACCGGACGGACATCCGAGCCAGCGAAGTCCCGCAGCTCGCTTCCGCCGACGGCTAGAACTCGCCCCTCCCTCACGACAAGGGCGGAGGCGACAGAATAATGAGGGTCCATCGGGTAGATGGACCCATTGACCAGCAGAAGATCTTCGCTTGTGCCCATGTCAGTCTTCACTAGAGCTTCTGGCTCAAATGCACCAGATCTCTTCCTGCGGTTCGCTCAGATATTCAACACCTTCGGAGGTGACCAGGACGTCCTCTTCGCAGCCGATGTAGCCGTAGCCAGGTACTTGAACGCCCAGCTCGATAGCGAAGACATTACCGATCTCGACCTTGCCCTCGATCGAGCTGCCGTACCGTTCCCACTTGGGGCCCAAGACGGTGGAGCCATCGTGGGCACTGCGGCCGATATGGTGGCCGAAAGCGTGCTTGTATTCGGGATAGCCAGCGTCCACCAGAGCCTTGCGGGCAACAGCGTCCACCTCCCACCCGCGCGTTCCTGGCTTCAGTGCCGCTCGACCGGCCTCCAGCGCCGCACGCGCTGCCTTCCACGCTTTCCGTATCTCATCCGGCATGTCGTCGCGCTCGCCAAAGTACATAGTGCGCTGCAGATCGCCCACGAAGCCATCCTGCCTGGCCCCAAAGTCGATCTGGAGCAGACAGCCCTGCTCGGTCTTGAACTTGCCCGGCATCCTGTGCCCAAAGGACGCATCCGGTCCAGCACACATCACTGGACAGTATTCCCACTCCCAGGCCACACCCAGCCCGCGATCCTGCACAGTCTCGTGGATGAAGTCAGCGATCTCTCGCTCTGTCATCCCTGGCTTGACCACGCTTCGCGCCTCCCGCAGAATACCCGCGGTAGCGTCGATGGCGGCTCGGATGAGATCCACCTCGGAAGGGGACTTCCGGCCACGCAGAGCGGCGATCACCGGCTCGGCCGATACCAGACGAGCGCCATACTCCGTGCCGGCGAGCATATTGGCTATCACCCGGAACATCCCGTGGGTAAGTCCATCGGCAGAGGGATCACTTTCCGAGAAGTTCAGAGCGATCTGGCGCGGACGTAGGCGGCGAACTTCCTCCAGGAGCGGCGCGCGGATGGATTCATCGTAGCCGATAACCTTGGTGTACCCCTCAGTTCCGTTCACGTTGTCCACATCGTAGCGGCCCACAATAGCGATCCGTTCTCCGCTGCGGCTGACCATCAACGCCGTCTGCCACGTCAGGTCAAAACCCATGATCAAGTCCACACAAGGATCCTTGACCTGAGTCGTCTCCCGGACGAAGGTGATCCAAAGGTCTATCCCCTTCTCTTCCAAGATATTCGCCGCTTGATCTAGCTTTTCTCGCACAATAGCATAGGGTTCAATTCTCAAGGTCAGGTTCTCCTCTCGTTCTTGTTGGAAGCTCAAGCTTGGAGGTCTGGGGCCTACCCCTCATCCCCCTTGACGCGCTCATAGATGCTCTCCAGCTCCTCGTCCGAGTAGTAGTAGATAATCAGGCGCCCACCTTTCTTCCCGGGAGCCAGCCGGACTCGCGTGCCCAGCGCCTCTCGGAAGCGAGCCTCCATCGCCTGCACCTCTGGCGGGGGCGAGGGAGCAGATGGACGCTCCGGGGCCGAACTCTGAAGTTTGCGGACCAACTCCTCAGTCTGACGGACACTCAAGCTCTTGCGAAGCACCGTCTTGAGGGCCGTCGCTTGGGCCTCGTGCTCCTCCAAGGAGAGGAGCGCCCGAGCGTGGCCTTCGGAGATCTTGCCACTCAGCAGCGCCTCCTGCACGGCTTCGGCTGCCCTCAAGAGTCGAAGGGTGTTGCTGACAGCCGTCCGGCTCTTTCCAACCCGCTTCGCCACTTCCTGGTGCGTCAGGCCAAAATCCTCGACCAGCTGACGATACGCCCCCGCCTCCTCAAGTGGATTTAGATCCTCGCGCTGCAGGTTCTCCACAAGAGCCAGTTCCAGCATCTGCTGAGGAGCGACATCCTTGACAATGACCGGCACCGCCGAGAGCCCCGCCATCCGAGCCGCCCTCCAGCGCCGCTCGCCGGCGACAAGCCGGTACCCATCCCCCTCCCGCGTCACGATGAGCGGCTGAATGAGGCCTTGGGCTTCGATGGACGCAGCCAGTTCAACCAGATCCTGGTCACGCAGCTGAACGCGAGGCTGGTGGGGGTTGGGGAGAATCGCCGTGACTGGGACCTCCTGGAGGCCAGCAGCGGCAGCTTCTCCCTCCGCAGGCTCAGAAGGAATCAAAGCTTCGAGCCCTTTCCCCAGACCCCTACGCTGTGGCACTGGTCCCCTCCATCGGCAAATCATCCGGCGCGGCGGCCCACCCATCGCCGACCAGCAGCTCTCGCGCCAGCGCCTGATAGGCCCGCGCTCCGGCCGACTTAGGCGCATAGCTGAGAATGGGCTCCCCATAGCTGGGAGCCTCGCTCAACCGCACGCTGCGCGGGATAACGGTGCGAAAGACCCGTTTTCCAAAGTGCTTCCGCACCTCCTGGACCACTTGGCGGGCCAGGTTGGTGCGGGCATCAAACATCGTCATGACCAAGCCGCGGACCCGCAAGTTTGGATTCAGCGACCGGTGCACCAGCTCAATGGTCCGTATCAACTGAGAGAGACCCTCCAGCGCCAGGTATTCGCACTGGACGGGGATGATGACCCCATTCTGGGCCGCCGTCAGACCATTGATGGTCAGGACCCCCAGACTGGGCGGGCAGTCTATGAAGACGTAGTCGTAACGCTTCACCAGCCGATCGAGCGCCCGCTGGAGCCGCTGCTCGCGGGCGAGCATGCCCACCATCTCGACCGTGGCCCCGGCCAGTCTTGCCGAACTGGGCACCAGATCCAGTCGGACTCGCTGGGTGAGGGTAACGACCTCCTCCATGGGAATCTCGTCTGTAAGCACCTCATATATGGATGTTCCCACATCCTGCTGGTCCACTCCCAGGCTGGAGGTAGCGTTACACTGGGGGTCGATATCCACCAGCAGGACCCGCAGCCCCCAGTGTGCCAAGTAGGCTGCCAGACTGACAGCGGTCGTGGTCTTGCCCACGCCCCCCTTCTGATTGGCGAAGGTGTAGACAGGCATCGCCACCTACAGTTGGAACTTGCGGCAGCGGTTCAACTCCTCCGGACCAGGCGTACCATCCAGCCCCGGCCTGGTGACGGAGACCGCTGCGACACAGTTGGCCATTCGAGCGGCCGCACGAGGCGAATACCCCCGCTGCAGCTGGACGAAGAAGACAGCTGCAAAGACGTCCCCTGCCCCCGTAGAGTCGATCTCGGTCACGGGGAAGCCAGGCAAGTCCTCCCCAACGCCGCCAGAATGGACCGTGCAGCCCGCCGCCCCTCGGGTGACGGCCAGCACCTGGGCGACGGCCGCCCATCGGGCAATGAGCCCCTCATCGCCGCCGACGTCCCCCTCGCTCAGGACCACCGCATCGGCGCGAGGGAGAAGCAGTTCAGCACTGTCCCACGGCGATGGTTGAACGCGGCCGACCTCATCCCAACGGCGCATCCACCCCTGAGGAGTGAGCCCGAGAAAGGAACCGGGGAACAGATCATGCAGCAACGGGTCACACTCCTGAGCAACCGGTCCCAGATGGACAATGGCGGCGGCCTCGCGCCAGACAGACGGCACTACATCGGGCGTCAGCGAAGCGGCGACGGCCCGGACAGTCTGAACCCGTCCCGTGCGCGTGTAGTGATTCTCAAAGGTCGTCGCAGCTGGAGCTGGGACGCGCAGAATCTCGACATCAGGAAGAACATCCCCCAGATGCAGATCTTCAGGTGCACTGGTGACCACCCTCACAGAGCACCCCAACGCGCGGGCGGTGCGGGCCGCATAGGCAGCCGTCCCACCAATCGTGAACCCACCCGCTTGATTGAGGTCCCGTGTGATATGACCGACCACCATGTAGTCCGGCTGGCCCGACACGGCACCCTGCATGTCAGCGCCCTTACCGCAGTGGGTCAACCTCCTCAGGTTTCAGGGAGTCGATTCCCCCGTATGCGTGTCCTCAGGCCGTTCATCCTCCTGCGGAATGATAGTGACCCGACGGCGATTCCCGGTTCCCACGCTCTGCGTACGCACGTCCACATCTTCCCTCAGCGCCAAGTGAACTATGCGCCGCTCGTAGGGTGGCATGGGCTCCAAGACAACCGTTCGGCCACTCCTGACTGCCTCCTCGGCCATCCGCCCTGCCAGGCGCCGCAAGCTCTCCTCCCGTCGCTGCTTATACCCATCGACGTCCACCACCAGATGCACCCACCGGGCGAATCGACTGCCGACGATAAGCCGGACAATCCTCTGGAGAGCAGCCAGGGTCTCTCCCTTGCGTCCGATCAACGTACCCACTCCCGGACCGCGGACATCCAACTTCAGCGGACTGTCCTCCTCATCGGAGGCAGGCTCCGGCCGACTCACCTCTACCTCAGCGGTAAAGCCCAGGCGCTCCAGCAGTTCAGTCAAGACCTCCCGAGCGACCTTCGCCGGCTCTGTCTCCTCAACGGCCGGTGGCGCAGTAGGTATCAAGCAGACGCGCGCGGGCCGGCCACCGATTCCCAGTACCCCTCGGGCTCCCTCGTCCAGCACCTCAATCTCGACCTGGTCACGCGTGAGGCCCAGCTCTGTCAACCCGGTTCCGATCGCTTCTTCGACATCCTCGCCCGAGAAGATTCCGGGCTCCTGTGTTTGACTCATGTGGTACTCCTTGAACGTCGCCAGCTGACTCCTCGTGTTCTCTCTCCCCCGGTCGTTCCTCTGCTATCCGCCTGCAACTGGCTTCACGTCTCACTCTTGCCCAGAGGGCCTTGACGGATCAGGAGATACTGGAGCATTGTGATGAGATTGGAGATGATGAAGTAGATAGAGAGGCCCGATGCGTAGGAGATAGATATGAAACCGAATAGGAGGGGCATCATGATCTGCATCTGCTGGCCCATCGCCGCCGACCGCTGATCAGTGGCAGGGGGCGTCAGGATCCTCTGAGAAAGCCAGGAGGTTACCACCACGAGGGCAGGCAGGACGAAATACCTATCCGGCTGTCCCAGGTCCAGCCACAGGAACTTGCTCTCCAGTGGTACTAGGCTGGTGAGCCCCGGGATGAAAGGCCAGATGTTCTGAGAGAGTTTCAGCAACTCCAGCGGACTGACCGCCAAGACACGCACAATGGACTGCCACAGGCCAATGAGAAGCGGAAACTGAATGACTAAGGGAAGACACCCGCCCAGAGGGTTGATGCCGGCTTTGCGATAAAGCTGCATCTGCGCCTGCGCCCGCTTCTCCGGGTCGCTGGCATGCTTCTTCTGGATCTTGTCCAGTTCCGGCTGCAGCTCCCGCATCCGCTGAGCGGATCGCTGCTGCCTGAGCGTCAACGGAAGGAGGGCCAGACGTACCAGCAGGGTCAGAAGTGCGATCGCAGCGATAGAATGTCCAACGAAACGATAGAACAGAAGCAGCAGGTTGATCATCGGGTTGAGGAAAAGCAAATCCCACACAGGGCACCTCCTACTCTTCGGCCTCGGGTGGGGGATAGCCCCACTCCAGAGTGATGTCATCGCCAGCAACACGGAAGGCTTGAATGTGCTGGTCGGCGTATATGCGCGAGACATAGAAAGTCTCATCCGCAGTGCCAAGAGAGGCCAAGTATCCTTCCCCCCCCTCAGACCAGACCACATCACCGCTACTCGCATCCAGACCGTAGAGCGTGCCAATGTTGCCAGCCACCAACAGGAGGTCCTCATCCCGGGCAAGGACCGGCCCTATCCGCACCGTTTCTCCCACCTGCTGTCGCCACTCCTCCTCACCGGTCTCAGCATCCACCGCGTAGACATTACCATCCACATCTGCCACATAGATGGTTGTGCCGTCGGTAGCGGGCGAGCCCCAGAACCAGTTCTCGCCCTCGAACTCCCACACCAA
>JASFWK010000147.1:0-4741 GCA_050049355.1 Anaerolineae bacterium | reverse complement strand
GGTCGCCACGGCGATCCCGGGCGCTGCCAGCGGTATCACGATTCGCCATATGGTTCCGATGCGGCTGGCACCGTCTACACTGGCCGCCTCCTCCAGTTCTCGTGGAATGGTGTCGAAAGTGCCTACCAGGATCCAGGTAGTCAGCGGGAGAGTGATGATGAGGTGGGCCAGGACCAACTCGAGCCCGAAGGCTGAGTCGTAGAACTTGAATGGCAGCACTTTGTCGAGACGGAGGAAGGTGACAGCTACAGGCAGCGCTATGCCGACCTCTGGGTACATGCGGGTGAAGAAGAGCACCAGGATGAGAATGTACTTCAAGTTCGGAGAGAGTCGCGAGATGGCATAGGCCCCCGGGACACCGATGAGCAGGGAGATAGCCGCGGTCAGCGTGGCTACTCTGAGGCTCTTGAAGAGTCGGCTGGCCAGATCGGCATCTAGCGCCACTCCGCCGGCGGTCTTCTCGAGCAGCACCCGCAGCCACCATTTGGGAAGGATTCGATCCCAGAAAGTGCCTGTATAGTCCCGATCCTCGGAATCGACGAAGTAGAGGTGGCTGATGATGTACCGCGGGTGCTGTGTAGCGAAGGTCTCCTGGGGGTCACCTAGAGACATGATGAGCATGAAGTAGACGGGGGTGATGACCACCACTGAGACAAAGGCAACAAGCAGGGCAAACATCCCTCGGCGAACCCACTTCCGTCTCTTCATCGTACCGCCTCCTCCGCTCCCAAGATCCGTAGGTAAGCGATCACCGCGATCAAGATCATGATCAAAAGGATGGTAGAGGCCGCGGCTGAAGTGGTAAGATGGACGGCGGAGTACTCGCTGTATGCAAAGGAGGTCAAGACGGGTACTTGGCCGGAGACGCCTAAGGCCAGAGGATGGACGAATATGCGGAAGGCATCAATACCCCGGATGATCACAGCCGATGTGATGGCGGGCCGCAAGAGGGGAAGTGTGATCTGAGAGAATTGCTGCCATCTTGAGGCTCCGTCCACCCTGGCTGCCTCGTAGAGCTCCCGAGGGATCGCCTCCAGGCCGGCCAGGAGGATGAGCATCACCAGCGGGGTAACTTTCCACATATCGCTGATCGCCACAGTGAGGAGCGCCAGCGGCTCCTGCAGGAAGATCAGCCCCTCGAAGGGTTGGCTGATCACTCCCAAACGCGCCAACGGCACGGAAAGGTCATACAGGAACTCGTTGACGTAGCCGCTGGTGGCGAAGAGGTAGCGCATATTGGTCGCTGCCACGACGGTGGGGACGCCCATGGGAAGAAGTAGGATTGCTCGAAACAGACCACGGCCTTTGAACTCCTGACTGAGCATGAGGGCCACGCTGAGCCCCGCCAGCAGCTCCAGGCTGACGCTTACCAGACTGATGACCACGGTGTTGACGAAAGCCTCAGTGAATCTGTACCGTGAGAAAAGGACGTTGTAGCTATCGAGGGTCGGGAACCCTCCACCCGTATAGTGTTGTTGGAGACTTAGGGCGATGTTCTGAAGGACAGGGAGCAAAGTGAAGCCCAACACATAGAGGAAGAGGGGGGTGATCAGTGCCAACTCAAACCAGTAGCGACGCAGAAAGGCAGTCAGGGCGCTCCAATCTACCTTCAAGGGGCGCCGTTTCGTCACAGAGGTTGCCGTCATACAGAACCTCCTCCGAGCGGTCTACAGAGCGGAGCTCATAGAGGTCCCGGGCAGATCGAGCGATGTCGATCTGCCCGGGTACCAGAGTGCGAAATCGGGGAGTCACGCTCCCCCGATCCTACGGCGCCTCAGCTTGGATGGTCTCCAGTTCGCCATGCAGTTCGTCCAGCACGGTCTGAGCATCCTCGCCGTTGTTGACGATGCGGTCGTAGGCCTCGATCATGATCTCCAGCAGGTCCGACATGTAGGGGATGTTGGGCCGCAGGATGCCGTACTCCAAGGCGTCGTTGATGGTCTCGAATTCTACGAGTCGCTCCTCGGCGATCTGGCCCAGAGCGTCACCTCGCACGTTAGGCCAGCCGTTCTCCGAAGCCAGGATCTCCTGAGCTTCGCGGGACTCGAGGAACATCATGAAGTCCCAAGCTGCGTCTGCCCTCGGCGTGCCCTTGACCATGGCCAGCACCTCACCGCCGACCACGTGGGCCTCGCGCACTGGTCCTTCCACTCCGTGGTAGACATCGAAGTCGGTCATGCCCGTGTCGCGGATCACGCCGATTCCGAAGGGCCAGTTCTGCATGAGGAAGGCGTCGCCGCGAGCGAAGACCTCATTGGAGGTATCCCACTTGGCGATGGCCGAGTCCGGATGCAGGAGCCCATCCTGCTGCAGGCCCTGGAGGAACTCATAGGCAGCCACCGTCCCCTCGTCGTTGAGGACCAAGGGGTCGCCACCGGCGGAGACAATCCACTCCCACATCTGGGTGGGGTTCACCGCCGTGGGATCGAAGGCGGCCTTGAACAGACAGCGCGGCTCTCCGTACTCCTCAAGGAACGTCTCGCAGGCAGCCCGCCACTCGTCCCAGTTGGTCGGGGGATCCATGCCCAGTTCCTCGAAAATGTCGGTGCGGTAGAAGGTTATCTGAACGTTGGTGCGGTAGGGGATGAAGTACAGACTGCCGTCGAACTTGCCGCCCTCAATCAACCCGTCGAAGACCTCTGGATCGATTTCGCCTTCTCGATCAGTGAGATCCTCGATCAGGCCGAGGCGCACGAAGGGCTCCATCCGCAGGTTGTCCTGCGCCATCACGTCAACCGTGATGTTGTCGGCCTCAATCTGCGATTGGAGGAGGGCCTGCATGTCAGTGGCGTCCATGAACTGGACGTTGACATGGATCCCCGTGTCCTCTTCGAACATAGCAGCCAGTTCTTCAATGGCCGCCTCCTCTTCCTCGGAGACCTGAGTGATGAAGGTGATCTCCTCCGCCTCCTCTGGGCCGCAGGCTGGCAGTACCAGGCTGGCTACCACCAGAATCGAAATCAAGATCAAACTCGTTCGCTTAAGCATCTCTCTCCTCCTCGGTTCGTGGTCACTTTGTCAGCTGTGCAAGGCGTACTGAAGTCCAGTCCATCGTCTTCTATAGGTATCACCTCCTTGGTCTGTGGTCTATCTCATCTTCCTGCAATGCTATTGGGGTAGCAGGATCTGCTTACTCATTTCCACAGTCATTCATCTCTCGGGCGTCTGTGTTTGTGAAAGGCATTATAGCACAAATGAGTGGAGTGCAAACAATCTGCTCCTTGATGTCCCCTCTCTCGTCCCTCCTAGGCGCCTCGCCCGACGGACCAAACGCCCACCGCGCCTCAGACGGTGGGCGGTGCTCTAGGTCGGTGACTTCAACTATAGTGTAGCATAAGTTGACTACTTGTGCAAAGGCCATTCTGTGGTCGGCCTCTCACGAAGTGCGGTGGCTTGGCCGGAAGGGATCGGCGCAGGCCTGTGGGGCAAGGTTCAGATGACGGGCGGACGATGCCGGTCCCGCACCGATGGTAGTCCGCCACGGAGAGCAGAAGCACACCGACCTGGCCGACTGCGGTGCTCTGGGGGTGAACTTGCGATCCCCGTTTCTTGGGGGATCTGCCGTGGTGCGACCGAGTGCAGTGACACACGAATCCAGCGGGCGCTGGTATCTCCTCTGCCCGCCCAATGGCGGGGTCGCGAATGGGCCATTTGGCTCTCACGCCTGTCAACCTACGTAGCTATACTGATTCTTCCCCTGAGTAGCCGCCTGGGGCTTCCGCTATGAGCGCGTATGTGCTGGAAGGCGGGCCGACCGGATAGGCAGGTGAAGGAGTGGCGAAGGTGCTGCGGGCCTGCTCATCAGTTTCCATCCCCCGATCCAGAGTTCCTTGCGTCGATACCAAGCGCGCTTGGGGAAGCTCTTTGCTGAGCGGACACACTTCGATAGGGTGGGAAGGATAGATGTGTGCAGTCATGACCAAATCGGAGAGCGCGATCGTGGTGGTAGAGGGCTATCCAGTTCATTAGGAGGAGTGAAATGTGCATACTTGAGAGAAGGTCCACTTTCATAGCGCTGGCAGCCGTCGTGACCCTCAGCCTTCTGGCGGCTGCTTGCGCTCCGCAGGAGGGACCGGCGGGCCCACAGGGACCGGCTGGTCCCCAAGGTCCAGAAGGACCAGAGGGCCCGCCGGGGCCTGGCTTGACCGAGGAGCAGCTGGAGACACTGGAGAAGGCCGGCGCCTTGGCCGAAACTGTTCCGTTTCCAGCCCTGGAAGAAGTGGCGCGGGGATGTCCAGCCTGTCACGTGCTGGTTGACGAAGAGACCGGGAGGTACACACTCCCATACGAGGCCCACGAACGCGCCGAAGTGAGAGGAGAGGAGCATCCGGAAGCCGCGCCGGACGGGACATCGCTTGCAGCTACGGAGGAAGTGAACGTCACAACCTGCCTGCAGTGCCATGCACCGGGTACAGACGAGCGGGAGGGAATGGGAATAGCAGCGCCCCTTGCTCTGCGTGATATCGTGCATCCGGCTCATATGAGCAGCCAATACTTCAAGCTTCACTACGGTGGCAACTGCTTCACATGCCACAACGTCAACGGCGAGGGCGAATGGGAGCTCTTGACCGAGGCAGTTGAGGTCAACGAGAAAGGCGTTCCAGATCCCGAGAGCTTGCCGATCCCGGGTGCGATCGACTTGCACTCGGAGTAGTCAGCCAGTAGAGCGTTCCTGGCTGAGAATCAGATCCCCAGTTCAAATCTGGATGCCCGCACCGATCTAAGACCCACCCGAGATGGT
>JASFWK010000054.1:0-12704 GCA_050049355.1 Anaerolineae bacterium | reverse complement strand
GTGCGCACCTACACGCAGGGGATGGGCCTGACGGTGACCGGCGATGAGGATAGGGAGAGAGACAGAGCGGCGTTGAAGGATCTCCTCGACGACGAGACGGCCTGCCTGATCGTGCAGTATCCAGATTTCCTGGGCCGCTTTGAGGATATGAGCGACCTCGCCGAGGCGGCACACGACGTCGGTGCGCTGCTGATCGTTGTAGCTGATCCGATCGCGCTGGGGCTTCTGAAGCCGCCCGGAGAGTTTGGGGCGGATATTGTGGTGGGCGAAGGGCAGGGGATGGGCGCCGGACTCAACTTCGGCGGGCCTTACTTGGGCTTCTTCGCCACCCGAGACAAGTACGTGCGCAAGATGGCGGGGCGGCTGGCAGGCCAAACGCACGACGCCGACGGAAAGCGAGGCTTCGTCCTCACCCTGACCACCCGCGAGCAGCATATTCGCCGCGAGAGAGCCACCTCCAACATATGCACCAATCAGGGTCTCGTGGCGCTCGCGGCGACGATCTACATGGCCGCGCTTGGCAAGTGCGGAATGCGCCAGGTGGCCGAGTTATGTTACCACAAGGCCCACTACACCGCCGATTCGATTGACAACTTGGAAGAGTATACTGTCCTGGGGGATGAATACTTCTTCAAAGAGTTCGTCGTCCGCTGCCCACAGCCCGTCCAGCAGATCAACGACTATCTGTTGGAGGCGTGGGGGATCATAGGTGGGTACGACCTGGGGCGGGATTACCCTCATTTGAAGGACCACATGCTTGTCTGTGTGACGGAGATGAACCCGAGAGAGGAGATCGACCTGCTGGTGAAGGCACTGGAGGAGGCGATATCATGACCGAGCCCTTGATCTTCGAAGCCTCCCGCGCCGGGCGCTGCGCAGCTGCGCTGCCCGAACCGGACGTGCCACGTGCGGAGCTTCCTGAAGGAATGGTGCGAGAGGATCTGCCACTGCCCGAGGTGAGTGAACCAGATCTGATCCGTCACTATACCCGCCTCTCCCGGCTGAACTATGGCGTGGACACCGGCTTCTATCCGCTTGGCTCCTGCACGATGAAGTATAGTCCCAAGATCAACGAGGAGGTTGCCCGGCTTCCAGGCTTCACCCGTCTTCACCCCTACCAGGACGAGAAGACGGTGCAGGGCGCACTTCTCCTGATGTTCTCCTTGCAGGAGTTCCTCGGAGAGATCGGCGGGTTTGCGGGTGTGAGCCTGCAGCCGGCGGCGGGGGCGCACGGCGAGCTCACCGGCGTCTTGATGATGCATGCGTACCATCTGGACCGGGGGGAGGATCAGCGGAATGTGATCCTGGTCCCCGATTCAGCTCACGGTACCAACCCGGCCACCACCACGATGAGCGGCTTGGAGGTGGTGGAGATCCCCTCGGATGAGCGCGGCAACGTGGACGTGGAGGAATTGGAGGCGGCCTGTGAGAAGCACGGCGACTGCCTGGTTGGCATGATGCTGACCAACCCCAACACGCTTGGGCTGTTCGACGAGCATCTGGAGGAGATTGCCCGGCTGGTGCACGCGCATGGGGGGCTCATGTACGGCGACGGGGCGAACATGAATGCCCTGCTGGGCGTCGCTCGCCCGGCCGACCTGGGCTTCGATGTCCTTCACTACAATCTGCACAAGACCTTCAGCACTCCCCACGGCGGTGGTGGCCCCGGCTCTGGGCCGGTGGGTGCGGCTCTGCCCCTGACCGACTTCCTGCCAGGCCCGATTGTGGCTGTTGATCCTGAGCGAAGCGATGACGAGGGTCCCTTCTTCACTCTTACCTCCCCGCCCAAGTCGATTGGTCGCGTCAAGTCCTTCTACGGCCACTTTGGAGTGGTTGTGCGGGCCTACACCTACATCCGTATGCTGGGAGGAGCTGGGCTGCGCGAGGTCGCAGAGCACTCCGTCCTCAACGCCAACTACTTGATGAGCAAGGTCAAGAAGACCTACCGGGTGCCATTTGACCGCATATGCATGCACGAGTTTGTGTGCGAAGGTCGATTTGATGACGTCCCCGATGTCCATGCACTGGATATCTCCAAACGGCTGATCGACTACGGGTTCCACCCTCCCACCAATTACTTTCCCCTGATCGTCGATGAGGCTCTGATGATCGAGCCGACGGAGACGGAGAGTAGGGAGACATTGGATGCCTTCGCCGAAGCGATGCTCTCGATCGCTGAGGAGGCCCGGGCGAATCCCGACCTACTCCACGATGCTCCCCGTGAGGCTCCTGTGCGTCGGCTGGATGAGGTATGGGCGGCCAGGAACTTGATTCTGCGCTGGGAGCCAGAGTAGCGGACGCTGTAAGAGTCTATGCGGGAGTGCTCGAACAGGAGGCCTGCCCCCGAATGGGCAGGCCTTTGGTTGTGGCGGTTGTCTGGCTGGTTTGGACTGGAGGGCAAGGCTCACATCTCTACTTCTCCCATCCCTTCCACGATCAGACCGAGGAGACGGAGGGATCGTTCGCTTCGGCGCGAGGGCTGGATGGTTGGGAATAGGACCATCCCCCGACTGTGCCGTATCGCGGCGTCGGTCGGACACCTCGCTAAGCGATCTGCGTTTGGGTGAGGGACGGAGAAGGCGGCAGCCGCGCTGGCGAGGACTGGTCGTGGTGAATGCGGATTCGCTGCCTACAGCTCGCCGGTCCATTGCAGGCCCAGTTCCTTGAGTGCCTTCTGGGAGGGCCGCCCACTCTGGGGATCCCAGTCATACTCGGCGTAGGCGCCGGAGAGGAGCGCTTCCATGTCGGGGACCGCTCCCTCGGTTCCTCCCTCGTTCAGCGGCTCAAGCAGCAGGTCAGGCAGGCGCTCATCGGCGCTGGTCAGACCGCGCCTCAGGTTTAGCAGCCGCTTGAGGGTGACGATGCGCTTACCCAGCGTCATCAGCTCCTCGGCCTCCAAGTCCCATCCCATGACGCTGTTCAGCGCCGTCAGCACCCGCTCTGCCCCCGGGTTCTGGAGATGGCAGAGGATCATCGCGTTGTGCAGGTTGCGCCACGCCTGATCCCGCGCGGCGATGCGGCCCTTCTCCGCAGTTGCCTCAAGGCGATCTCCGGGTGGGATTCCCAGTTCTTCGACCGCTCCTGTACCCATGTCTACAAGGAACATGTCACCCTGGAGGTGACAGGCTCCACGGGGGGAGAGGGTGTAGCTTATGGCCATGCCGGCGAACGCCCGCGGATCGTGCATCGGGACCTCCAGCCGGTTGACGGTCACCGCCAGATCTGGCACGCCGAAGCGCTCTGCCAGGGCGGCGCTCCCGTCCGCCAGGAGGTTGCCAAAGCCTTCGCGGTGGGCCATCATCTCGATAAGACGGTGGCTCGCCTGGATATCGCCGTAGCGGATCTCCATTCCGCCCGTGTCGGAGGTGGACAGGATACCGCGCTCGAACATCTCGCAGGCGAGGGCGATGGTGCAGCCGGTGCTGATGGTGTCGAGACCGTACATGTTGCACAGGTGTCCGGCGTAGATGACACCCTCAAGGTCGTCTACCATGGCGAGTGACCCAAGCGCGCCGAGCGTCTCGTACTCAGGACCGTCCACCTTGTCCAATCCGTAGCTGGGCGCACGGGTCTCGCGGCCGCACGCGATGGGGCAGCGGTAGCAGCTGGCACGCCTGTTCAGATACTGCTCCGTCATCAGCACACCGGAGAGGTTGCCTGCCTCCTCCCATTCTCCCTTCTGGTAGTAGCGGATCGGCAGGTTCCCGTACATCAACATCGTGTCCACCGAACTGGCGGTGCCGGCGATCCGGAGTGACATCGCGGCCATGTCATCGTCCAGGTCAGCGATGATCTGCTGCGTCACGGCCTTCAGCCCCTCCGGGTCCGCCACGGGAACCTGGAGGGAGCCGCGGACTCCAATCGCCTTGAGGTTCTTGGAGCCCATCACAGCGCCCATGCCCGTCCGGCCAGCGGCGCGTCCGTGGTCGTTCATCACGGCGGCCATCAGGACCTGATTCTCCCCTGCCGGGCCGATACAAGCCACGCGGGCTCTAGGTTCATCCAGAGCTTCGCGTACCAGTTCCTGCGTCTCGTATGCGTCGCTGCCCCAAAGGTCGGCTGCGTCATGGAGCTTAGCCCGCCCCTCGACGATGGAGAGCCACACGGGGTGTTCGGCCCGACCAGTGACGGCGATGCCATCGTAGCCAGCGAAGCGGAGCTCGGGGCCGATGAAGCCACCAGTGTTGGATTCGCCCCAGATACCGGTGAGAGGCGAGAGGGCGCACACACTCAAGCGACCCGCCGACGGCATGGCCGTGCCGACCAGCGGGCCAGTCATGAAGACCAGCGGATTCTCAGGTCCAAGCGGATTGGTCTCGCCATCCACCAGGTCATAGATGATGCGTGCTGCAAGGCCGCTGCCGCCGACAAAGGCGCGGGTCTTCTCCTCATCCAATGGCTCGTCTCGCAGCTCGCCAGTGGAGAGATCAACGTGCAGGATCTTGCCGAGGTAACCGTGCATCGTTCACTCCTTCAGGGGCGCAAAAAGGGTGCGTGAGGCGTCTCTTTCACGCTTCGTACTTCGCGGTCTATGCCTATACCCGTGACTAGTACTTGATCATACGGATCTTGATATGCGAACTCCTCACAGGCAGGCGCAAAGAGCAGCTCTCAACAAATCAGAATCTCAGTGATCAAGTACTAGAGTCTTTGGCGCTAGAAATCCACCGCCTTCCCCTCATAAGCGTAGAGGAATAGTCGCTGCAGTTCCTCGTAGGAGGGAGAGCGCGCGGCGGTGACGATCTGCGTATCGTTGAAGGCATCGTCGACCAGCTTCTCCACCTGTGCTTCGAAGTCTGTGCGTTTGATGCCAGCCTCGGCCACACTTGTGGGATTGCCGACCTCCCGGCACAGCTGACGGATGTGATCCGCAAGCGCCCGCGCTCCCTTCTCGCCCCCCGCCTGTGAGCAGCCCAGCAGGGCGGCCAGTCTCGCGAACCGCTCGGGCGCCTCGCGTGCTGCAAACTCGACTGTGTAGGGCAGGAACAGACAGACGGCGCGCCCGTGGTGTACGTGGAAGATGGCTCCCAGGACGTGTCCCATGGCGTGGGCCATTGAGGCCATAGCGTTGCCGAAGCTCAGGCCGGCGCAGGCGGCGGCGTTGTGCATCTTCTCGCGCGCTTCCATGTCGGATCCGTCCATCACTGCGCGAGGCAGGTACTCGAAGATGATGCGGGCGGCGCTGAGACCTAGTCCGTCGGTCAGATCGGTGTGCCAGCTGCAGGTATAGGCCTCAATGGCATGGGTCAGCGCGTCCAGGCCGGTGTCGGCTGTGAGCTGGGGCGGCATCCCAGCTGCCATTGCGGGGTCCACGACAGCGATGTCGGCGACGTTTTCGCGGTTCCCCAGCCCCATCTTGCGCTGCTCTTCGGTGTCTGTGAGCACGATGGCCCACGTGACCTCGGCGCCGGTACCGCTGGTGGTGGGGATGGTGATCAGACGGGCCTTCTTCCGCAAACCCAACTTGATGAAGGGGTTGATCGCGGCTGGCTCCAGGTCCGGTCGCTCGTAGAGCACCCAGATCGCCTTGGCGGCGTCCATCGGCGATCCGCCGCCCAGGCCGATGATCCAGTCTGGTGCAACCTCTTGGGCTGCGCGCGCTCCCTGGCGAACTGTCTGTACGCTGGGCTCGGGCTCGACTGCGTCGAAGATGTGCACTTCGACCCCGGCCTTGTCCAAGTGAGTCTTCACCCTGGCCACCAGGCCCAACTCGACCAGGGTGCTGTCGGTCACAACCAGGGCGCGGTCTCCCTCCAACTCCTCAAGGGCGTCCAGCGCCCCCTCACCGAAGATGATCTCTGGTGAGACAAAGTACCACATCGGCTGCCTCCGTGAGCGAACTCAGTTGTCGGTCCGTCTTGGGAATGTCGCTGCCGCGTTCCCGCGTGACCATCCACGGGGAGTGCGGCCTCCTCGGCTATTATCTAACACCATCCCAGAAAACGCCAGTCCCTCTGATGATCCGCTGCGGGCTCGGTCAAGGAGCTGTTGAGCTGCGTATGACCGTTGGCAGGAAGCAGCGCTCTATCTGGGGAAGTATGCGGAGCTCCAGCGGCAGCCGCATAGGGGAGTCCAGCACATCGCTTGCGGTGGCGGTGACGGTTACCGCGCCGGAATACGTGCCGGTCACCAGTCCCCCTGTGTCCACTCGGACCCAGAGACTGTCCCCCTGCGCCCCTGCGCTGATCGGGAGCGTGGGGACTATCTCGCCCGCTGGATCGGCGGTGGCTGTCCAGGAGAGGGTTCGGTAGCCGGCGTTGCGGACGACTGCCATGGAGTTGACTGGGCCTGGGTCATTCACATCAGCCAGGAACAGCAGCGCCTCTGGCCTTATGCTCAGCCGCGGAGTGAAGGGTGCGGGCCGCTTCTCCATGGCCGCGAGGGCCCAATAGGCTGACGTGGGCGCACCCAGGTCGGAGCCGTCATCTCGACGGATAGAGAAGAAACGGCTGGCTTCACACGACCAGTTGTAGTTGTGCCAGTCCAGGTTCCAGACGAAGATGCCCTGCATCCACGGCCAATTCTCGTCGGCGTACTGAAAGGCCCGCACCAGGTAGTCCGCCTGCTGGGACTCGCTGACGTCCATCCAGCCGAACCAAAACTCGTACCCTGCAATCTCGTGACATTCCGGACGCCCGTCCAAGCTGGGATCCCGTATCCAGCCGAACTCGGTGGCCCATATCGGCATCTCCCCCAGCCCATGCGTGAGGAGAATCTGGCGCATCACCTCCACACCACGGAAGGCGAATCCGTTCTCGACCGCTGCGGGGTCCCGCTCCGGCTCATAGGCGAAGCCGTGGGGGTGATAACCGAAGGCATCCATGCAGGCGTCGGCACCGTGTGCCAGCACCTCCTGCGCGTAGATTCGCTCGTCCATCACCCCGCAGTTGTTGCCGCTCCAGCCGTCGCACGTACCTTGAATGCGTCCCACCGGTGCGGATCCTCCGCTGATCACCGTAGCCTGTGGATCAATGCTCTTGATCCGTTCGTAAGCGATGCACAGCATCTGGGCGTAGAGGGCCGGGTCCGGCATCCGGTTGTCCCAGAACTGAATCAGGTTGGGCTCGTTGCAGATCTCGTAGGCGTCGACCCTCCCCAGACCATCCACTGCCAGTTCTTCCACGTGCTCTGTCCATGCTCCCATGTCACCTGTGAATCCCTCGCACTCGATGAGGTAGAGAACGTGGTAGGGCAGCCGTTCCGACGGGGGTGGGCCGTACCCCTCGCTCAGCTTGATCCATTCGAATCCCAAGGGGGCGACCAGCGGGTCGAGGTGGGAGAGATTACGGACATTGATGCCGTAGGCCAGGTGCGGCTCCAGGCTAGCACGGGCCGGTGCTGATGGCCTCCCGCCCGCGGCGGTCAGCAGTACCAACAGGCTAGTCGATCCCCAACGAAGAATCCTTCGCCACATCGTGACCTCCGAGGTGGCACGCGGCAACTTCCCTAACTAAAGATACACAACCACCTGGGCTTTCCGCTTGACGCGTCCTGAGGTTTGCCCCTGAGAATCCTCTTCGCGTTACTGAGCGATCCGCGCAAGAAGAATGCTCAGCCCGTAGAGTACGATCAACGGAGCCATCATCAAGCCCATGTTGACGGGATCGCCTGTAGGGGTGACGACGGCTGCCAGCACGGCGATGAGGATGATCGCCGTCCGCCAACTCTGTGCCAGTGTACGATGGTTGACTACTTTCACCTTGGCCAGGAAGAAGATCACCAGCGGTGTCTCGAAGCTGATCCCCAACCACAACATCAAGCTCGTGATGAAGGAGACATAGTTGGCTGGTCTCGGCCGGGTGGGGATGGAGAGGAACTCGAGCAGGAAGGGTACAGCGGCCGGGAGCATGACAAAGTAGGCGAACGCGGCTCCGCTCACGAAGAGCGCAGTGGCCAGGGGAACCAGCAGGAAGACATACCGGCGTTCGCTGGGCTCCAGGGCCGGGTTGATGAATCGCCACAGCTGATAGACAATGACCGGCATGGCCAAAGTGACGCCACCGAGGAGGGTCGCCCGCATGAAGACGCCCAAGTTCTCAGTGACCTCTATGGCCTCCAGTCGCTGGAGTCCGCCCACGGGCCGTGCCATCCACTCCAGCATCCTCTTCGCAAAGAGGCTGCTGACGACCGTCCCGACGACCAGCGCTATCAGGGCCCGCAGAAGGCGCCGGCGGAGATCCTCAAGATGATCCAGAAAGGTTTGGCCGCCCTCCTCGCTCATCCGGCTTTGTCCTCGCTGGCCCCTGGGGTTCCTGGCGGCAAGCGGGGTGAATCAGCCGATAAGCCTTCCTCCCTGTACGCATCTACCTCCGCCATGAAATCTCTCTGGACAGCGTACCACTCTCGCCGGAGACGGACAACGAAGTGGCGGGTCTGCTGGAGCAGCTCTGCTGCACGCTTGGGTCCGACCACCAGGATGGCGAGCAGGAGCAGAAGGATCAGCTCACCGGAGCCGACGTTCAGAAAGTCCATGGCAGTTAGCTGCTGACTGGCAAGATCAATGCACGGGTGGCTAGTTCTCCTCGGTGGGCTCGGAGGAGGGTTCCTCTTCGGGCTCCCCTTCGGACAGGGCCTGCCGGAAGTTGCGTATCCCCTTCCCCAGTTCCTCACCGAGCTTGCCTAGCCGTCCGACTCCGAAGATGAAGACGACGATGCCCAATATGATCAGCAGTTCAGTTGTGCGCAGTCCCCCAAAATTCACTTCTTACCTCCACTTTATGACCAATCCCTGTTTACGCTCATCTCTTTTGCCATTCCCTCATCCAACCGCCGGGCCTATGGACAAGTGTCTTCGGTGATCCACACCTTCATCCACACTATCTCGTATCCATCGGAGGTCTTGCACCAGCCCTCGTCGCCCCAGCTGCGGCGATCACAATCCTCTGGCTGTGGCCAGGAGTCGCCCGGACCGGATACGGTGAAGTAGGTCAGATTGTGTGGGAACCCCTCAAAATCATTGTATGGCCCGGGTAGTTCCTGTTCAGCGACGGGGGCCCCGTAGAAGTAGTGATACTCCCCACTTGGCCCTCCTCCCGCTCCCCATCCAACCTGACCGCCGTGGTACCCGGCTTCGGCCGTGCCGTAGCATTCCCTCAAAGTGGGAAGAGACATCCAGAGTTCCTCGCCCGGCGCCGGCGTCATCGTCGGCGTGATACTGGTGGAGGGTGTCACCGTCGGCGTGGCGGTGATGGTGGGCGTCACTGTCAGCTGAGGGGTCGGCGTCGGTCCCACCCGGCAGATGATCTCCATCTCCCCTCCGATAGGCTTGCCCTCACCATCCTGCAGTTGCCACACGCTGACATAGGAATTGTAGAGAGTCGGCGCCCGCAGGGTGATGTGGATCTCGGTGGCTTGCTCCGGCTTCAGAAGTTCTATCTGGGGTGCTTCTACGAGCTCCAGTTCATAGCCAGACACAAAGACCAGTTCGATGTCCTCCGGCCACGTGCATGTGCCCGAGTTCCTGACCTGCCAGCGCTTCACGAATCGCTGCCCGGGCATGAGCACGGCGGGCCACACTGCGCGGTCGTTCAGGACCTCCACGTCGAAGACGCACGCGGCTATTGCAGTGGCGGTCGTGTCTGGGGTAGGAGTGGCTGTGGGCGCCTCCAATGTGCTTTGAATTGCCTCGATAGCCGCCGCCGTCGCTGCCACCTCCGTAGCCGCCAAGTTCGGCGTGGGGGTCCCGCGGGTCCAAGGTCGCGGCAGAGCCCACAAATAGGCTCCCAGTTCGGAGAGTTCGTCGCCGTAGAACGCCCTCCCCTCGCCCGCCAGCAGCACCAGTACAATCACCGACAGAAGGAAGACCAGCCAGCGCCGGAGCCTTTTCTTGCGCCGCGGAACCGCCGCGGGTTCTGGCGCAAGACCCGGCTGCGGCATTGGTGGAGTATCGCTCACTACAGGCGAGACCACCGTCTCCTCCAAGGCTGGGGCAAGGCTCTCCAACTCGGCCGGCTCGCCTTCCAGGTCGGCGACGACCTCCGCTGCTGTCTGGTATCGCTGGCCGGGGTCCTTCACCATCGCGCGGGTGACCACCAGATCCAACTTCCTTGGCAGGTTGGGATTGACGTCGCGAAGGTGTGGCAGCGGCTCGTTGATGTGCTTGAGGGCCACGCCTATCGGCGTGTCGGCCTCGAAGGGAAGGGCACCGGTTGCCATTTGGTACAGCATCACGCCCAGGGAGTAGATATCTGCTCGCTCATCGCCAGCCTGCCCCATAGCTTGCTCCGGAGCCATATACGCTGGCGTGCCGATCATCTCTCCGCTGGCGGTCAGCTTGTCCACGCTGACCATCTTGGCGATGCCAAAGTCCGTGAGGATGACCTCCCCTTCGCTGTTGAACATCACGTTGGCCGGCTTCACATCCCGGTGGACCATCCCCCGTTTGTGGGCGTAGTCCAGGGCATCCCCTATTGCTGTGCCTATGCGGACTATCTCATCAAGCGGCATCAGCTTCCCTTCCTGAGCCAGCTCCTCAATCCGCACTTTGAGGCTGGGGCCGTCGATGAACTCCATCACCATATAGTAGAGCCCTCGCTCTTCATCGTATTCGAAATCGAAGACCTGAACGATGTTAGGGTGACGGAGGGCGGCAACTGCTTTTGCCTCTCGCCGGAAACGGGCCAGGAAGTTCTGCTCCTGAGCCAGGAAGGAATGGAGGACCTTCACGGCGACATAGCGATCCAATCCTGGGTGGTGGGCTTTGTAGACCTCAGCCATGCCGCCGCTGCCCTGGTGTTCCAGGATGCGGTATCTGCCTAGTTCTTCGCCTATCAACGAGTTACTCCCAAGCACAACGTAAGCGATTGTACTTCCCTTTGAGATGCTTGTCAACCCCCGTCGCGTGCGTGGGGGCCGATCTCATCTGGCGTTGGGCATTGAGACGGGATGCCTGGGACGCCAGGCGACCGAAACAGAACGGGTTCGATGGCCGAGGGTAGGTCAAAGGCCGCATCGAAATCAAGTTCTGCCGGCTCCACCGCTGTTCTTGGTTTCGCCCCTGTGCTGAGCGTGTCGAAGGATACGGCCCCGTTAGAGCTTACTCAACCGGCGAACAGCATCCGATCCGGGAAGTGATAGGCAACCGGCGGGATCTAGCAGATTTCTGAGGCGATCTTGACCTAACCTTAACCTCGTTGTGCTATCCTTTGTTGTTGTGAGGATGTGTAGAGCGCTGCGATCGCGACAGCCCCCTGCTCTGCAGTCTGGTCACACGACGCTCGAACGGTACTCAGTTCTGCAGCATCTGGATGTCCTCTTTCGGCCCATTGAACTCCTGCAAGGTCGGTGGAACTTGGACGGCACACTGGATGCACACAGCCTTCGGGCCCGCTTGACCCCTTCTCACCATCGACTGCGAGCCTGCCCAATCCCTGGTCATGCACCGTGCCCCAAGGCCCTGAGGATGACCGCAATCCCCTGGACACGCGTCTTGCCCGGATGAAGCTCGCTTCGGCAGAGTCCGCACGCCAAGTCTGGTGCAGTTGTCTACATGGCCAAGTGGGCCCTGCGCTGCGACTAAGCCCGCTGGAGCGCATTGATAGCTCGGTTCACAAACTTCACAGGAGGAGACAGAAATGAACAGGAGAGCAAAGAAGACCCACTGGGCGATGGCTATCCGCTGGTTGGTTCTGGTCATGATGTTGGCCAACCTCCTGCCGGCAGCCGGCACTTCAACGGTGGCGGCGCAGGAACCCGAGCCCGTTCTGCACGTGGTGCCGGCCCATCCGGAGGTCCACGGGCATGACTGGGATGAGAATGCACTCGTGACCCTGATTATCGAGGATCCTGACAACGGGGTGCTCCACACCGAGACGAAGGTCGCATCGGTCGATGCCTGGTGTGGGACCCCCTGCTTCGACCTGCAGGGGGTCTTCAGTCTTGAAGCCCGTCAGATCGTCACCATGGGCGACGGGACGATCACCAAGACCGTGACCGTTACCTCACTACAGGTCACGGGGGTCGATGCCGTCGCCGACACGGTCTCAGGCACGGCGGCGGCCGGCTCTGCCGTTCAGGTGGATATCCACGATGAGGGTGGCGTCTCGCGCAGCGTCACGGCCGACTCAGGTGGGTTCTGGGTAGCCGACTTCAGCGTTCCGGGTGATGAAGGTCACGAGCAGAACGTCTACGATCTGGGTCCAGGGAGCCACGGCAGGGCGATCCAGTTCGAGACAGAGGGCTACGATGACGGCACGCTGGCCTACTGGAGTGTTCCCAACCCTAACTTTGCCGTGCGCCCTGAGGAAGATGGGATCGAGGGCTGGGAATGGTCACCCAACACGCCGATCACCTTGACTATCCACGGCACCGACTACAACACGACCGCCGACGACGGAGGGTACTTCAACCTCGGCGTCCCGGCCGATATCCAGGCCGGTGACACGATCTCCGTCAGCGATAACGTAACCGTCAAGGACCATATGGTGACCAGTCTGGAGGTGACGGCTGTAGATCCCGCCAGCGACATCGTGTCTGGAACCGCCGAGGCTGACAGTCAGGTCTGGACCTGGATCCACGGCGTGAATGGGAGCGATCTCGTGGTCACCGCCGACGCGCCCACGGGAGTATGGACCCGCGACTTCTCGCCGTGGGATCTGGCTCCCGGTACCGCCGGCCCGGCCGTGCAGTACGACGACGACGGGGACCAGACCTGGATCGAGTGGTGGGTGCCCAACCCGCGCATCGAGGCGCGGCCTGTAGAAGAC
>JASFWK010000146.1:0-4799 GCA_050049355.1 Anaerolineae bacterium | reverse complement strand
CCCTCGGATCGCATCTAGCCCTTCCTCGAAGCAGCCGTAATCGACCGGCTGGACGTGCGCCACCTCCGGCAGTTGTTGCGCAAACTCAGCTACCGCGTCCACGTCCACCACGCCATCCAGCGTGGGAGTGCAGCGGCAGAGGAAGATTCCCACACGAGCCGGTTCGCCGCTCACGTCCCGCTCCGACGGCAACGCATTCGATCTCCAGAGAAAGGGATACTCACGGCTAGAAGGCGCCTTCCCCAGGTCGCCCCGCATCAGCCGCATGACGTCCCCCGCCGCCCCAGCTGCGTCCAACAGCGTCTCGGCGATCTCCTTCGGAGAAGCGAAGGTGCCGCAGACATAGATGCCGGGCTTGCTTGTCTCCAGCGGGAAGAACTTGTCCGTCTGGCAGAAGCCATAAGGGTTGAGCTCAATTCCCAAGACGCCGGCAAGGTCTTCCGCCCCATTCGGCGGGCGGGCGCCAACGGCGAGGACCACGAGGTCAAACCGCTCCTGCTGCATCTGACTCGCCTCATCCGGGTAGCGGAGGATCAAGTCACGGGTCTCGGGGTCCTCTTTGATCTCCGAGATGCGGCAGCGGGTATACTCCACCTGATACCGGTCACGAGCCTGCTCATAGTAGGCGTTGAACTCCTTGCTGAAGGCCCGCTCATCCATCATGAAGATCTGACAGTGGACTCCCTCGATCCGCTCTTTGGCCAGCATGGCCTCCTTCGTCGCATACATGCAGCAGATGGAGGAGCAATAGGGATACTTCTCAGTACGAGAGCCAATACACTGGAGCCAGGCGATCCGCTCGGGAAGCTTCCCGTCTGACGGACGCAGGACGACACCCTCCGTTGGACCTGATCGACTGGCCAGCCGCTCATACTGCATCGAGTGGATGACGTTGGGATAACGGCCATAGCCCAGCTCCCCATACTCATCGGGATCAGACAACGCATACCCAACAGAGAGTATGATCGCCCCAACGTTCACATCCCGCTCGTATGTCTCCTCATCCAAGTCAATGGCCCCCGTTGGGCAGACGCCCTCGCAGCGGCGGCAACTCTCGCAACGGGGGACCTTATCCACGATGTAGGTATCCGGGAGGGCACGGGGCGCCATCTTGTAGATCGCCTTCCGCGCTGTCAGTCCTGCCTCAAAAGGACTGGGTAGCTCCACCGGACAAACGGAGGCGCAGAGCCCACAGTTGATGCACCTCTTGGCATCCACGCAGGTGGGACGGTGGCGGACGGTCACACTGAAGTCCCCCGCTTGTCCCCTAACCCTGATCAGGTCCGTATTGGGAAGGATCTCGATATTCGGATGCCGGTTGAAATCCAGAAAGGCAGGCGATATGGAGGGACGAGTACATCCGTATCCGTGGTCGGACGTGCCCCGGCACAGAACGCAGTCGTGCGTAGGGAACATATAGCCGAGCTGGGCCACCCGTCCACCCAGCCAGGGCATATGCTCTACCAGGTAGACCTTCAGACCAGCCTCAGCCACATCTATGGCGGCCCGCATCCCACCGACACCGCCTCCGACAACTAACACCGCGCCGGCGGGCTTCCTCTCTCTCTCCAAAGGCATGTCACTCCTCTATTACTGCTTCCGCGTGTAGTCTGGCAGCAAGATGGGCGAGATCACTCCAGTCTCAATACCCGCCTCTTCCAGTTCCCGATTCCACTTCTCAACGTGGGCCAAGTTTGGCTTCCCCAGCTTTACCTTCTGTGCGCAGGCTGCGGCGGACTCGCCAGCGCGTCGGCCGAAGACGGTGATCTCCAAGAGACTATTGCCCATCAGCCGGTTGTGGCCGTGGACGCCGCCGCTCACCTCACCGGCAATGAAGAGCCCCGGCACATCTGTGGAGCCATCGGGCTTCAGCTGCACGCCACCATTCTGATAGTGCAGCGTGGGGTAGACTAACATCGGCTCTTTGGTGATGTCGATGCCGAAACGCTTGAACTGTCGCACCATGGCCGGGAGGTTCTCCTCAATGGTACCGGGGCCATGGATGACTTCTATCATCGGCGAATCAAGCCACACGCCGGGCTGGTCGGTGGGGGTTATAAGCC
This sequence comes from Anaerolineae bacterium, assembly GCA_050049355.1. Lineage (GTDB taxonomy): Bacteria > Chloroflexota > Anaerolineae > B4-G1 > DUEL01 > JASFWK01. The sequence continues at coordinate 2,736 of JASFWK010000146.1, read as the reverse complement.
CATTGCCCCGCTCCTGACATTCGCGGATGAAAGCCGCTGCTTCCACGTCGCGAGGCTCCAGCGGATAGACAAACTGCTCGCCGAGTTTGTTCACCGGCTGGGCCCCCAGCCCGCGCGTCTTCTCCGTGACCAGCAGGCCCACGATCTGCTCCGGGAAGGCCGCGCCGGTGGGATGGTACTGCATAGACTCCAGATACCCCAATGGTGCACCCGCGCGGTAGGCCATCACCACCCCATCAGCTGTCGCACCGTAGTGATTGGTGGTAGGGAAGCCTTGATAGTGGAGCCTTCCACCTCCTCCGGTCGCCATGACCACTGCCTTGGCTCTGACATAGGAATAGACCTTGGTCTCCAGGTTAACCACCACCGCCCCGCTGATCTGGCCCTCGTCATCGAGCACCAATTCCACGGCGGGGGAGAACTCGACGGCGGTGATGTGCTCCTCCCGATTGCGCACCTCGTCGCGAAGTGTGCGCATGATCTCCGCACCGGAGTAGTCGCGAGCCGAATGCATACGCATACGGCTGGTGCCTCCCCCGTGCCGCTCCATCATCGTCCCATCTGGTTCCTTATCAAACATCATCCCCAGATCCTCGAGCCACTTGATGACGGGCGGGGCATCCATCACCAGGGCCTCCACCAGATCTGGTTTGTTGGTGAAGTGACCGCCGCCAATGACATCCAGGTAGTGGATGGCGGGACTGTCATTGGGCCGATCAGCGGCCTGGATGCCGCCCTGAGCCATCATCGTGTTGGCGTCGCCGAAGCGCAGCTTGGTCACAAGAATAACATCCGCCCCGCTCTCCTGAGCCAGAAGTGCTGCTGAAGCCCCCGCGCCGCCGCCGCCGATGACGAGAACATCGGTCTCGGCCACCGGTTCACTCAAGTCGAAGTCGGGGCCAATGTGGGGATGGCCCTCAACGATGTCAGCCAGTTCCAGCGGCATACGCTGCCCTTTGCTGACGCCCGCGCGTACCGCACGCATCTTCTCCTCAATGTAATCCGGGTGAAACTTGTCAAGCACCTGCTCGCGCTCCGCCATCGACATGGTGGGATGCGTCTCCTTGATCCGGCGCATCCGGGTCGCTTCGACACGACGGATGGATTCCTGCATCGCAGATGGATAACCGCTCATCGTCTCCTCAATCCTCCTCCACCTCACGTTCCTCTGGCTCGATCTCACGGGCTTCATACCGCCCCACCAGTTCGTCGCGGTTCAGGTGCTTCAGCTCCTCCAACTCCGCGTCAAACTCCCCAGCCTCAATCTCCTCCAATCGCTCCTGGAGATGCTCAGACCGGGGTGCCAAGTAGCGCCCGTAGAGGCGCCGAGCCAGGATAGCTATGTTGTACTGAGCCTCCTCCGCAGGACAACGAACCGCGCAGAGCCCACACATGATGCAGTCGAATGAGAGGTCAGCCACTCTGGCGATGTCCCCCCGCATCGCGGTCGCCATGTAGTTCCTCACTTCGAGATCTTGCGGGCAGGCCTTGGTACAGGTTCCGCAGCCCAGGCACCGCAGCACCTCCGGATAGAGACTGAACAGCGTGTTCGGCGTCGGGTCCAACTGAGTGATATCGTACGTGGCCCGCCGCGCAGGGAAGAAAGGGAGTTGAGCCAGGTACATGTTCGACTGAACCACCGTCTGGCAGGCCAGGCCGAAATAGAGCTTGGGATCCCCCTGGATGCGGTAGGTGGTGGCGCAGGCTCCACAGAAGCCACCTCGGCAGCCCACGCCCCGGACTAGTGTGTAACCCGCGTACTCCATCGCTTTCATAATCGTAAGCGTGGGGGGCACCATATAGCGTTTGCCCATGATGTAGACGGGGATCAGGTCAGGTTCAGTCACTTCACGTGTGTCGTGTTCAGTCGCCATACGTATCTCCTTGGCAGCAGGACCGCAGATCGGACCTACCTCCTACTCCTCTCCTACCTCCATCCACTCATCCTCTTGGAAAGTGACCAACGGCAAGGGCTCTTCGACACTCAGGCCCGGCTCGTAGTCAAAGACGTCCTGTACCTCCTGTCCCACTGCGCGGAAGACACGAGCCACCGGCAGTTCCGCCGGGCAGGCCTCAGTGCACAGGCCGCAGCCAATGCAGGAGAGGACCATGTGATTGAGCCGAGTCAGATGGAAGAGTACCGTGTCGGCCGGCAGGCGGTACGCCCCCTTGCGCCGAACCCATTTCATATACTGGGCTGGTTCGTGATCGAATATCGGACTCTTGAACAGGCAAGTCTTGCAGTAGCAGATCGGGCAGACAGTCATACAGTTGTGGCAGCGCACGCAGGAGGCGAAGACCCCCTCGACCCCCTCCTCAGACAGCCGCTTGCGGATCGCATCGAGGCGCGCGTCCCGTTCTTCAGTTCGGGCCGCTACCACCTTATCTATCACATCTGCACGTCCGCTGCCTCCATCCGCCGCACTCATACCCAGCTTCTCGGCCAACTCGTCGGATAGCTTGACCGGGATGCCGCGGGATAGATCCGCGCCGAAGAGCTCCAGCAGAATGTCGGCCCCCTCCGCTTGGGGCTTCTCGCACATCTGGCAAGCGTCGCGGAAAGCATACCCCTCCTGTGGGGCCAGCTCACCGCTTCGAGCGCCCGCCAGCAGCGCCGCTCGGTCCAGCCCGCCGTTGGCCCGCACAGCCTCGTAATCAGGCACTGCATAGGTGCCCAGGCAATCCACAACGATCGTCACCAAATCGTCCAAATTGGCCTGTTGGAGCTTGACCAAC
>JASFWK010000053.1:0-12857 GCA_050049355.1 Anaerolineae bacterium | reverse complement strand
CTGGGTGGCACTGGCGGGGACCGGGGCGATCCTGTGGGGCGCTGCGTCCGCTGGCGATAGCGCCCTACTGGTCCTGACCAGCGGAGGGGTGGCGTGGACTTTGAGCACAGCTCTCATCTATCTGGGCCAGGGACTGGAGGGAGACACACTCTGGTGGAAGGCGCCCTCTCTGCTGGCCGGGCTGACGCTCCTCGGCGCGCCCCCTACCCCGGGGCTCTTCGTCACCTCGGCGGTGCTGGGAGGTCCATCCTCGCTTCCCACCGAGGGCAGGGCAGTGGCATTCCTCGTCGGAGAGGCATTGTTGGTGGCCGCGCTGGCCCGCCTGGTCTTGCGACCAGTAGGACCAGTAGAGCGGAACAAGCGTTTAGAACCGCTGGAGACTGCTGCTCGAACAGCGGGGGTGATCCTGCCATCCCTCCTGCTTCTGGCAATTGGCCTCCATCCACCGCTCTTTATGCCAGAACTGAAGCCCCCCACCCTGGCGGGGCTCCTCACTGGGGTCGGCAGCTATACATGGGGAGTGTGGGGGCTGGCCGTGATTGTGGGTGCCGCTCTCTTCTGGGCGGAAGATCGCTTCCGCCCGCAAGCCGAGGCGGTGCTGAGCCTGGCACACGACGTACTCTCACTCAATTGGGTGCTGCGTGCAGTCCTGGGAGGCATGGGGCAGGCGGCGGGAGTCCTCCAAGAGATCGCTGAACTGATCGAAGGGGCAGGCGCAGTCCTCTGGGCCCTGTCTATCTTCCTTCTCTTCCTGCTCGCACTGACAGGTGGGCAATGACGACGATCCTTGAGATCATAGAGCGCCTTTCTTTCCTCGCCGCCATGCCCGCAGTGGCCGGTCTTTTCATCGCACTGGCCCTGCTGCTGGTGATGGAGCGCTGGCAGATGCACGCCCTGGGAATGGCAATCCTGTACTTCTTCGCTGCCCTCTTACACACACGGGTCATCCACCCAGAGGTGGCAGCCATCAAGTTGCTCATCGGGTGGATGATCGCCCTCACCTTGTACCTGACTGGAAGGCGCTTGAGCGAGCAGCAGGAAGCGGGGGAAGAGGAGTCCTCGGAGCCCACCCGCCCACCATTCTCCATGGCAGCTGGCACCCCTCTCCGCGCGCTGATCCTGATCGCGGTCTTCGTGATCGCACAGGCTAGCTCCATTCGTTTCCCACTCCCTGAGGTCCCAGCGGATGTTGGCCTGGCTTGCTACCTGTTGGGAACAGGGGGGCTGTTCCTGATGGGGCTTTCCGAGGATCCTTTCCGGGCGGGCCTGGGCCTACTGACCTTCCTGGCGGGGTTCGATCTACTCTTCGGCGTGCTGGAGCCGAGCCTGGTGGTGGCTGGGCTGTTGGGTGCGGCCGGGTTCCTCATCGCCCTGGGAGTCACATTCCTGGCAGTGACTCACGCGGCCCAAGAGGGGAATCAGCCATGAACCTGGGACCAGTTCTGCTGCTCGTCCTGCCGATGTTCCTTGGCGGGCTGGCATATCTCCTGCGCAACTGGCGGCTCGTGCCCCCTCTTCTTGCCACAGGCGCGGCGCTCGGGCTCGGTCTGTTTCTCCTCCTACTCCCCCTCGGGCCGTCGCTTGAGATTGGGGGGCGTCAGGTCCTTCTGGTGAGCGAGTCGGTCGTCGTGCTGGGCAGGGAATTGGTTCTGACCCAGGCCGACCGCCTAGCCATGGCGTTCATATTCCTCACAGGAGCTGGGCTTTTCTTCCTGGCGTGGCGATTCGATAAGAGCGGCCTGCTCCCATCGATAGGCCTGGGAATGCTTGGCCTACTGGGGGCAGTGCTGGTCGTACAGCCGCTCGTATACGCTGCGCTCTTCCTACAGATCGCTGCCGCACTCGCCGTCTTCCCTCTCCATGCAGAAGCCACCTCCGCACGGGGGGGGCTGCGCTATCTGAGCTTCTACACCCTGGCGCTCCCAGGGCTCCTGGTCAGTCACTGGGTTCTGGAGAGGTACGCAGTCTCGCCTGACCAGCAAGCCTTCCTGTACACAGCCACGGTGCTGATCGGCCTCTCCTTCGCGCTTATGCTGGGCATCTTCCCCTTCCACGCCTGGGTCCCCGCAGTAGGCGCAGACGGCGCGCCCCTGACGTCCGCCTTCCTCTACACGGTCGTCACCAGCGGGGTTTGGTTTCTCCTGTTGGATTACCTGCAGATCTATCCCTGGCTGAGTGCACATCGCCAGTGGCAACCCTTGCTTTCGACCATTGGGAGCACCACGGTAATCGTTGGAGGGCTCCTGGGCACGACCCGCCGAAGCCCCGGCGCGCTGATGGGCTATGCCGTGATGGTAGACACAGGCCTGGCGGTCGTCGCGTTGGGCCAAGGCACCCAGAGAGGAATCGGCCTGGCTATCGGGCTGCTGTTCGCCCGAGCGCTGGGGGTACTGCTGATGGCAAGCGGGTTGGAGGGACTGCGAAGGCGCAGCGGCGAGGCGCGGCACCTGGCCGACGGCCTGGGTCGTCAGGCGCCGTGGAGCACCCTGGCGGTGCTGGTCGGCGGCCTCTCCCTGGCCGGCTTCCCACCGACGGTCGGCTTCGCCGCACGCTGGGGCACATTGTCGGCGGTGCTATCCTCGAATCCGTCGATGGGCCTCGCTCTCCTCTTGGCGTCGCTGGGCACAGCTGCGGGGCTCCTCCAACTTCTGGCCTCGCTGCTGCAGCCGCCCCAGACACTCCCCAATACGAACGAGAACCAGGAGCCAGGAGGGAAGGGGGGGGGATCACAAGAGCAGGAGCCGCTGGCGAACAAGATCTTGCTCCTGGCCCTTGTGGTTGCAGTGTTGGCCTTTGGGATATTCCCTTCGCCTCTTGCCGCCGCAGCAGGCAAGGTGGCGGCCCTCTTCACGTTCTTCGCCCCATAGCGGGACGCTGACGCGACCGGTAGGCAGCCTCGAGCCGGGGCGTGAGGACGCGCCAATCGTACCTCGTCTCCACGAATCGAAGCGCAGCCCGGCCCAGCGCCGCCCGACGGTTGGGGTCGTGCAGGAGAGAGACCACGGCATCGGCGAAGGTCTCAGCCGTATCAGCCAGAAGCAACTCTCGTCCCCCTGTCAGCGGGAATCCCTCTGCTCCTAGTCGCGTGGCGACCACGGCGCGTTCCATGGCCATCGCCTCAAGTAACTTGAGGCGGGTGCCCCCTCCCATTCGGAGCGGAGCCACGTAGACCGCTGCCCCCGCAATATACGGGCGTACGTCCTCTACCCGGCCAGTCAGAGTGACAGCCGGATCGTCCCTCAACACATCCAACCGCCGGTGGGGTCGTTGGCCGACGACCCAGACATGGGTCTGCGGCACCTCCTGCCGAATCCGCGGCAGGGCCCGACGGGCGAACCAGAGCATGGCGTCCACATTGGGTCGAAAGTCCATCTTGCCTGTGAACACGAGGGCTCCCTCCCCCATCTCTGGGGGCGGCGGGAGATCCGACCGGTAGGCGGAGAGATCGATACCGTTGGGGACGACGAGCGGCTCCAGCTCAGGGATCAACTCTCGCAGGGCGTGTGCATCTGGTTCGGAGACGGCCACGACCAAACCGGAGCGCCGACAAGCTCTGATTTCATATTTCTGCAGCCGCCGCCACTGCACGAACGAGTAGGCCGCCGCGTGCCAGCGCCGGGGCTGGCCCAGGTCGGTCACGAAGGCCCGCTTCTGAAGCAAGTACTCGCAGTTGTGGTCGTCAAAGACGACGAAGGGACGCGGAGAGGTTGACTCCAGGAGATCCAGGTAAGGCGCCAGCTCGATCCCCTCGACGTGGACCACATCGAAGGCCGCACGCGCCAGCCAAGCCGACAACCGCTGGCGGAAGGCAGCACTCTCCAACCGGAGAGCCATATCCGGCAGATCGGTCAAGATCAGATCGCGCAGGCGACGAGAGCGAGTGCGAGCAGGCTGGGGGATGGTTTCAATGGACTCGCAGGCAAGCCCGAGCGGGGAGTCGGATCGGAGGCTCTGCCCGGGAGCCTGGAAACTGAGCAGGCTCACCTGGTGACGAGAGGCAAGCTCAGAGATCAACCCCCAGTTTCTGAGCGCTGTCCCCTGTTGAGGAGGATAGGGGAGCTGAGGAGTGAGAAAGAGAATCTTCATGGCGAGAGGGACAAGAAGCGAGAGGGCTGCAGGGAACTCCTCCTGCCTCCCTTTCCGCGCCCGTGGTCCAGTGGACCGCGGACAGCCATACGGCCCCGGTTGAGGACATAGGTACAGATCATCATCGCCTTGCTGGTCCTTGCGCTTGATTGTGCGGCCAGGAGATGCTACAATGAAGCTGTGCTCACGCCTCTCCTCTCGCTCCTGGTTCCGACCTGTCGCCCCCGCACTTGCCTTCAGTCTACTCACCCTGTGACGTGAGGTCGAGCAGGGGGATTGTACCCGATTTGGGTCGACGCATCAAGTAGCCAGGCTAGAGCCCATACTCATGCGGTTGGGCGGCTCCCGCTGGACGAGAAGAGGACGTTGATCCGCGGAGTAAGATCCACTTCTGGAGTGGTCAGGAGGCAAGAGAAGCTTCGGCCTGAACTGAACAGGTGAAGCATCTATGAGGCACAAAAGCAGTCCCCGAGTAGGGTTGTTGGTGCTCCTGTTTGGTGTCTTGGCGCCAATCGGCATCGCGTATGCCAAACCAACGGCCCCTGGCCCCACGTTTGACTATCCCCAAGATGGACAAACTGTCAACTATGCTGGCGCATATTTATTCAGGGTACATCCTGTGGAGGATGCTCAAGGGTACTTGTGGGGATTCTTTCAAGACGGCGTCATGGTTTGGGAGAACCTGCGTGATGAGGGTCACCTCTCGTCCAATGAGTATGGCATCTGGACCGGCACCACCGCTCACGATAAATTCTCTATTGGCGATGTACAAGTTTGGGTTCGTGCATGGGTAAACGGTGAGTGGACTGATGCTACAGTAATAACCATACACCTCCGGTACTTGGTGCCGGTCTTGATCCTCGCCTACTATCCTCCAGACCCCACGAATACTGCTTATCTGGACCCAGAGGAAACTGGATGGTCCAACATCCTGATTGCCGATATGCAGGCCGCGACTCAAGGGATGATTGAGGCGGGTCAGGCACTGATCAGCGAAGCGACCCGCTATCACGGATACAGTGTTCCCAACGCCCCCATGTTTCTTGAATATTACACGTACGAGAAGATCGAGCGCTTCTACGCGATGCCTCGCGGTTATCACCTCGGGGGTGCAGAATACAGGCCAGACTACGGCGAGATTCTACGAGAAATCAGTATCTGCGACCACGTAGACTCTCATGGTGTCAAGGAGGTGTGGATCTACGGCTATCACTCATCTGTGATAGTTCCTGACGAATCCAAGATGTCAAGCAGGTACGGTGACGTTAGCAACGCCTATCCAAGAGACGAGTATGTTCCAGAGGAATACAGACTGCCTCAATGCACAAGTTCCTACGTGATGTATAACTTCACTTATCAGCCTGGGGGAGCGCAGGCGATAGGCAACACCATCCATAATCGCCTGCATCAGATAGAGAATGTCATCTTCTTCGCCGAGAATCTTGGATATCCGCCCAACAACAGCAATGTAGTGGGCAGTCTCTTCTGGGACGATTTCTCAGTGTATGGAAACCGCGGCTCGTTGCCTGGTTATCGCGCCTCGTGTGGCAACACACACTCACCACCGAACACAACCGAAGGTTATGACTACGATTCGACTGAATATCGCGAGAACAACTGTGAAACTTGGCATCCGGATGATAGTCAAACTACCTATGTCGCCGCGAATTGCTCTCAGTGGGGATGCACAGACACTGGCTTCTATCAGTGGTTCATGCAGAACATGCCCGGATACAGCAATGGAATTGTGTACAATGGCAGGCAAATGCGGAACTGGTGGGAGGCGATGTACGATTTCAACGCATTCATTGATCGTGGCCGGAGCCTGTTCGCAGGATATGCCATCTATCTTCCGGTAGTGGCGAGATGAGAGTCCCGCCGATGACATTGGGAGGCTCGTCTGCCGCCCAACAGTGCAGCCTGCTGGCGAGGGCGTAGAGGTGACGGGGGAGGATGGACTTGCACCGGGGCGCGTTCCGGTCTTCGCTTGCTCATTGGAGATTCCTCCTCTCATGTGATAGAATGGCAAGCATTCAGGCCTGATGATGGCTGTGGCGGCTTGATGAACACGGGGGCGGGTATGCGCGGAGTTGATCAGGTACCTCCGTGAACACGTGGGTGACTGGTCGGAGCCAGGGGATAGAAGGAAAGTGAGCAAGAGCTTCCAGTGCCGGGACAATAAGCACACTGCGCTGCTGATCATCGACCTCCAAGCAGGTAACTTCGAGGAATCTGCACCTGTGCACAATGGCGATGCACTTCTCTCGAAGGTCCGAAGCCTGGTTGCCAAAGCACGTGCGGCAGGAATGCCGGTTGTCTACATCCAACACTGTGGTCCACAAGGGGCAATCGACGAACCCGGTACCCCAGGATGGGAAATCCACCCCGCCGTCGCCCCAATCCAAGGCGACCCGGTGATCGAGAAGCGCCACCCCGACGCCTTTCAAGACACCGACCTACAGCGCGAACTCGAACGCAGGGAGGTCAAGGAGCTCATCATCACGGGGATACAGACAGAGTACTGTGTCGACACGACCTGTCGGCGCGCGTACAGCCTGGGGTACGAGGTGACGTTGGTCGAGGACGCACACAGTACCTGGGATAGCAGGCAACTCACAGCCCAGCAGATCATCTCACACCACAACGCCGTGCTGGGTGGGTGGTTTGTCGAATTGAAGGCGGCAAGCGAGGTAGAGTGACCGCTCGTCGCCTCATCCACGCTCCCAGCGTCTGCACGGTGGGAAGTGCATAACCGCCGGGACAACTTGCACCGGCACGCACAATGCGTAGAATAGGATCGGGATGTCTCATACGAGGCAGTCCCGATCTTCCCCCACCCCATCTCCTGCCCGCTTCTGAGTCACCGCACCAGGGGCGTCCTCGAGGCAGGTTGTGGGGACTGAGCCGAAAGCAGCATAGCTGGAGTGAAGAAAAGGAGAGCTGACATGGACTTCGAGGGATATTGCGTCAAGTGTCGCAAGCGTCAGACAGTGAAGGATGGTAGAGTCACAGAGACGTCGAAGGGTCGGCCGATGGCCAAGGGCACCTGTCCCGAGTGCGGCACAACGGTGACCCGATTCCTCTCCGCCAAGGAGGCCAGTAAGTAGGACTGCCGGGGAGGGGGCCAGATCCTGCAGGTGTGGCGAGAGGCTCCGCTCTCTATCGAGCGGAGCCCCTGCCCTCTGGTCGACAACTTACCCCCCACCCTGCGTCTCCGGGTCCTGTGCTTAGATCGCCCTACATCTCAGAGGCAGTACTATGCGAATAGTGATCGATAGGAAATACCAGGATGTCGTGGTGGGATTCTTCGAGGAGAATCCCACCATTCCCCACACTATCTCTTCCGAATCCAGGAATCTGGTGCTGGAAGTTGACGAGACCTCTCTGCCGAACTCCTTGGTCCAGCAAGTCAGTCTCTATTTCAAGTACCTTGATCTGTTTGAGTGGGACAACGGCGGTGTGGAGAACGTCGTCTTTTGGGAACGCCCGAGCAGGTTCGATCAGCTGGTGAGAGATTTCCAGGCCGTGACCCAGGATCTAGCATACGAACTTATCGCACCGATCGAAGCTAGAGGATTCCTCCTGGCCGGTCTCATCGCCAAGGAGACTCACACACCTATCTTCCCCATTCGGAAGTTCAAGCCCTTCTACGAACGCTTTCCCGGTGTGAAGGTTGGGTTCAAGAACTGGAAAGGGAAACAGGAGGCCATCTTCCTCTTTTCGAGGGACCACTGTATCGGAAGGAGAGTGCTCATCGTCGATGATCTCATAGAGACGGGCAATTCGCTGGAAGCCGCGGTGAAGGGGCTCTCATCTCTGGGAAGCATACCAATAGGAGCGTTCTACCTCTGTGACGTGATGGATGAGGAACGACGAGAGAAGTTCTCCATACCCATTCGGTCCTTTGTGAAGAGGAGCGGCGTCCTGTAGTGCGCCTGCAACGCACCGCTCCAGAAGGTTCAGGAGGAAAGCAAGGAGAATCGCATGGCCTACGATGAAGAGTTGGCGGAGCGCGTTCAGGGAGTGCTGAACGAACTACAGCCACTCCAGTTCGTCGCCAAGAAGATGTTCGGCGGCGTTGGGTATATGGTGCAGGGCAATATGGCCTGTGGCGTCCACAAGGAGAAGCTCATCATCCGTGTCGGCACCGAGCGATACGAGGAGACCTTGAGGATGCCCCACACTCTGCCATTTGATATCACGGGGAGAGCGATGAAGGGTTGGGTAATGGTGGAGGCAGAGGGGTATCAATCCGACGAGGATCTCCAGGAGTGGGTGCGGCAAGGAGTTGATCTGGCGCTGACACTGCCGCCGAAATGAGATTGCCGATGCAGAGCCACACCCGCCTGAGTCGCGCGCGGCCAAGCCCGACCGTTGAGCGCCGGGGTTCACTCTGCCCAGCGGCAAGTCGTCTGGCTGATCAGGCGAGTTCGCTGCGATGAGATTCTTGAAGCTATTCCTGTCCGTTATCACGAATCCACAGAAGACCCTCCTGCAAGTCAAACGCGACGAATCCAGGCTCGGGTATGCTTTCTTGAGTCTTGCAGTCCACAGCGCCTTTGCGATGAGCAAGCAGCTGACCTTCCATCTGCAGAGCCGGCATCCAGAGCCCGAGCCCTGGCTGAGAGTGGCGACTGAGAGGACGTGGCTCTACAGCTTCTACTTCAACCTTCCCGTGGACATCATTCAGGCTGTCATCTTTGCCGGCGTGGTCACTCTGGCGGCAAAGCTGTTTGACGGGAAAGGAAGCTTCGAGGGGCAGTTCGCGCTTTACGCCTTCGCCTTTGCGCCGGTGAACATCCTGTTCCTGTACGGGGCGTTCGCGCTGTCCTTGCTGGGCCTCGATGAGACGCTGCTTTGGTGGGCGTACTTCGGCGTCGTTCTGCTGTGGGATCTGGTGCTGATCACGCTGTCCGTGAGGGTCGAACAGGAACTGAAGTGGGGCCCCGCCCTGCTCTGCTTCGTGGCCGGTTTTGCGCCTGCTATCCTCCTGTCGTTGACCTACATCAGATGAGCACTCGACGGGACGTATGCAATCCGAAATGCACCGCCGCCGCCCGCCGGGTCAGAGTTGCCGGCGCTCCACCTGTCTCTGCTACTCCTTCTTGGCTGGCTACACGACTTGCTGTACAATAGCGCTTAGCAACACCAGACGGCACTTTTCCCTCCCCGGCAGCCGGGAGCCAGCCTGTGACCTGCATTCATTCCCAGATCTCCTCTTTGCACTCCACTTCGCCCTCCCTTGCTGCCACAGAAGGGAGCCACGATGAGTGCTTCTCGCGCTCGCTCTTTGGACCATTCGAGCCGACCTATGCAGAGGAGCAGCAAAGCCTTGCCGGTGCTGCTGAGATCATCTCAGGGGGGGACAGTCCCAATCACCCAACCTGAGGGGAAGCCTACCTCCTGATGGCTGTGGTGCATACGCCGAACCAGCGGGTGCCGCATTGCCCGGTTCCGGCCTGGATGCACGCGCTGTTTACAGTCTGGGATTGGGCGGCATACGGACGGAGCTTGGAGCTGATCGGACAGCAATCGTGTGGACTGCCCACGGCATGGTTCCCCTTGTTGCTGTCGGTCTCGGCGGGCGACGCATCTGTCTGTTAGATGCCTACGACGGCAGCACAAAATGCTATGGCACCCAGACATTCGTGAGAGTCTGGAATCGCTTCACACAGATGGCAGTTGTTGTGAAAGGGCCGCTGTCTGCCACCACCACGACGCTCCCAGACTCTCCGCTCTATGCGGACGATTGATGCAATCCAACAGGTTCCACAGCATTCGGCGGTGCGGATTGGCCGCCCCCGGTCCCGTAGTGGGCAGGGCGCTCTGTTGGGAGGAAACGGATGACATCGCCACAGGTTGCTGTTAGCGAGCTAGAGAAGGAGGACCTGCAGTTTCTGTTTGATCTGTGGCGCATTCCCGAGGTAATGCGATATGCCGATGAGCTTCCCAGGCTGCGAGGTTGGTCGAGGTCGGATGATCTCGAGACGGCGTGGCAGATCTACCGGCATCGGAGAGTTGAGTTGGGACCAGGGTATGCACAGCTGATTCTGCGGCTGAAGGATGGCACGGCCATTGGGGAATCGTTCTTTGCCCCGCTGCCTGAGGGATACACCTTCGGCAAATGGGAGAAGCCAGAGGGGGTGGAGAGTGCAATTGGGGACATCAAGTTGAGACCGGAGTACTGGGGACGAGGATTGGGGACAGAAGCAATGCGGCGAGTGGTGGAATGGATCTTCACCCATACGAGAAGCCAGCTGCTCATCGTGCCGCCACACCGGAAGAATCCGGCTGCAAGTCGAGTCTATGAGAAGGCGGGTTTTGAGCTCTTCACAGGAATGCGATCGTGGCACAACCATCAGGTGATGGAGCTGCGGCGCGAGCGATACGAGATGATCCACGGTGCGTAGAGACGGGGCAGCCAGACACTCGTGTTGTCCGCCGACAAGCTCGGCCGCAACCTTCTTCCACGCCAGCCCGCAGGGCATGCGTTGTCAGCTGCGCATTTGCGCTGCGCGGCGACCAGGCAGACCAAGGGGGCAACAGATGATTGCACAACGCCAGCGGCGGGCACAGGAACCAGCCGTCCTCAATGGTCGTCCAGCTCCCACCCACCTGCCAACATGCGTATGGGCTCGTAGCCAAAGGAGGAACCGGTAATGCTTCGCGCTTTGAAATCCGCTCAGAAGAGCCTGAGGCATGGCTATCTCGCCGACATCCTAGCTCCGTATGTCGACGGGTGTGACACGGTCCTAGATGTAGGCGCTTCTTGGGGAAGGCTGGCCCAACGCCTGTCACGCAGCAGCGGAGGTCTTGACGTGGTGGGGGTGGACGTAGCTGTAGAATCGCAAGCTCATATCCCTCTTCTTGGGGCCGATGGTCGGGAGCTGCCCTTTGCCAGCAACACCTTCGACTGTGTCATGATGATTGACGTGCTGCACCACGATGACAACCCACGCCAGCTGCTGAAAGAAGCAAAGAGAGTATCGACAGGTCAGGTCGTGGTCAAGGATCACTACTGGGAGAACGAGTGGGATCTCATTCTCTTGCGGTGTGCAGACTACATAGGAAACAGGTTGTATGGGGTCGAACTCCCATACGTCTTTCTCAACCTGGATTCCTGGCGCAGCTTGATCGGGAGTGAGGGTCTGAGGATAGTGAGTAGCTCGAAGTTCAGGTTCACCGTCCTGGATCCGTGCAAGCACGTGGTTTTCGATCTGCGAGGATGAGTGAGGGAGAGGCTTGGCGCACAGCTGGACTCGAATTACCCCAGGCGAAATCTCGCTACGACCAGTGTGACCGCCGGAGTGGACGGCCAATCTCGCACAAGCTTGCGAGAACCTGAGGACTGGAGGATGTCATGAGTCACCCATTGGTCACACAGTTGCGGTTTGCCCGCAGCGAATTCGTGCGGTGCTTCGAGAGAGTGCCCGTCGAAGATGCTCGTCGTCGCCTGCATCCGATGAACTGTCTCAGCTGGATCGTCGGCCATCTGGCAAGCCAGGAGCACTTCTTGTGGGTGCAGATGGCCCAAGGTCAGAACATTGCCCCCGGTCTGCGCCGACTGGTTGGCTTTCGCCAACCACCCAGTACACCGTCGTGGGATGAGATGTGGACTTTGTGGCACTCCATCACAAGCGCTGCCGACACCTACCTGGATACGCTCAGACCAGAGATGCTGAGCACCCACCTTGAGTGGAAGGGCAAACCCATCTCCGAGGACATCGGCCTTACCCTCTTGAGGAACATCTACCACTACTGGTTTCATCTCGGAGAAGCCCACGCGATACGTCAGATGCTCGGGCATACCGATCTTCCGGTGTACGTTGGTGACATGCCCGACGTGCGGTATGCACTGGACGAGTAATGAGAATTGTCCACATGACAACCGCCGAATCCCCAGTCTCTTTCCCCGCTCGTCAGGCGCAGTGACCGCAAGCCAGCTTGCCTTTGGGCGTGCAATGCGTACAATATGATCGGGGCGCACCACACACCCGCGTCAGCAGTTCTTCCCCGCCCCCATCTCCACCGCGATCCCGAGCGACGGTATCGCCTACTCCCGCCAACTGCCTCAAGATTGGATCGGGTCTTTCACACTGCCGCCTTCATCGATGTAGTGCAGGTTCTCGAAAGGAGAGACAAGATGGATTTCGAGGGGTATTGCATGAAGTGCCGCAGGCGACAGAAGGTGAAGCACGGAACCGTTGGAGAGACATCGAACGGCCGCCCAATTGCCAAAGGCAAGTGCCCGGAATGCGGGACTACGGTGACGCGGTTCCTCTCCGCGAAGGAAGGCGCCAAGTAGGTCAACTGGGGACCGAGGCGTGCCCCCAGTCTGTAGGGGAATCGTGCTGCTCGCCGCAGTGCCCTACCCTAGATCAGCCGGGCGCCCCACCCGCAACGGTCAGCCGCACCAAGACACCATCGAAGAGCGTAGAGAACCATTCCCCAGCCTCCGCACAACGAGGAGTGAATGGGCTGTCTGATCCTGCCTACGAAGCGGTAGGCAGAAGGACGACGCCAGCATAACGCGTTGCCGGAGGTCGCCTAGTCCGCAACATTGAACTACATAGAGCGAAACACGTGGTGAGGAACAAGGCCAATCTGAGAGAATCAAGAGCGAGGTCAAGGGATGAAGAGGAAGACGAGACTGCTGGTGATGCTCACGGCGCTCGCGGTGGTTGCGTTCACAGCGTGCGATGTCCCGAACGGCCCCAGTGATCTGGAGAACAAGACATGGGTGCTGGAATCCTACGGACAGCAGGGTAGCC
>JASFWK010000145.1:0-4859 GCA_050049355.1 Anaerolineae bacterium | reverse complement strand
CCAACACAGGCAATCAGACCGCCACGGAGGTGGTCGTCAACGAGACCCTGGACGTCCACCTCGACTACGTCGACGCCTCGCCGCCCCCCAGCGGATTCAGCGGCGGCAATCCCTACTGGAACATCGATCCCCTAGATCCAGACGATAGTGGGCAGATTGTGCTACAGGCGCAGGTGGAGACCCCGCTTCCAAACAACACCATCATCACCAACACCGCTTCCATTGACTGCGCGGAAACTGATCCTGCATCGGCCCAGGAGGAGACTACTGTCCGCTCGGCACCAGTCCTGAGCCTGACCAAGAGTGATGAACCCGATCCAGTCGAGGCAGGAGCGGAGCTGGTCTACACTTTGGTCTACACCAATACGGGAAACGAAACCGCCACTGGCGTCGTAGTCACTGACGAGCTGGATAGCCAGGTCACCTTCGTTGACGCCGATCCACCAGCCCAAGGCACAGGCCGCACTCGCTACTGGTCGATTGACGAGCTCCTCCCCGATGACCCCGGACAGATCATCGTGACCGCCACGGTCGCGAGCCCACTGCCGAACGGCACTACCCTGGTCAATACCGCCAGGCTCGACAGCGACCAGACCTCCACTCTCTCCATCGTCGAGGAGACGACCGTGCACTCCAGTCCGGTGCTTACCATAACCAAGACACACGAGCCTGACCCCGTCACCGCCGGTGAGATCCTGTACTACACAATCGTCATCACCAACAGCGGCAACGAGAACGCGACCTCCGTCACCGTAGTCGAGGACTACGATACCAACGTCTCATTCCTCAGCGCAACTCCATCCCCGGATCCGGGCACCGGGAATCGGAGATGGACCTTCGGAACCCTAGACGCGGATGACTCCCAGACTATCGACATCGTCGTCCGTGTCGCCAGCCCTCTCCCCGTGGGGACGGTCTTGACCAACGAAGCAACACTGGACAGCGCTCAGACCTCCCCTATCGCCGTGACCGAGACCACCCAGGTACTCTCAGAGTCTGACCTCCGCGTGACACAGACGGATGGTCCAGACCCAGTCGATGCCGGGGGGATACTGACATACTCCATCTCGTACTCCAACCTGGGCACGGCCCCCGCAACAGGCGTCGTGATCACCAACACTTACGACACTAACGTGACCTTCATCTCTGCAGCCCCACCACCCGACGAGGGAGACACGGTCTGGCACATCGGGTATCTGAACGCTGACAGCAGTGGGAACATTGTGGTGCAGGTAGACGTAGACACTCCACTGCCCAATGACACCACACTGGTGAACACTGTCACCATCGACAGCGATGACACCACTCCAGCGAGCTTCATCACCACCACGCAGGTCGCCTCCGCACCAGCCGTTACGTTCACCGTCAGCGATCAACCCGATCCTGTGGAGGCCGGTGCAGTCCTGACCTATACCCTGCGCTACACCAACACCGGCAACGCCGACGCGACCGGGGTTGTTGTTCGTGCACGCCCGGATGACAACGCATCGTTCTCAGAAGCAGATCCAGAGCCAACCGACATAGTCGGCGTTGTATGGGTCTGGGAGATCGGTCAGATCGCCGGCGAGGGAGGGCAGGGTGAGATCGTTGTCAGCGCAGACGTGACTCTCCCCCTCCCCAACGAAACGATTCTGGATTTCACCTCTCAGCTGACAGACGAAGAAGGCGACGACCTCCGGGCCAGTACTGAGACCACCGTCACCAGTGCTCCCGTCCTCTCCTTCGCCAAGAGCGATGGCGTCTCCACAGTCTACGCCGGCGACACAATCACCTACACGCTCACCTACACGAATAGCGGGAACGAGAACGCCTACGATCTGGCGATCGCCGACAGCTTGCCCACCAGCTATGTGGAATACATTGGCTGCCAGATCGGCAACGGCACGTGTCAACACCTTCCAGACGACGACCTGGTGGTGTTCAACATCCCGGTCCTCTATGCCCCAACCAGCTCTCAGGCCCTGGTGATACTGCAGGTCGATGACCCACTGCCGGCAGGAGCCGATCTGATAACCAACCGAGCCGGAATGACGGGTCCAGCACTCCCAACCCCTCTGGAGACCGAGGACGTAGATGTCATAGGGACACTCCCTGACCTCACAGTCACTGCAGTCCACGAACCCAGCCTCTTCTCCCCCGGCGGGCTGATGACCTACACTGTGACCTACGGCAACGCAGGACATATGCATGCCGAAGACGTGGTCATCTCGACAACGCTGCCGCTCAGTACCACCTACATCGGCTACGACTGGTCCGCGTCCACCGGTCGAGTCTACACCCAGGCGGTCGGTGACCTGCCCGCTGGCGTCGTTGGAAACACAGTCACATTCACCGTCAGGTATACTGATTCCGAGCAGATAGACGCACCCGATTTCAGCACACCCTTCACCGTTACCGAGACTGGAAGTGCCGGTGGTGATGCCAACCCAGATGACAACTCTTATGATCCCCGCATCGGCGTGCCCGACCTGGTGGTGATTGATTTCATGGTTGAGCCCCTGCCGCTGGAGGCGAATGCGCCGGTCACCTTCACGGTTGTATTGGAGAATCAGGGAACCGGATGGGCCTGGAATCCAGGGACAGAGCCGCCGTCGGCCTTCTGTGTGGATATCTTCACCGCTCCCATTCCCTCCTACCCGTGGCAAGGCTACAGCGAGATCGACGTCTGGGATTACGCTCCCCCTATTGAGCCAGGAATGCAGCATACTCTCACCCTAACCTACGATGGGTTCACCGAACTGGAGATCCTGCAACTCGACGGCTTCTATGTGAAGGCCGACAATCACGAACAAGATCCTTATGGATTGGTGCCCGAGCGGAACGAGAGGAATAATGTCGCAGGTCCGATCATTCCGTGGCTGAACTACATCTACCTGCCGCTAGTCCTCAGGTAGGCCAAGCCGCCTGCGTGGTGCCAAACCATCGTGCGGAGCGCAGATTCTGTTGACCGAGTACGTGTGATGCAATCCTCCGTAACCCTAATCCTTTTCTAGGATTCTCATCACTACAAACAGACCCCTCGCCCATAGAATTAGGAATAGAATGACAAGGAGGCCCAGCGAGATGCCACTAGAGACACTGATCCGGGTCTACATTCTGGAGAACTTCCTTTTCACCGACGACGACGGTCGATTGCGTGACGATGCCTCCTTCCTGGAAGAGGGAATTGTGGACTCTACCGGGGTCCTGGAACTCGTGATGTTTGTGGAGGAGAACTTCGGCATCTCCGTCGAGGACGAGGAGATCGTGCCGGAGAACTTCGATTCCGTCACGCAGCTAGCGCGCTATGTGCGCTCAAAGAGCGGTGAGATCACTTCCGATGTTAGTCAACCGATTTCTGCAGGATAGCGCAGAGCGATTCCCCGAGAAAGCAGCCCTGATCTGCGGCGATCGCCGGCTGACCTATGCCCAACTCGACCGACAGGCCAACCGGGTAGCGAACGGGCTGCTGGCAATGGGAGTGCGGCGCGGAGACCGGGTGGCGGTATGGCTCCCCAACTCCGTTGAGGCCGTGGTCGCCATCTTCGGTATCCTCAAGGCCAGTGCCACTTTCACCCCCATCAACCCTACCACCAAGCCCAGCAAGCTGACTTACATTCTCAACGATTGCGCCGCAAGCGGACTGTTTGCTCCCGGGCGGCAAGGCGGAGAGGCGGCCCGTCTCCTTGACGAAGTTCCATCCCTTCGCTTCGCCACCCTGTGCGGCAAGGGGGCCGACCAAACCGCGGCCATCCGTCCGGAGACAGTGATCTTTCCGCAGCTGTTGGACGCCAATTCCCCCACACCTCCCGCCTGCCCCTCCATAGACGTGGATCTCGCTTGCCTGATCTACACCTCCGGCAGCACCGGCGAGCCCAAGGGAGTCATGTCGACCCACGCCAACGTCGTCTTCGCTGCCTCTTCCATTATCCAGTACCTGGAGAACACCCCTGACGACATCGTCATCAATGTCCTCCCCCTCTCGTTCGACTACGGTCTCTATCAGCTTCTTATGGTTTTCAAGTTTGGGGGCACTCTGGTACTGGAGCGATCCTTTGCCTATCCCGCGGCGGTCCTGAAGCGGATCGAGCAGGAGCGGGTGACCGGACTCCCCGGAGTGCCCACGCTTTTTGCCATGCTGTTGCAGATGGATCTGAGCCGCTTCGACCTTTCGTCTTTGCGCTACCTGACCAACACCGCCGCTGCCCTGCCGGTGGAGCATATTCGCCGCTTGCGGAGGGCCTTCCCCTGGACCCGGCTTTACTCGATGTACGGTCTCACCGAGTGCAAGCGAACGCTCTACTTACCGCCTGAGGAACTCGACCGCCGACCCGGTTCGGTGGGCATCCCTATCCCCGGCACCGAGGTCTGGATTGAGGATGAGGCCGGCAATCGGCTCGGACCGGGGGAGGTGGGGGAGCTGGTGGTGCGCGGCTCCCACGTGATGCAGGGATACTGGAACAACCCTGAGGAGACCGCCAAGTGGTACCGGCCTGGCCGTTATCCAGCGGAGCGTCTCCTATACACTGGTGACTTGTTCAAGATGGACGAGGATGGATTCCTGTACTTCATCGCTCGCAAGGACGACATTATCAAGAGCCGAGGAGAGAAGGTTGCCCCCAGAGAAGTGGAGAACGTCCTTTACCAGCTATCGGGAGTGACGGAGGCCGCCGTGATCGGTCTGCCCAACAGGCTGCTGGGTGAGGCGATCACAGCTTTCATCGTCTGCGGCGACGGCCATTATCTCACCGAGCGAGATGTGCTCCGTCACTGCACCCAACATCTAGAGGACTTCATGGTGCCCCAGCGAGTGGAATTCCGCGATTCCCTCCCCAAGACCTCGTCGGGCAAGATCCAGAAATCTGCCCTTCGGCGGGACC
>JASFWK010000052.1:0-13162 GCA_050049355.1 Anaerolineae bacterium | reverse complement strand
CCAGTTCGTCGATGACCGGGGTAGCCGAAGCGCTGGGCCGAGCACCGCGGATAACTCCCAGGTCACCCTGCACTACTCTTGCCAAGTACTGAACCGTGAACCTGGCTGCGGAGGGGACAACTGAGGGGAGTGCTCGCACATCTCCCTCGCGCCCGAGGCCCATGACCAGAGCCACGAAAAAAACCAGGGTCACCAGAAGAAGGAGTGCCGAGAGAACGCGTCCAGTGAAACGCAAGATCATAGTCACCTCTCTAGCTCAAACTGCTGCCTAGGCATCGTACCTTCGGCGCACCCCCTTCCCGCCTGGAGGGTCATCCCGACTGACGAATGGCGCTTTCTCATCTGCGCCATCCCTCAATAGCTTGGGCCAGTTCGCCGAAGTCAAGCCCTTGGCGCTGGTCCGTCACGCGAAGTACTGAGGGCCTGGGGATCCAGGGCCAAGGGAAGTCGTACCGACATCTGAAAGCCCCTCGTTCCTTGAGGGGTTTAGGTGTAAGCTCTCTAGGGCGCCGCGCTTTGGTGCCTAACGGTCAACCACCCTAGCCTTGAACGTTGGCGCCAAGTGGCTCTTTCAAACACCTGGTTATCGGATCTACCCACCGGACACCTTGATACATGGCGAGCTGTTCGCCGGTCGAGCGTCGGCCTGAGCCTGCCGAAGGGTAGCCCCTGAGCCTGAAGGGGCTGTATGCTTCGATACGCTCAGCTGCGCTGAGCCACTCAGCACAGCGTCGAGACCAAGAACAGCGATTTGAACCGCCGAGGCTTGATCTCGATCACTCGATCAGCGCCTCGGCTCGGCGCCAGGCCAAACTGTCCGGTAGCTAGATCCGTGCATAGCTTTCTAGAATTCCAGCCAAATGACAGTGCACCAAGGGTAGCCCCGAAGCGAAGCAGAGGGTAGGAGGCGGCTCGCGTGGTCTCGACACGGGCTCTCAATCCACCTGCACCTATGTAGATTCCCAGGATGTGGTGTATAATATGCTCGGCATCAGGTCCAGACAGGTGCAGCAAGATGAAGCTAGATACCAAACTGGACGCCCTCTACCGATTGGGGCAGGAGCTACTCCTGCTGCGAGATGAGCAACAGATCGCAGAGGCTGTTCTCAAGATCGCCGAGGACGTGTTGGAATTCCACGACAGTGAGTTCCTTCTCGTGGATGAAACACGAGGGGAACTGGTGGCGGTAGCCGGGCGAGGGATGTGGGAACAGCACTCAGACTTTCGGCTGCCGCTCGACGGAGAACGGGGCATCACAGTCGCCGTCGCCAACAGCGGTGAGCCCATCCGCGTGCCCGACGTGCGCAAGGATCCCCGCTATGTGTACGTCGACTTCCCAAGTACCTCCGAACTGGCCGTGCCGGCCAAAATCGAGGGCCGGGTGCTGGGTGTCATCAACGTCGAAAGCCAGGAAGCAGACGCCTTCACCCCCGCTGACGTGCAACTCCTCACCACTCTAGCCTCTCAGGCAGCCCTGGCGCTGGAGAACGCCCACCTCCACGCCCAGGAGCAGCGCCGGATTGAGGAACTGGCTGCCGTCAATCAGATCGCTCGCAACATCAGCGCCACGCTCGATCTCCAGGAGACGCTGGATTCGATCGTAGGAGCAGTCGCGGAACTGGTTCCCTGCTCGCTGGCCGAGATCAGCCTATGGGATGAGGAACGGCAGATGTTGACCCTGCAGGCCCTCCGCTGCGATCCAGAGCGCACTTTTCCCATTGGGGAGAGTTATCCACCTGGCGAGGGCTACACCGGCTGGGTCGTGCGCCACAAGCAGCCGCTGTTCGTCCCAGATGTGAACACCCGCCAGGATCTGCGGCCTGACCTCCTGCCGGGGGAGCATCCCTTCCAAGCATACGTCGGCCTGCCTCTTATGGCTGGCGAGGAACTCATCGGTACGCTGGTGCTGATCCACGAGCGCGCAGGGGCTTTCGAGGAGCAACACCTGCGGCTCCTGGAGGGCCTGGCCGGCCAGGCAGCGATCACCATCCGGAATGCCCGTCTCTACGAGGAATTGGCACGCCGTCACCGGGAAATGGCCGCCCTCAACGCCGTCGCCGCTGCCATCAACCAGGCGCTAGACCTGGAGACGCTCCTGGCCGATGCGGTGGAGCGGGTGGTCGAAGTGGTCAGCGCCGATGCAGGAGGTGTTCGCCTGCTCGATCGGCAGACCGACCAATTGACCTTCGTGTACAGCCAGGGACTTTCGGAGGAGTACAGTGCCACCATCCGGTCCATCCCCCTTGGAGAAGGGACGGCGGGGCACGTCGCATTGACGGGGGAACCGGCACTCATCGAGGATATGTGGACACGCCCGTCGTCGCGCCCGGCCGTCCGAGCCGCACTGATGGAAGAAGGACTGCACGCCCGCGCGGAGGTCCCCCTCCGCTCGCGTGAGCACGTGGTCGGTACCCTTGGCGTCGCCGCACGCACTCCGGGGGCTTTCGGCCAGGCCGACCTCGAACTACTGACCGCCATCGGCCAGCAGCTGGGAGTGGCAATTGCCAACGCCCAGTTGTTCGAAGACACGCAGCGCAACGCCCGCAGGCTGGCCGCCCTCAACGCTCTGGCCTCCGTCATCAACCAGCCACTCCCTCTCAAAGAGATCATGGACCAAGCCATCCTGAAAATGACGCAGGTTATGGAGGTCGAGGCAGGGTGCATCCGTCTCTTGGATCAGGCGACAGAGGAACTCACCGTCGTCTCCTTCCACGGGCTGGGTCCAGACTACATCGAGAGAGAGCGGAGTATCCGTCTGGGGGAAGGCCCCGTGGGGCAGGCTGCTCAGTCTGGAGAACCACTGGTGGTGGAGAACCTGGCCGAGGATCCCCGCCTGGCTGAGCTGGGTGTCACCACCGACGAGTTCCGTGCCTTCGCCATCGTCCCTCTGAGAGTCCAGGACAGGACCGTGGGCACGTTGGGAGTGGCTACCTCTGCGCCCCGAGGATTCGACACCGAGGAACTGAACCTGGTCATGGCTCTTGGCCACCAGATTGGGGTGGCGATCGAGAACGCTCGCCTGCGGCAGCAGGCGCTGGACGCCGAACGATTGGCCGCCGTCGGGCGCGTCGCCAGTGCTGTGGCCCACAACCTCCGCAGCCCGCTGGGCGGAATCATCCGCAGCGCCGAGTTCCTGGGTCGACCGGAACTATCGGGAACCACACGCCAGAAACTAAGTCAGGCGATCGTCGCCATGGCCCGTCGCCTGATCAACACCGCTCAGGAGATCCTGGATTACACTCGGGGCGGCCAGATCACGCTCGACCTCGCCCCCTGCCCCCTATCCGATTTCCTGGAACAGGTCATCGCGGTCATCAAGGTGGACTTCAGCGACCGTGGGATCGAGGTGATGATGGAATTGGGATACACCGGCGAGGTCTGGGTAGATCCCAGCCGCATGACTCAGGTGATCTACAACATCGCCACCAACGCTCGGGACGCTATGCCCACGGGGGGCAAGCTGACGGTCACCACTCAGCAGGCGGGGGAGTGGGTCGAAATGCGGTTCACAGACACCGGTCCGGGAGTGCCTCCAGAACTGGCCAGCCGCATCTTCGAGCCCTTCTTCTCCCACGGCAAGCAGGAGGGGGCTGGGCTAGGGCTGGCCATCGCCCGGCGCATCGTTCGGGAGCACGGAGGGGAGATCGAAATCGAAAGCCCCACCGGCGGCGGCGCGACCTTCGTGGTGCGGCTGCCGCTGGACAGGCGGGCCGCCTCGTAATTCGCGACCGCATGCCAAGACTCCCTACTCGAGCACGTCCAACGCCTGCTC
This sequence comes from Anaerolineae bacterium, assembly GCA_050049355.1. Taxonomy (GTDB): domain Bacteria; phylum Chloroflexota; class Anaerolineae; order B4-G1; family DUEL01; genus JASFWK01. The sequence goes on along the minus strand of JASFWK010000052.1, from coordinate 9,390 downwards.
CAGGTCACTCAGAAGATCCTGCACCGCCTCGATCCCCACCGACATGCGCACCAGGCCTTCGCCGATGCCGATGCGCTCCCGCTCCTGGGGACTCAACGCGCGGTGGGAGGAATGGGCCGGATAGAGAACCAGCGTGCAGACATCTCCCAGGGTAGTGGCCGGCAGGCACACCCGCAGCGCCTCGAAGAAGCGAAAGACCCCGCTCCTATCAGCGCCAGCCAATTCGAAGGAGACGACGCCTCCATACCCCCGCCCCCGAAACATCCGCATCGCCAGCTCGTGCTGAGGATGGGACGGGAGCGCGGGATAGAGAACCCGGCTCACCTTGGGATGTGCCTCCAGCCAGCGAGCCACGACGGAAGCGTTCTCACAGTGCCGATCCATCCGCAGCGGCAGTGTCCTGATCCCCCGCAGCAGCAGCCACGCTTCCTGAGGCCCCAGGTTGGCGCCGGTCAGTTTGACCACCTCGCGCAGATCCTCCAGCCGAGCCTCGGAAGTGACCACGACCCCGGCCAGTAGATCTCCGTGACCTCCCAGATACTTGGTGGCGCTGTGGATCACCACATCGGCCCCGAGCGTAAGAGGCTGCACCAGATAGGGAGTGGCGAAGGTGTTGTCCACCAGCAGCGCCGCGCCGTGCCGGTGGGCCACCTCGGCCAGCGCCTCCAAGTCGGCCATCTTGAGTAACGGGTTCGAGATGGTCTCCACGAGCAACACCACCGGATCAAGCGCTGCGCAAGCCTCGTCCACCGCGTCCAGCTCCACCGCGTCCACAAAGCGCACGGTGACCCCCTGGGAGCGCAGGGTCTCATCCAGCAGCGCATAGGTGGCGCCGTAGAGATCCTGAGCCGCCACAATCGCCGAGCCCGCCCGTGCCCCCGCGGCCAACAAGGCAGTGTGAATGGCCGCCATCCCGGAGGCGAACGCCACAGCCCCCTGCCCCTCCTCCAGCGCGGCCACAGCCCGCTCCGAGGCAGCGACGGTGGGACTGCCGTAGCGGCTGTAGACGTACCCATCCCGTGTTCCAGCAAATACCTCGTCCAAATCCTCCATTCGCTCGTACCGATACGTGACCGAGGGATGAATCGGAAGAACAGTGGGGATGAAGTCGGAAGGGGAGTCTCTCTCGCCCGCGTGGACAGCGCGGGTAGCCAGACGAAGTCCCGCCAGCCGATCCATGGCAACCTCCTCTCTTGTCAGACAAGACCGAAACCCACCAACCACAGAGGCACGGTGGAGACGGCGAGAGTGTGACGTTCGGTAGAGGTGAATCTCTCGCAGTTGGGCCAAGAGGCCAACCCGGAGATCTCTTGTCGTTCCTGTCTCCGCCGCCAGACTCGCGGTCATGTCGGGCGAGTCATCATTCGAACTCCTGAGACCGTGCCCGCTTGTGGGTCTATTCTAGCGCACCCAGCCACCTTAGTCCAGGCAAGAGTTGACTTCCCAGCCAAGTGAACATATACTGTCGCCTGCCCCAACAGTGCAATATCGAACGCCTCTGAGCTTCGTGTGAACCCAAAGCTGCGTTCAGCCAAGAAGCGCGGGGACACACGAGAGCGAGGTCTTGGGGAAAGGGTGGCCTGATGTGTTCCCTTCTGCACAGGCAGGCCTTGAAGTGTGAATCACCGGAGGAATCATGACACGCACTCTACCCTTCAACCGTATGCCCCGCATCCAGGAACCCCTGCCCCAGGGGGAGGTAAGGATCCCCGCTCCGCCTTCCGTAAGTCCTTCGCCCAAATCAAGTTGGCTCCAGCTCCTGCTGCCGTTGGCCGGCGTCTTCGTGATGGTTGGTGTGTATGGATGGATCAGGGGGGACTGGCGGCTTGCGCTCCCGATGGTCGTTATGTCGGGCTTCTCCGTGACCGCGTCCATCATAGGAAGGCTAACCCAGCGCAGGAATCGCCTAAAGCAGACCGAGGAGGCCAAGAAGGCATACGCAGCCGTGCTGGATGAGAAGCAGGCGGAACTGGAAGACCTGCGCCTGGAGCAGCAGCGCATCCGCACCGAGGTGGACCCCGAGCTGGAGATCCTGATGACGCGCGCTCGCGACCGCGATCCGAAGCTCTGGGAGCGCCGGCCCGGAGATACCGATTTCCTGAACGTCCGGCTGGGCATCGGAGAGCTGCCGTCCACGGTCGCCATCTCGGTGCCGCAGCCGGACATGCCGGACCCGCGTCTCGAAGGAGCACTCGCTCTGGAAGCTGAGTACGCCGTGGTTCCGCAAGTACCGGTGACGGGAACGGTTCGCCAGGGGCCTCTGGGCATCGCAGGCTCCTTGCGCGCCCGCACGGACGTGGCGCGTGCCCTGATCTGCAACCTGGCCGTCCACCACTCGCCCGACGAGGTCCACCTCTTGGTCGCATATTCCCCGGAACGGGCGGCGGAGTGGCAGTGGCTCACTTGGCTGCCGCACACGTATGCGCTGAGCCGGCCGAGTCGACGGCGCTATCTGGCCGGCGATCCCCTCTCTACAGAGAACTTGCTCCGGGATCTTCTGGACGAACTGCACCGCCGCCAGAACCAACTCCACACTGCACGACACGTCGACCGATCACCAGCGTGGCCTTGGCTGGTGCTGCTGGTGGAGAACGACAGCCAGGTGCGGGATGATCCGGCCGTCCATCTTCTCCTCTCCAGCGAGGCGCGGGAGTTGAACGTGACAGCCATCTTCCTGGTCGACCAGGCTCCGCAGGTGCCAATGGGCTGCAGCGCCGTAGTTGCGATTCAACCCAACGGCCAGCTCAAGTACGCCACCGCCGGGGTCGCCGGCGAGCCCACGTTCTGCTGGCCCGAGTACGCCGATGCGGCTTTCTGCGAACAACTGGCACGCAGCCTCGCCCCTATCCAGGTGCACACACTTCGAAGCGACACCGCCCTCCCCTCCAGCGTGCGCCTGTTGGATCTGATGGGCATTGAGGACATAGCCACATGCAACGTCGCTCGAAACTGGCAGCGTCGCTCACCCGATCAGTACCTCAAGGTTACGATCGGTGAACAGCGCGGCAATCAGCCGCTGGTGTTGGATTTGGACCACACCGGTCACGGCCCCCATGGACTGGTCGCCGGCACGACCGGGTCTGGTAAGAGCGAACTGCTCCAGACGCTGGTGGTCGCCCTGGCGCTGACGCACCATCCTCACGATGTGGGATTTGTCCTGGTCGACTTCAAGGGCGGTGGGGCCTTCTCCGACCTGGTCGATTTGCCCCACACGCAGGGTCTGGTCAGCGATCTGAGCGGCAACCTGACCGAGCGCGCCCTGATGGCCCTGAGGGCGGAGATGGATCGGCGCAAGCGCCTGTTCAACGCCGTCGGCGTCAACGATATCGGCCTCTATCAGCAACTCCGTTGGCAGGGCAGAGTCGAAGAGCCACTTCCACGCCTGGTGGTGATCATTGACGAGTTCGCCGAGTTGGTCAGCGAATATCCAGATTTCTTGGATGGGCTCATCGGCATTGCACGAGTGGGACGCTCGTTAGGTCTCCACCTCATCCTGGCCACCCAGAGCCCGGCCGGTGTGGTCAAACAACAGATCTGGGCCAACGCCAAGTTCCGCATCTGCCTTCGGGTCGAATCGCGCCAGGAGAGCATGGAGATGCTCCACCGCCCAGAGGCCGCTAACCTACCGCGCATGCCGGGGCGTGGATATCTTCAGGTGGGCAACGACGACGTCTTCGAGCTCTTCCAGGTCGCGCGCGTGGCTGGCCCCTACCGCAGCGCAGATGATAAGGAGGGAGACACCCAGGAGAATCACATCACTATCGCGGAAGTCTCGCCCCTGGGAGAGCGTAAGGTACTCCTCGATTCCAAGCGAGTCCAGGGACGGCGCGACGCCGGAGGCGAGCCCTCAACGGATCTCAAAATGGTGGTGCAGAAGTTGGCAGACGTGGCGAAGCAAATGAGAATCAAGAAGCTGCCCAGCCCCTGGCCCGATCCGCTGCCCGATCACGTCGCCCTACCCGACCTGCTGCGTCAGGGGAGATACGCCGGGTGGGATGGAGAGACGTGGGCCTGGGATCATTTTGATCCTTCACCCGGAAAGGAGTTGGAAGGGCAAGTGCGCCCGCCCAACCCACCCAGGCGGCCCTGGCTGGGAGCGCTCCTGGGTTTGTTGGACGATCCTGCGAACCAGCGCCAGGGCCCCCTGCTGATTGAGCTTGGCCGGCAGGACGGGCAGCTGATCGTCTTGGGCGCGCCGGGATCGGGAAAGGAAATGTGGGCGCGCACCCTGGTCATGAGCCTCGCTTGCACCCATGCCCCAGACCAACTGCAGCTCTACCTGCTCGACTTCGGAGGACAAGCACTCCACGTCTTCAAGAGCCTACCCCACGTGGGGGGACTTCTCGCCCCGACGGACGATGAGCGCGTGCGACGCTTGCTGCGGCGCCTGCTCGATTCCCTGGAGAAGCGCAAGCGTCTGTGTAACCGAGCTGGGGTGGATGGATTGACACGGCTGCGCGAACTGAAGCCCGAGCAAGCTCCGCCGGCAATCCTGGTGATTGTCGCCGGCTTCCTGGAATTCCGCACCCTGTTCCACGAGCAGATGCTCCCGCTGACACGTCTCATCCGCGAGGGGGGGCCTTATGGAATTCACCTGACGCTGATGGGCGACCGAGCCGGCGACGTTCCAATGGCCATAAGCAGTGTAGTGACACGGCGGATCGTCTTGCGTCTTGCGGAGGCCGACGAATACGGGATGGTGCTAGGCACAAGGATCAGGTTGAGCCAGGGGCAGAAGTTCCCGCCCGGTCGAGGATGGTACGGACGTCCTCCGCTGGAGTTCCAGACCGCCTCTCCCGGCTACGAGCAGGACGAGAGCGCGCAGATCGCGGAACTGCAGCGCATCGTGGATAGAATGGACAAGGCCTGGGACGGCCCGCGGCCCGAGCCTGTGGAGACACTTCCGATCAAGGTCTCTCTGGAGAGCGTCCTGTCACGCATCTCCGCTGGCTTGGTCCCGCCGATGGTCGCGGTGCCGATAGGGCTGGACGGCACGCGCTTGCGGCCTGCCTTCGTCGACCTGGTAGACGATGGTCCTCATTTCATCGTCTCCAGCACGCCTCAGGGGGGAAAGACCACCCTGCTTCTGACCTGGGCATTGGCGCTGGCGGAGTTCAACTCGCCGCAGCAGGTGCAATTCGTGCTCACGTCTGGCAGGCGCGGCAGCCTCGAGCCTCTGAAGAAGCTACCTCACGTACTCGACTGCTGCCGGGGGTCGGAGGAGTTTCACGAAAGCGGTGTCCTGCCCCAGCTGCTGGCCGAGATTCGGCGCCGTGAAGGGACCCTGGCTCAGGGATCTGCGGGCGTCGATGAGTGGGCCCATATCGTAGTGATGTTTGACGACTACGACGAGTTCTTCAACGCGGTGGGGAGGGAGCGTGAGATAGCGGATGGGCTGTTGGCGCTTGCCAAGCGCGGGCGGAATGTGGACGTCCATATCGTTGTTACCGGGCCGCTGCCCGACATAGGAGGGATAGCGTTTCGAGATCCTCTCATCAAGCAGTTGAGAATCGGGCGCTCGGGCTTCATCTTGCGGATCCTGGACGCTGGCGACCAGAACCCGCTGGGTCTACGGATGAAGGCCTCGGAGATCAGGCAAACGGTTCCCGGGCGGGGCTACGCGGTGCGCAACGGGTTTGGGGCAATGATACAGGTGGCGACGCCGGGAGACAGCGCCTCGGTCGCCGATTGGGTGGCCCGTCTGAGGCGGCGCTGGACCAACACGGGGGCAAATCCAGCGAGCTGGGCGGAGGAATAAGAAAACGGCGGTGACGCGAGGTCACCGCCGTTTCGCACACGCCTCAATTCGGCTTAGACGACCTGCTGATCCACCTCCTCGAAGGTCTGGGCGATGCGGCGCAGCTCACGGGACAGGTTCTCAAGGATCTCAGCAACCCGAGTCCGCATCACGGGCACCTCGTTGTCGAAAATCTGCGTGTAGTCTATCTGCGCCATACCAACCCATTCACCCTCCAGAGTATGGATAGTGTTGATGGCATTGGTCAGCACGCCGTCAACCTCCTCTCGATGGGTATCCAACTGGGTGGCGACGCTTCTCAGTTGCTCAGGGGATACACGGATCTCGGCCATCTTGTCTTTCCTCCTTTGTATGGTGTGATGTGATCCCTGGCGCCGAACCGCGCGAGGGACGACAAGACCGAAAAGCACCCTAGATTACCTGCTCGTCTGTCTCGCGGAAGACTTGAGCGATGTGGCGCAGTTCAGAGGAGATCTCGCCCAACAAGTCCGTAAACTGGCACATCTTGGGGAGCATCTCGTTCCACTGCTCGTAGAACTTGGCCTGGGCCACACCGTCCCATTCCGCGTCCAGGCTCTCCAGGGTGCTCTTGAGCGAGTTGATGAGGTTCTCCGTCTCGCTCTTCTTGGTGTCGAACGTGCTGGCGACACCCTCCAGCCTTTCCGGAGCGACGATGATTTGCGCCATGGTTACCTCCGTTTCTAACTGGACAAGATTGGAAAGGTGAGTATAATTATACTGCTTACCCCGCAGGATGCAAGTTGCGCGGGGCGGGCTTTCGTAACAATGACCTAACAACGTCGCCAGAGAAGCACGCTTCGACTAAGCGCTTGCGCTTCCATAAGAACACTCTCAAGAGGGCGACCAACGCAGCAGACAACGCAGCCAATGTACGCGCCCGCCTATTCACTTTCGTGTACAATCCACACACTCCTCCATCTGAGCCCACACGCTCAGGGCCTTTCCCCTATCTTCTCTGTCTCCTCAAGTAGTAGACTGGCGCCTCAACTCCAAGGGGCGCCAATCCTCGCCAGAGATACCCAGGTGTACACAAGCTGCTGGTCAATATGGATCAGACGAGCGGTCCAATGATCTTCGTCTCTCGGTGTCCTTGTGGTAGTGGAGAACACGGCGAGCAACCCAAACACTATACCAGTCAAGGAGAGAAGCTATGCCAAAGATCCGCATCGAGACAGAAAGAGTCAGAGAGGTCGGCCGGCGCCTCATCGCCGAAAGCGACCGCCTGGCCGAGGCGGGGCACGAGCTGCAGAGCGCCATCGGCGGGTTGGATACCTCAGCCTGGGATGGCCTCAGCCGGGCGCGGGCAGAGGATTTGCTCGGCCGCGTACGGCCGGAAAGCGCTCACGTGGCGGAGAAGATGGGGGGCTTGGGGCGCACTTTGGTGCGCGTGGCAGACGTGTTTGAGCAAGAGGACAACACCGCAGCCAGGAATCTCGCGGGGATGCCCTGGGTCGATTGGGACAGCGGTGGCCCTTCCAGAAGGGGTCGCGACCCCGACGACCCGGACTTCAGGAGAGTGAGAGGGGTAAGAGATGCCGAATACGGCCGCGTAGTGGGGCAACCTTTCATACAGGGGCGAGGGGACCGGACAGATATCGAATGGGAGGATGTCGCCCAGGGTCAACTGCGTGATTGCCATCTCATGGCCGCAATGGCAGGGATCTCCTATCGAAATCCCGACGCGATTCGAGAGATGATACACGATAACGGAGACGGGACATACACAGTTACACTCTACGAGGATGCGGGCCTCTTCTCCTCGGAACTCAGGCCTGTTGAGGTCGTCGTAACCCCCGATTTCCCCCTTAGAGATGGCAGGCCCGTATTCGCCCAATCTGGAGATGCCGCCGAGGGACGGCAAGAGCTGTGGCCAATGCTGATAGAGAAGGCCTACGCGCAGCACCACGGAGGCTACGACGACATCGAAGGAGGATGGGGACACACGGTCCTGGAACACCTCACCGGAACGCCGAGCGAGTGGTCTTCAACTTCCGATCTGGATTTCGACGCGTTGGCCCGCTTTGACGAGGAGGGATACGCGATAACAGCGTCCAGCCTGGCCGACATAGAGATCCTGGGATGGGACATCCCAGATAAGACCGATGTGAACCCAATGTATACAACCGGGAGGATAGCGGCCAATCATGAGTACTACATCACGCAGGTGGATAGAGAGGCAGGAGCAGTTACGCTCAGGAATCCCTGGGGATGGCAACATGGCGAGACGAGATTGTCTTTTGAAGAGTTCCAAGAGGCTTTTCGGCGTGTTTCGGTCAATCCTCTGGACAGTTGATCCGGGCAAACGGAGTCCGTTTGCGGCAGAGTGGATGGTTCTGTGCCTTGCCACTGCCTGCCTCATATGCCTAACCGCATGTGCCGCATTCACAGCAACCGCAACACCGAAGGGAGAAAGCGTGGACACGAATGTCTACTTGATTCGCGAAAGCACCCAGTTGAACCTCAATGGCCTCAAGATAGCCGCCGGAAACCTTATGAGATCGGAATATCAAGATGAAGAGGGGACTATCACAGAAGGAGTCACAGCTATGTTGTGGGTCGTCGAGGATGATGGCCTGTCGCAGCGAGTCCGCGTCTATGCCGGTCAGGAAGTTGTCGTCGGCCACCACCTAATAGGAGTTGTGGAGGTCAGCAGCGACAGCCAAGGGGGGTTCGTGCGGCTTACGGTAACTCCCGCACAAGAGTCTGAGCCTTGAGATCGCCATTCGCTGCGAACCCCGCGAATTCTGGAGCAGAGGGGAAGTCCTGGCGCGGAAGAGGGAGGCTGCCGGAAGGCGATCCCTGTGAAAAGCTTCAATTCGCGTCCGGTGACACGGACCTTCCCGGCGGCGTTTGAGGGTAGATAACTAGTCCAATGGATTCACTTGTCGTCACTGTGCATTCCTCAAGCCCGCGCGGCACACTGATGCTTGAGCTGCCGGGCGAAGTGCAGCTGCGGATCCTACTACCTAAGCTGATACGAGTTCTGGGACTCCCCTCTGCTGACGACGGTGGGTCGTATCAACTCATCCATCAAACAGGGCGACGTGTGGTGCACGAGGCGGAGACGTTGCTGGGCGCCGGAGTCGTCACCGGGGATGAACTCCTGGTAGTCAGTGCGGCTGCGCAGGCACAAAGTGCACAAGAGGAGATCACATCCTCGCCGGGCGCTGGACCAGCGCCCGGCGAGGGCGCCCCAACCGATCCGGTGGTGATGGGCCAGGCAGCGGCAGCAGACTCTCCACCGGATCCCACACACCAATCATCCCCGGGCTTTCAGCGGGAAGGCACGAGGGAATGTGAGTCTCTCAACCCGGCGCACGACAGAACCCGTGGGAGAACAGTGGCCTTCTGGTCCGGCCCAGCCGGCGGGACCGGACGGACGATGCTGGCGCTGGCCCTGGCGGCACACGCAGCAGAGCGAGGAGCAGACACAGGGCTGTTGGCGCTTTCAGAGCCGGGGCTTTCGGCCTATCTCCACCTGCCGAGGGTCCCCAACGCCGCAACCTTCTTCGACACGGGGAATCTCTCGGCAGCGGGGCAGGCGGTGAGCTGGGAGAGTGAGGCCGGAGAAGCAGCCCTCCAGGTCGTCCTGGGACCGGCACGGCCGTGGG
>JASFWK010000014.1:0-29272 GCA_050049355.1 Anaerolineae bacterium | reverse complement strand
TCCCTTTCTCGGGGAAATCCGCACCCAGCTCGATCCGGGCCGCCACGCTTTCTACCAGCACTCCGAGGCCGCCTTCTTCCTGGTATGGGACGGCGCTGAGGTCGTGGGACGGGTCGCGGTTCTAGACAACACTCGCTACAACCGCTACCATCAGGAGCGCACCGCCTTCTTCTACCACTTCGACGCCGTCAACGACCCCTCGGTCTCCCGCGCCCTCTTCGACGCCGCTTTCGAGTGGGCACGCAGACGCGGCTTGAAGCGGATGTGGGGCCCAAAAGGCTTCGCCCCGGGCGACGGGCAGGGATTGCTGGTAGAAGGCTTCGAGCACCGACCAGCTCTGGGCATCCCCTACAACTACGCCTACTACGGGGAACTGCTGGAGAACGCTGGCTTCGAGAAGGAACTCGACTTTGTCTCCTGCTATATGGACCGAGAGATCAGCCTCCCCGAGCGGTTCCTTAGAGTGGCGGAGAGGGTCAAACGCCGACGCGGCTTCCGCACCGTAAGCTTTCAGTCCAAATCCGATCTGCGTGCTATGATCCCCCGCGTGGCCGCCGTCTACAACGACGCTTTCGTAGAGGTGCAGGGGTTCGCACCCATCACCAGGGCGGAGGCTGAGGTCTTCGCCGACCGCATCCTCGCTGTCGCCGATCCTGGGCTGATCAAGCTGTTGATGAAGGAAAACGAGATCGTCGGCTTCGTGCTAGGTTACCCCGATGTGTCGCGCGCTCTCCAGCGCTGCCGAGGACGGATGTGGCCCACAGGCTGGCTCCACATCCTGCGAGAATTGAAGCGCACCCGCTGGCTCAACTTCAACGGCGGCGCCATCCTCGAGGAGCACCGAGGCCTCGGCGGCAACGCGCTGCTGTACGCCGAGATGTACCACACGCTGGTAGACCGCCCCCAGTATCAGTATGCTGACTTGGTACAGGTCCAGGAGACCAATTTCCGCATGATCCAGGAACTGCAAGCACTGGGGGTCGAACCCTACAAGCGGCACCGCATCTATGAGCGCTCATTAGGTTGAAGACCAGACTTCGAGTGGCATCCAGTACTCACACTCCCTCTTTGAAGATCCTCCCGACCCAACTCGCTTGAGTTACCGGTCGGGAGGGGTATAATGGATCACAAATCGCAGAAAAAAGAGGAGCGAGATGTTCAAATCGCTGTGGGAGACACTGTCAAACGAGATCTCTGGTCCGGCAGCCGCACAGGCGGTGGCGGACATCGCCCGCTTCCACCGCATCCAGGCCAGCCCCGGCTTCCGGCACGCGGCGGAGTGGACCCAGGAGCGATTGGCGCGGGCGGGGCTGGAGACGCAGATTCTGACCTTCCCTGCAGATCAGGAGACCTCGTTTTGGAGCGCAGTCAGCTTCCAGGAGTGGGAGGCCCGCCAGGCCACCCTCCATTTGCTCGAGCCAGTCGACCAGGCCCGGAAACTGGCCGACTACCGCGATTCGCCCCTCCATCTGGCAGCTCGCAGCCTCCCGTTCGCGGGCGAGGCAGAGGTGGTGCTGATGGAGAGAGGAGAGAACTCCAACGAATACGAGGGGTTGGACCTGACCGGCAAGGTTGTTCTGACGCGCGGCAGCCTGCCGCGAGTGCACGACCTGGCAGTGATCCGCCGGGGAGCTGTCGGTCTCATCTATGATGGAATGAGGGAGGTAGAACCTGTCCGTCCCGCCTGGTCGCTGCCAGATGCCATCGAGTACACCTCTTTCTGGTGGAGAGGCCAGGAACCGGAGGGGTTCGGCTTCGCCCTCACACCAAGGGAGGGAGAGCGACTTCGGCGCTCAGCTCGCGAACACACGCTGCGGGTACGCGCCCACGTGGACGCCAGGCTATATGACGGTACGCTGGAGGTGGTGGAGGCGACGATCCCAGGCACAACCGACGAGCAGATCCTGCTGGTCGCCCACCTCTGCCACCCGCAGCCCTCAGCCAACGACAACGCGTCCGGCGCGGCAGCCCTCCTCGAGGTCGCCCGCGCCCTGGAAGCTCTCATCGCCCACGGGGATCTGAGCCAGCCGCGGCGCACCATCCGCTTCCTGTGGGTGCCGGAGATCGTGGGGACCTTCGCCTACCTCTCCACCCACGAGGATCAAATCCCCCACATGGTCGCGGGGCTGAACCTGGACATGGTCGGCCAAGATCAGGAGCAGTGTGGCAGTTCGCTCCTCATTGAGCAGCCCCCGGATGCACTGTCGAACTTCGCTGGTGCCCTCCTGGCCCGCCTGCGAGAACGCCTCCTGCCGGAGGTAAGGACGCACGGAAGCCTGGGGGGCTTTCCCCTCTTCCGCTACGCCGACACACCTTTCAGCGGCGGCTCGGATCACTACATCTTCTCTGATCCATCCGTGGGCGTGCCAATGCCGATGATCATTCAGTGGCCGGATCGCTTCTACCACACCAGCGGCGACACGCCGGATCGGGTGGACCCGCGCATGCTTGAGCGAGTAGGCTCGATGGCCGGGGTCTACGCCTACTGGTTGGCCCAGGCCGGACAGGGCGAGGTACGCTGGCTGGCGCGGGAGATGTCCGCCCGTTTCCGGAGGTGGATCATTGGCACTGCACAAGAGGCCGTGACCCAGGCCGACGAGCAAGACGAGGGAGGAAAGGAGGCACTGCGGCGCCAACTGAGGTATCGCTCGACCCGTCACCGCGAGGCGCTGGATCGCCTGAGGCGCCTGGCAGCAGTGGACGTCTCCAGTCTCCAGAGAAAGGACACGGATTTCGCAGAGGCGGAGTGGGGTCGTGTCGCCAATCTCCTCCCATCCCGATCCATTTCGGCGTTGCCCGAGGTGGACGGAGCGGAGATGATCCCCGAGCAGCGCTTCCGGGGCCCGCTCCAAATGCGGGGCGCCGTCGCACGACTGGACGAGTCAGGCCGCGACTCCTGGTGGGAGTTACAGCAACGCTTGAGAAAGATATCCCGCACTCTGCCCGTGTTGGCTCAGTACTGGGCCAACGGGGATCGTAGCGTGGCCGAGATCGCCGCTCTCGTACAGCAGGAGGCCGGCCACGAAGCCGTGGGAATGCTGACAGAGTACTTCCAGATGTTGGCGAACGTAGGGTTAGTGGAGATGACGAGGTAGATGAGGTGACGTATGGAACAGCGAACCTATCGTGGAGAGATTAGCGCTGAGGAACTGGCAGATGCCTTGGTGGCCCAGTTCGACGGCGGGGACTTGATGGCCCAAAAGGTAGGCCAGGGCGAACACGTTCTGGTGCAAGTCGGCTCCCGCGACTGGGGCTGGGGCGGACCACAGATGGCATTGACCGTCGGCATCGCCCAGACCGAGGGGGGAATAGAGGTGACGTTGGGCCAGCAGCGTTGGCTGGGAGCGGTGGCCGACCTGGCCCAGACGGGCTTGATGGCACTCGTCAACCCGCTCTCGCTCGTCACCCGCATTGACGACATCGCCCGTTCCGTCTCCGGACTGACGCTTCCCCAGCAGGTGTGGGAAGCCGTGGAACATTACTGCGAGAGCGTCGGAGCCAGCCTGGGCCTGCGGGCAGAAGAGACGATGGTCACTTGCCCGTACTGCGGTGTGGGTAACCCCATTGGGGCACCCAAGTGCTCTGCCTGCGGCGCGGGCCTGGGAGACTTCCAGCCGATCAACTGTCCCGAGTGCGGCCTGCTGATGGAGCGCGAGGCCCACTTCTGCAGCCGCTGCGGAACGCGGCTTTCGTCAGCAGAGGAGAGGCAGCACAGAGACAGGGGATCCCTGCGGGATCTCTTCCGGCGAGGAAGGCGAGGAGGTTAGCAGCAGAATCTCGGCTTGTACTTGATCATACGGATTCTGATATGCGAACTCCTAACCGGCAGGCGTAAGGAGCAGCTTTCGACAAATCAGAATCTCAGCGATCAAGTGCCAGCTTGCCAAGGCACATTGCCTGCCGAGCGATCGCCTCTGCAAGAGAACGCCTTCCTTCGACAGCCTCACGATGGGTCTTCCAGAGGCAAATGAGCAACAGACCCTTCGTCGTCCGAAGCGAGGCTGCAGTACTGCCCTGGTGGTGAGAATGAAAGCATTGACACTACCCACAAAGCCAGGTATACTCTTGGCCGCGTTCCATGCTGTTTGAGAGACTCGAGCTTCAGGGCTTCAAATCCTTCGCTAGCCGGACGGAGTTCGTATTCCCGACCGGCATCACTGCCATCGTCGGCCCCAATGGCTCTGGCAAGTCCAATATCGCCGACGCCATCCGCTGGGCGTTGGGAGAGCAGAGCATGCGTATCCTCCGGGGCAAGACCACCGAGGATATGATCTTCTCCGGGGGTAGAAACCGCGCTCGAGCTGGGATGGCTGAGGTGCTGGTCACCTTCAATAACAGTCAGGACTGGCTGCCGGTGGACTACACCGAGGTAACCATCGGCCGCCGCGGTCACCGGTCTGGCGAGAATGAGTACCTCCTCAACAACAACAGGATCCTTCTCCGCGACCTAAACAACCTGCTGGCGGAGAGTGGCCTCGGCGAACGCACCTACGCCGTCATCGGGCAGGGGTTGATAGATACCGCCCTCTCCCTCCGCCCCGAAGAACGGCGAGCTCTCTTCGAGGAAGCCGCGGGCATCGCTGTATACCGCTCCCAGCGAGAGAAGACGACAGACCGGCTGGAGGAGACCAAGCGGAACCTGGAGCGGGCCCACGACATCCTCAGCGAAATAACCCCCAGACTCCGGCGCCTGGAGAAACACGTCGAGCGGTTCCAGGAGCATGAGCGAATCTCTGCCCACCTCCATCGACTGCAGCGCGCCTGGTACGGCTACCATTGGGGACAGGAACAGGAGAGGCTGCGCACAGTCCATCAGCACGCTAGGAGACTAGAGGAGCAACTAGAGGCGCGCCAGTCAGACGTAGAGACGCTTGCCGCTCGATCGGCCCAACTTCGCAAGCAGCAGACAGAACTCCGAGCTCAGCTGCGAGATACCTACCGGCGGACGGCCGACCTGCATGATCAGATGGACGCCGCCCAACGGGAGGTGTCCACTCTCACCGAGCGCGTCCGCCTGCTGGCAGCTCAGCGAGAGGAGGTGGCTCAGGAGCTGGAACCACTCGTGGTCCAGCAGGAATCACAGAGTCACCGGGTCCAGTCGGCCCAGGCTGAACTGGAGAAGCTGCGCACCGAGATGAAGGCCCACGAATCGCGAATGGCCGCCTTGGAGAAGGAACTGCAACACCTGCGTGAGCAGGCGCAGAAGAAGATCGACCGCCGCGCACAGATCCAGGACCAAATAGAAGCCCTCCAGGCTGAGCAGGAGGATCTCAGTAGAGCGATAGCTGAGACGCGCACAGCCCAGGCCCACTTGAAGATGGAGCGAGATTTGCTTTCCAGCCTGCGGGAAGAGGGAACCGCGCTGGGCCAGGGTGCCCACTCTCTCCTGCAGGCTGAACTCCCAGGTGTGATAGGGCTGCTGGGAGTTCTGATCGAAGTCCCAGAGAAATGGGAAGCAGCCGTGGAAGCAGCCCTCGGGCCGCGTGCCCAGGCATTGGTGGTGAAGGACTGGGAGGCAGTGTCCGTCGCACGCCAGATGCTGAGCGAGGGCGAGCGAGCCATGCTGCTGCCGCTGGCAGGAGAGAAGCCGCCCGGCCAGAACAGCAAGTCCCGTGCATCTGGTTCGCCCGACGATCCAGCGCGTGCCTCTGATGTGGTCACCTGCGAGCCACCGCTGCGCCCGGCTGTAGAAGCTATGCTCGGGAATACTCTGCTGGTGGAGGACATAGAGGCTGCACGGGCACAGCTGCCAAGCCTGCCGCCCGGTGGTCGATGCGTCACTCAGACAGGAGAGATCGTGGCCGCTGACGGAACGGTGATCGTTGGAGCGGGAGCCGGCGGTGTGCTGGCCCAGGAACGGGCGTGGCGGGAGTTGCCCCAGCGATTGGAGACAGCGCATCAGAGAGAGGCGAAGCTCGAGAAGAAAGCCAGCCGTGCGGCGGAGCGACTTGCAACCTTGAAAGCCGCCCTGCAGGAAGCGGAACGGGAGGAGACCGAGACGACCCAGGCGGCTGCCCAGTCCGAGAGCGGTCCCCTGACGGAGGCACGCACACGTCTGGCAGTGGCCGAGCGAGCGCTGGAAAGCCAGCGCGTTCTCATCCAGCGGGAATTGGCGACCCTGGAGGGGATCAAGTCCCAGCTGGCGGCCCGGCAAAGCCGGTCGGAGGAACTGAGCGCCGAGCGCTCAACTGCTGAGGAGCGTCTGGAGGAGTTGCGAGGGAAGACCAGTCAGTTCAAGCGAGAACTGGCCCAGACGCGAGCAGGAATCGGCCCGGCTGAGGAGGAACTGAGCCGCCTGGATCAAGAGCGCGAGCAGGCCGAGAAGCAGGAGCGCCGGGCCCGTGCCCGCGTGCGGCAGATGGAGGAGCGAGTGAACGCTGGTAAGTTGGAACTTGCCCGCTGCCAAGATCGGCTCACGCAGCTCCAGGACCGGATCAAAGAGGATCTGGGTTTGGTTGAACTTGAGGTAGCCGAGCAGGTTACCACCCAGACGCCGCTGCCGCTGCACCCCCTGGTCTCCCCTCTGCCCGTGGTGGAGGTCCTCCCCGAGGGCCTGGAGGAGGAGATCCGGCGGCTCAATGCTCGCTTGCGTCAGATCGGTCCAGTCAATCCCGACGCGCCGGAGGAGTACGAAGAGACGCTAGAGCGGCATCGGTTCCTTTCCGAACAGATAACAGACCTGGAAGAGACATCGGCACGGCTGCGAGGCGTCATCGCCGAACTGGATGAGAAGATGGAAGAAGCCTTCGGCGGTACCTTCGAGGCAGTCGCGGCTGTCTTCGAGCAGACGTTCACTCGGCTCTTTGGCGGCGGGGCGGCCCGTCTCGAGCTGACCGAGCCGGACGACCTCCTGTCCACTGGCGTCGACATCGTAGCCCGTCCGCCGGGGAAGCGACTCCAAAGCCTCGCCCTTCTCTCAGGCGGGGAGCGGGCACTCGCGGCTGCTGCGCTTATCTTCGCCATCCTCCGCGTCCGACCGACGCCCTTCTGCGTTTTGGACGAGGTCGACGCGATGCTCGACGATGCCAACGTAGTCCGCTTCCGATCGGTGCTGGAGGAACTCTCCCGGGAAACGCAGTTCATTGTAATCACCCACAACCGAGGCACCATCGAGGCGGCAGACACGGTATATGGCATCTCCATGGGCTCGGAAGGAGTCTCTCAGGTAGTTTCTCTGAAACTGGAGGGAGAGGAGTTGGAGCAACGATGAGCCGGATAGCCGTGCTGGCCACGGGAGGGACGGTAGCGATGCGCCACGACCCTGAGGCCGGTGGAGCGATCCCCGCTCTGAGCGCCGAGGATCTGGCGGCAGTCCTCCCAACAGATGCGCCGGAACTGACTGCGGAGGAGGTCTGCAGTCTCCCCAGTTCTCACTTCACGCTTGAGACCCTCGAGCAGATTCAAGAACGAGTCGCTGCCTGGGCAGCGCGCCCCAAGGTGAAAGGTGTCGTGTTGACCCATGGGACAGACACTTTGGAGGAGACAGCCTACCTACTGGATCTTACGGTGCCCGGCGAGAAGCCGTTGGTGATAACGGGCGCGATGCGGCCAGCCTCCGAGGTGGGTGCCGACGGCCCGGCCAACCTGGGGGCAGCAGTGCGGGTGGCGGGAGCAGCGAGGACGCGCGGGTTGGGGGCGCTGGTCGTGCTCAACGACGAGATACACGCGGCCCGCTTCGTTACCAAGATGGATACCCTCTCTACGGCCACTTTTCAGTCTCCCGGCTGGGGCCCCCTGGGGCGGGTAGAGGGGGATCGCGTACACATCGCCTGGAAACTGGAGCGAGAGGTGCTCTCCTGCCCACGTTTGGAGAAACGAGTGGCTCTGATCAAGCTGGCAGTGGGGATGCAGCCCCACCCGCTCGAGGACGCGCTGGCGCGGGGCGCGCGAGGAGTGGTACTGGAGGCACTGGGAGGCGGACGGATCCCCCCGTGGTGGCTGCCGGTGGTTGAGCAAGCGGCGGCGGATGGGGTGGCAGTGGTCGTCGCCAGCCGCTGCCCCTCGGGGCGAGTGTGGGACGCCTACGGATATCCTGGCGCCTACCGCACGCTGCGCCAGATGGGATGCCTCTTCTCGGGGAGGCTCAACGGACAGAAGGCGCGCGTGCGATTGATGGTGGTATTGGGTGCAGCTCAAGAAGCCAAAGAGGTCACACGCCTGTGGGAAGGCAACCCTGCCACGGCTTCGGATTTCAGAGAATCGTAGCACGGCGAACAGGAGGAGAGAGCTGGAACCAATAGATGTGGCACGAAGGATCGTGGACATCCTCGTCGACAAGAAAGGCGAAGACATCCTGCTGCTGGACATTCGTGGGCTGTCCATAATAGCCGACTACTTCATCCTGTGCAACGGAAGCAGCGAACGCCAGCTGGGCACGCTGCGTTCAAGCGTGCGCGAGGACGTCAAAGGGGCCTGTGAGTCACTCCCTCTCCGCGTGGAAGGGAATCCATCGTCGGGCTGGATTCTTATGGACTACGGCTCGGTGGTGGTGCACCTATTCGCCCCAGAGTTGCGGATCTTCTACGACCTCGAGGGGCTTTGGCAAGAGGGCCGCATCGTGGTACGGATCCAGTAGAGTCGCAAGCATAGGCTATGGAGTCTGCCGCCGACGCTGAGCACAGGGGATTCCTGGTGGTCCTCGTGCCCTCTCTTTCTGCATGACGAGAACTGACCGGGCAAGTGCGTGATCGCGCAGGCAGCAGATGGAGGAAAGAAAACACAGCACATGGACGAAGAACTGGGCAAGTCGCCAGCGCTGGCACGTCAAGGCTCATCCCAAGGAGCTGGCTATCCGCTGAGGCGGGTTCTATCGCTCGCGGCGCTGACTAAGCCCCGACAGACCACGCTGCTCCTCATCACAGGTGTCTGTGCTTACGGGCTGACCCTGCCAGGAGCGGTGCGGTGGACGGAGCTGACGCTGGGGGGGCTCGCGTTGCTGGCAGCCATCGCGGGCTGCACGGCGTTGAACATGGTACTGGATCGAGACATCGACGCGCAGATGGAGCGCACAGCGTGCCGCCCACTTCCTGCGCAGGAGATCGCGCCGCGGACAGCTCTCACCTTCGGCCTGGTCCTCTCTGCATCGGGCCTCGGATTGGCCTGGCTCGTGCAGCCTCTCTTCGGGCTGCTGGTCAGCTTGGGCTTCGCACTGGATCTGGGGGTCTATACGCTCTGGCTCAAGCGGCGAACCCCTCTCTCTATCCTTTGGGGCGGCATCTCTGGGGGAATGCCAGCACTGGCAGGGCGCGCGCTCGCCTTGGGGCGGGTGGACGTGGTGGGAGTGCTGCTTGGAGCCGGAGTGCTGCTCTGGATCCCAGCCCACATCCTGACGCTGGCAAGCCACTATGCCAAGGAGTACAAACTGGCCGGCACACCGGTGTGGCCCAACGTCTATGGACCCGTGGCGACCAGACGGATGGTGGCTGCGGCGACGCTGGGGACGGCTGCCGCATTAGGCCTGGCGGGATGGCTGCTGAGCATCCATCCAGTGGCGCTGATTGTGTTGGGAGCGATGGGCACAGCGCTTTCGGGAATGGCGTTGGCCGTCCTGATCCGACCTTCAGAGACGTTGAACTGGCGTCTCTTCAAGGGCGCTTCTCTCTATATGCTGGGGGCTTTCGTCTGCCTGACGATAGGGGCAGTATTATGAAAGGGAGCTTCCGCGCTCCGATCATGTGTCCCCAGCCCCCTTCCACCGAGTGAGAAGCTTCAACACCTTCGCCGCTGCACCGGATGCATGGGCCACCGTCTCGGGAATGTCCATCGGTCCCACGCCGGTCCCGGCCAAGAAGATCCCCTGGCGGTTTGTCTCGATCGGATACAGGTTGACATTCGATTGGAGAAGCCATCCCCTACCGTCCAGATCCACCCGCAGCATCTCAGCCAGGCGAAGGGTGGAGGGCCGCGCGATGATCGCCGGAGCTACCACCACTAGGTCAGCTGCAATCTGCACCTGCCGCCCGCTAAGCGTGTCGCTTCCCCAGACCATCACCTTCTCTCCATCACGGAAGATGCGGGAGACCTTCCCCCGCAAGTAGACAACGCGTTCCTCCTCCATGGCCCGCTGCGTGAACTCCTCGTAGCCCTTGCCTCCAGCTCGGATGTCGATGTAGAAGACGTAGGCCTGTCCATCGTGAACGCGGTGGCGATACAGGATGGCCTGCTTGGCAGTATACATGCAGCAGATCTTGGAACAATGCGGGTTGTGCCTTTCGGGAGCGCGAGAACCTGCACACTGGACGAAGACCACTTCGTCGGGAATCTTCCCGTCCGACGGCCGCCGCACCTCCCCCGCCGTGGGGCCGGACGCGGAGAGAATTCGCTCAAAAGCCAAGGCATCAACCACATCGGGAATCCCTCCACCTCCGTACTCCGGCAAGCTTTCGAGCCCATATAGCTCGTACCCGGTGGCCAGGATGATCGCTCCTACCTCGGCCTCGACGAAGGATTCCTTCTGCTCAAAGTCGATGGCTTCCGTGGGGCAGAGTTTCTCACAGGCGCCACATCTACCCCGCTCAAGGTAGATGCAAGCTTCTCTGTCGATGACCGGCTTGTTGGGTACGGCCTGAGGAGAAAGGGTATAGATAGCCTTGCGCACGCCCACGCCACGCTGGAACTCAGAGGAGACCTTCCGCGGGCACTTCTCCTGACACAGCCCGCAGCCAGTGCACTTCTCCCAGTCAACGTATGCAGCGTGGCGACGGATGCGAACCTTGAATCGCCCCAAATCGCCGGAGACGGACTCCAACTCAGAGTAGGTGAGAAGCCGTATGTTCTCGTGACGCCCCACCTCGACTGTACGAGGGGTGAGGATACACTGAGAGCAATCCAATGTTGGAAAGGTCTCTGAGAGCTGAGACATCCGCCCTCCGATGGAGGGCAACCGCTCTACCAGCAAGACTTCATAACCAGCGTTGGCGATGTCTAGAGCAGCCGACATGCCGGCGATGCCAGCGCCGACAATCAGTACGCGCGGGACGTGATTCTGTTCAGGCATAGACTCCCACCACAGATGCAGATACCAGCTATCGGACACCCTCGGCCAAACCAGGCCCTTCCCGATCCCGAGGTGGAGATCCCTTCCTTGCCAGGCCTCTCGATCGCGCCCGAACGCGGTTCCCTGGAAGGAAATCCAGTTCCTGAAGGGCGCCTGTTGCGAGTATCAAGTGCCTCGTACGGATACTGGAACAACCGAGCCGTATTGTAGTGCGGTTACAGGATTCTGGCAAGGAGGCGCGCTCGTCCATATGCACATATTGAGTCTCAAGTGGCAGTTGGCGGTGCACCACCTTTTTCGCCCAGAGCGACGCCCGAAATCGCATCTGCTTGCCCGCTCTCTGCTGCGTGGTATAATTCCGACATCAACTCACGAGGACAAAATGATGCCCCGTCCGATTCGAACTCTCCTAGAGTGGCTGTTCCTGGCACTCATGCTGGCCTTGACGACCGCTGCCATCCGCTGGCTGCTGGTCCGATCGCAGCCTCCATCCAGTCCATCCCCTGCAAGTCCCACCGTGTCCACGTCCCCATCCCCTTCACCCTCGCCCACTCCCACTCAATCCCCCTTCACTCCAACTCCGAGTCCCACGCCGTCGCCCACTGCCCGCTCCACGCCATCATCTACCCCCACGCCTCTAATCCCTCCTCACGCCACCCTGGCCGTCACGCCTCCAGCCACCACGACCCCCCATCCGCTGCCGATGCCCACGCCAATGCCGGCGGTCGAATTGCCGGAGTCAGTGATCAACATCGTGCTACTCGGCGTAGACCAAGAAGAAGCGGTTAACAACGGCTGGCGAACAGACGTCATTGTGGTGGTGAGCATCAACCCAGAGGACGGCTTCGTCAGTCTGCTCTCCATCCCACGCGACCTCTACGTCTGGATCCCCAGCCACGGATTCGACCGCATGAACGCGGCGGGCTACCGAGGGGAGTTAATGGGCTATCCTGGTGGCGGCTCGACCCTGGTCAAAGCGACCATTGAGTACAACCTCGGCATCCCCATCCACTACTACGCTCGGGTTGACTTTGCGGGATTCATCGGCATCGTGGACACCCTGGGCGGGGTGGACGTGCCAGTAGAGTGTGAGCTGCACGACACGTTCCCCAATCCCGAGAATCCGGAGGAGGGGATCGACGTAGACTTCACCCCTGGCATCCAGCACCTCGATGGCCGCCACGCCCTCTGGTACGTCCGCTCCCGCTGGTCAACCCACGACTTCGACCGCAACCGCCGCCAGCAGCAAGTGCTGCGGGCCCTCTACCGTCAGGCGCTAGACCTGGATGTCCTCTCGCGGATCCCCCAACTCTGGGGAGCGATCAGGGGGGCGGTGGAGACGGATCTGGGATTGGACGAGATGATCTATCTCGGCCTGGTAAGCAGCCGACTCAGTTGGACAGACATCAAGAGCCGGTTCATCAGCAGCGCTTATCTGACCTACTGGACGTCCCCGAACGGTGCACATGTCCTCCTGCCCATTCCTGGCGCGCTGGGTCCAGTGATCGCGGAGGCACTGCAGCCGCCAGCCGCAGGTCGTGCCAACCAGCCTCCGTTCAACGTTGAGGTCATCGACGGAACAGGACGCCCCGGGTTAGCAGCCGTGGCCGTCGAACGGCTCCGGTGGGAGGGTTTCGTGGTGACGGGTGTGACACCTGCCGAGCAAGCCTACCCGCGCACCCAGATCGTGGATCTGACCACGACTACCAAGGGCTCCCCTTTGTGGCTGATATCTCGCCTCTATCGCCGCAGCGCGGACGACATTGTCCGCCAGCCGACGGAGGGGAGTTCAGTGGACTTCCGAATCATCCTGGGATCCGACTACGATCCCTGCGTATCCACCACTGGCATCCAATACGTCCCCGCTCCCACGCCCACACCGAATCCCGCTCCGGACGTTCCCCAATGACAAAGCGCCCTGGCCTCATTCGGAGACCCAAGGCGCCGTCCGGCAGTCAACGCTTCCGCCAAAGGGACATTGGCGAGACCGGCTTAGCTCAGTTCTATGATCTGACCCTCCCAAAGATGGTTAGCATGACCGATGATTCCATCATTTCGCAATCAAAGCCGTGCAGCGTAGGTTCGACCCTCATCTTGGCGCCAGGTAGGCCAGTGCCTGGCGCACCCGCTCCTCCAGCGCCATATCCTCGTCGCGCGGCACGTTCTGCAGGGCAGCCTGTGCCTCCACCACGCTGAAGCCCAGCGCTGTCAGCGCGCTGATCACCTCCGCATCTTGATCCGTCATAAGCGGCACCTCCTCAGCACTGACCGCGGCCAACTTGTCCCGCAGATGGAAGACAATCGCCCGCGCCGTCTTCGGGCCGATGCCTGGGACGCGGGAAAGGACTCCCTTCTCCTCCCGCATCACCGCCTGCCGCAGTGTCTGTGGTGACACCGTGCTCAGAGTCGCCAGGGCCACCTTGGGCCCAACGCCGGACACTCCCAGCAGCAATTCGAAGAGAGAAAGCTCGTCTTCAGTAGCGAAACCGTAGAGGCTAAGCTCATTCTCCCGCACATGGAGGTGAGTGACCAATTCCACAGCCCGCCCCACCCCATCTACCTTGTCCAGCACAGTCGTGGGAACATAGACCCTGAAGCCCAAGCCTCCCACTTGGACCACCAGGTAATCCGACCCCATTGCTGTAATAGTTCCACTTAGTCGGCCGATCAACGATCTTCCTCCTACAAGGGTCCTCAGTGCGACTGGACTTGGCTTTCCAGTGCTCGCATCCGGGCTGAGTGGAGATGGCAGATCGCCACCGCAAGGGCATCAGCGGCATCATCCGGCCGCGGAATCTCCTCCAGGCTCACCAGCATACGCACCATTTCCTGCACCTGCCGCTTCTCCGCCCTCCCATAGCCGGTCAGCGCCTGCTTCACCTCAAGAGGGGTGTACTCCGCAACAGCAAGCTTGGCGTCCGCCATGGCCAGCAGGGCAACGCCCCGTGCCTGGCCCACACTCATCGCCGTCCGCACGTTGGCACTGAAATAGAGCTTCTCCACCGCCGCTTCATCCGGCCCCCACTCTTGGGCCAGATGGTTCAACTCCCGATAGATGGTCTGCAGGCGCTGTGGCAGCGCCTGGCCGGCCGGTGTGGTGACCACGCCGTAAGTCAATGCGGTTAGCCCATCCTCCGTCTCCTCGACCACGCCATAGCCAGTCGTCGCCGTGCCAGGATCTACCCCTAGGACCCGCATCACTGGTCTGCCTCGAACTTCTCCATCACCTCATCCGAGATGTCCAGGTTGGAGTACACCTCCTGGACGTCATCCAGGTCCTCCAGGCTGTTGATCACGCTCATAACCTTGAAGGTTTCATCCTCGGTGAGCTCAAGCGTCGTCTTGGGAATCATTGACAGCTCCGCTGTCTCGAAGGCAAACCCCAGACCCTTGAGGGTCTGACGGACCGACTGGAACGTCTCCGGCGGGGCGAAGACCTCGACCAGGTCATCCGAGATGACGACATCATCGGCGCCGGCCTCCGCTGCTGCATCGAAGATATCCTCCGGGCCCCCACCGTCCGGTGCAATGGCTATGTAGCCCTTCCGATCGAACTGCCAGGTCACCGCGCCAGCCTCCGCCATTGAGCCTCCCTGGCGGGTCAACACGTGCCGCAGTTCCGCCACCGCCCGGTTACGGTTATCCGTCACAACCTGAATGAGGAGCGCCACGCCGTGAGGGGCATAGGCCTCGTAGACAGTCTCCTCCAGCTCACCCGCTCCAAGCTCACCGGTCCCCCGCTTGATGGCCCGCTCGATGTTGTCCTTGGGCATGTTGGCGTCCTTGGCCTTGTCCATGGCCAGACGCAAGCGGAAGTTGAGCTCCGGGTCACCGCCGCCCTCTCGCGCCGCCACCGCGATCTCCCGAACCAGCCGCGTGAAGAGCTTCCCTCGCTTCTTGTCCTCAGCAGCCTTCTTACGCTTTATGGTAGACCACTTGCTGTGACCAGACATGGTTCTCTCCCTCAACGGCTCGAGCCCACCCATAGGCTGGGTTGCACCAGCTGTGAACATTATACCACGCCTCTCACCGCGGGCGCAAACAACCTATGGAGGGGGACCAGGCCCGTTCGTACCACCTTCAAGACTCTTTCTCTGCGGCATGAGCGCATGAAAGCGCATATGCGCCGCTACAGAAAGGGGCGCGTCGCACACCATTTCACAGACCAAAGAGGGCTCTTCAGATGGCAGAAAGGGGTAACTTGCAGAGGGGCTCTTCAGAAGTAGTCCTCGTAGCCAGAGATCCCAAGTTCGTCCCGCATCGTTTGAAGCTCTCGCATCAGATTGGGGTTGACAGGGATGCCTCGTTCACGAACCTGCCTCTCCATCTTGTGTTCCTTCTCACCGGCCACGTAGATGCGCTCCTGGTCGGGTGCCTTGCGCGCATTCTGCAGCGAGCACATGATCCCACCAGTGATGCGACGGAAGACTTGGAGGGGAACAAAATGCTCGACGTCAATAGCCAGGAAGAAATGGCCCAACATATAGGGGCGGCGGGAGCCATTCTCCGCAAACCCCAGCAGATCCTTCATAAACGGCCCTCCGGAGAGCGCGGCGGAGAGAATCTCGACCACCGTAGCCAGGCTGTACCCCTTGTAGCCGGCCAGTGACTCCCCCGCGCCACCCAAAGGCAACAGAGCAGCAGTCGCTGCGGCCAGACCCTCTAGAATCTCATCCGGGTCAGTCAGCGCGTTTCCCTGCCCGTCAATGACCCATCCTTGCGGGGCGGGCTTCTCGGCACGTGCCAGCACCTCAATCTTGCCCCGCTGCGTGATGGAGGTAGCGGCGTCAAAGCAGAAGGGATATGGCATATCGGAGGGTGCAGCGAAGGCGATGGGATTAGTTCCCACCATCGGCTCAGTACTGAAAGTGGGGGCAACAGCAGGCCTGGCGTTGGTCACGGTAATCCCTATCATCCCCTCTCTGGCAGCCAGGAGAGAATAGTAGCCAGCGATGCCAAAGTGGGTGCCATTGCGCACAGCCACCGCACCCAGGCCGTACCGTCCGGCCTTATCCATCGCCAGGTGCATAGATCGGTAAGCGATAACGTGTCCCATCCCGTGATGGCCGTCCACCAGAGCGGTGGCTGCCTCCTCTCTGACGATCTCCCAGCGCGTCCGGGTGAACTGCACTCCAGCCTTGATGCGGTCGTAGTAGTACTTGAGACGACCAACTCCATGCGATTCGATTCCCCGTAGGTCAGAAGTTATGAGCACCTGAGCACAGATGCGGGCATCGTCGTGAGGGACACCGAGTCCCTGAAAGACATCCTGCATGAAGTCCTCAACTACATCGACGGGAAGGTAGGCATCCCCTGTCATCTTCTGGCCCTCCTCTCGCCATCTCCGCCACGCCACCGCAGTAGGACCGGATGTCTATCGATCTCCCAACGTCGATCCCACGAAGTCTCGCTGACCGCGCAGGAAAGGCTCAATGGGCATGGCCCTCTTCCCAGCCAACTGCACTTCCACGAGCTGCAGCGCCCCCTCGCCAGTGGACACTGCCACACCCTCTTCCAAGGGTACCACAGTCCCGGGCGGCTGGGATCCCCGCCAGCCTGGGAGCACCACCGCGTGGTGCACCTTCAATCGCCGGCCCTGCCAAGTCGTGAACGCTCCCGGCCACGGAGTGACCGCGCGTACCTGCCGGTTCAGTTCCACCGCCGGCCGATTCCAGTCCAGCCGACCATCTTCTTTGGTCAACAGGCGGCAGTAGGTGACCCCCTCCTTCGGCTGAGGCCGAGGCACAAGCTCGCCCGCCAGGTAGGAGGTGAGACTATCACAGAGAAGCTCGGTTCCCAATTGGGCCAAGCGACCAGTAAGGGAAGCAGTCGTGTCGTCAGGACGGATGCGCTCCTCCCGTTGTGCGACAATGGGTCCGGTATCGATCCCCTCATCCATGCGCATCACCGTCACACCGGTCACCGCATCCCCATTCATAATGGCGGCGACGACCGGAGCCGGACCTCGCCAACGGGGGAGCAGGGAGGCGTGGACGTTGAGACAGCCATGGGGGGGAAGCTCTAGCACAGCAGGCGGCAGGATCTGGCCGAAGGCGACCACCACAATGACCTGTGGCTCCCACGCCTCCAGCTGCTCCAGAGCTTGGGGGCTCCGAAGGGTTTTGGGCTGATAGATGGGGAGACCGTGAGCCTGCGCGGTGACCTTGACCGGCGGCGGACGCAGACTGGATCCACGCCCAGCCGGTCTATCAGGCTGGGTGACGACGCCGGCCACCTGATGGGCATCGACCAACCCCTCGAGGAAGGGTACAGCAAACTCGGGACTGCCCATGAAGACGATGCGTGCCATGTCTTCTCATCCTTTCAAGCGGTGCAATGGATAGGACCCAAACCCTTGGCCCCTCGCCCGTTACCAATCAGCTGAACCAAGGGCGCAAACCCGGCAAGCTCAATCGGCCTGCGGGAAGATGACTCTCTAGAGACAGAGAATGAGGCGGGAAAGCGAGGGCGCCGTGCTACGGGGTAAACTCAACGCTATCCAGCATGGCTCCCAAGACCGGCTCATTATCACCCCACAGATCCGTGGGGCGCGCAAGAGCGAGGAACATGTACAGATTGCCGGAGGATCTAGTCATTGCCAGCCAGCCCACGATGCCCTCCTCGGTGTCGTCAATAGTGCCACGCAAAGCCTCTTCACCACCTACCGTGAGAGACTCAGGCTCGCCGACCGGTATCCCCATGCCACCAACCACGCTGCCCCACTCATCCGATAGCGCTTCGTCCGTAACCTCCGTCGTTTCCAAACCACCCTCGAGCTGTGCAGCAGGGACGACAAACACCGCGAGCCCTGCCCCGTCGGCATCCCTGCTCAACATCTCCTCGTTGCTGGCGAAGACAACCCCCATCGCGCTTGACTCCACGAACCAGTCCACGGGGTGTCCAATCGAAAACCCCATCTCCTCGCCAGTATACGTCTCCATCTCGGGCAGCTTGGGACCGCAGCCCGAGGTCAGCAGAACCACGGAGACGACCGCCAGGAGCACGAACCGAATTGCCCTATGCTTGTACATCATTGGACCTCCTCTCTGCAGAGCAAACATCTTCAGTGTGGCTCCCCCCGCTCGCTTCTCGGAGAGAGTGATCATGGAGCCACAATCGCCTGCAAGACTGGAGGTAGACCCGTGCGTTTGCGACCCATCCCTGCTAGCCCAGTGGGCTCCACCTATGGCTCTCATATCCCCTTCGAGAGCCGCTGAATTGTATCACAAAACCACAGGAGGGGAAAACAGGTTCTTACGTCTCGCAGCCTCGTCAGGAAGGAGAGGGTTTCCCTAACCGGCATCTGGGTGTAGACTTATACTGCGCCCGAGAGGCCCAGACTGAAACAGACCGACGAGGCAACGGAGGTTGGTGGCAACCGTCTTCCACGGAGGTGAGTGATGTTTGAACCGATGCTGACTGACGATCAACGCGTGCTGCGAGATCAAGTGCGGGAATTCGTCCAATCGGTGCCGCGCCAGCTGATTCTGGATATGGACGCCGACCGAGTGCGCTATCCTCGGCACTTCGTTCGCGAGGCCGGGCGACGCAACCTCCTGGGCTTGCGCTTCCCGCCCGAGTACGGCGGACGAGGTCTGCAGTGGGAGGATGAGATCATCGCTATTGAAGAGGTGGGAGTCTTGGGCACGGCTCTGGCCTGTGCCTACGTCATGCCCAGCATTGTGGGCGAAGCGCTGGACGTGTTTGGCACCGCCGAGCAGAAGGAACGCTGGCTCGCACCGCTCTTGGCCGGGGAGAAGATCGCGGCCGAAGCCCTCACCGAACCCAGAGGCGGTTCCGACTTCTTCGGCACGACCACCGAGGCGCGCCGCGAAGGGGACCATTACGTCCTGCGCGGACAGAAGCGGTTCATCGTAGGTGCGGCAGAGGCGGACTTCTTCCTGGTTTACGCCCGCACCGACCCCGACGCCCAACCCCGCCAGTCCATCAGCGCGTTCATAGTGGAGCAGGGGCAGAGAGTGGAGGTGGAGTACCTCTACGGGCTGCTGGGCACTCGCGGCGGCGGCACAGGGCGACTGGTCTTCCGCGACGTCCGCGTGCCAGCCGAGAACCTGATCGGGGAGGAGAACAAGGCAGCGGAGATCTTCTACCGCATGATGATTCCAGAGCGCATGACCAGCGCCGCTGGCGCCATTGGAATGGGACGAGCGGCACTGGAGATAGCAGCGCGCTACTCCGACAAGCGCCACGCCTTCGGCGAGAAGATCCGCCGCTTCCAGGGAGTTAGCTTCAAGGTGGCGGACTCCATCACTTTGCTGGACGCCGCCCGTGGGCTGGTCTACGCCGCAGCCCGCAGCGCAGACGGTTCCGGCGACCCTCAGCGCTCCCGGCGAATGGTCTCCGAGGCCAAGAAGTTCGCCACAGAGTCCGCGTGGCAGGTCATTAACCACGCCATGCAGGTCATGGGCGGCATCGGCTACACGAACGTCTATCCCATTGAGCGACTGCTGCGGGACGCGCGGCTGATCATGATCTGGACCGGCACCAACGAGGTGATGAATCTCATCATCCAGCACGAGTACTACCGCGAGGTTCTCTCACCCCAGCCCGAGATGCGCGATCTAGAGGAAGACGCACCGGAGGCGGAGCGGAGCGAGGAGAAGGTATACGAGTAGAGACACAAGGACCTCCTCGGTTCCCACAACCCAGGAGGTCCTCACATCCCGTAGCAATCGCCGGCCTCAGCTTGCCCCCTTGTCTTCCTCCAGCGTGAACTCCCATGCACACCAGTACTCGTCCGGATGGGGATCGGGCGGACAGGCTATGCAGCGAGTGCGGATCCGGGGATCAAGGGTGCTTGCGAAATTAGCATATTCCACTAACCCCACCGGCTTACAGGGAAAATCCGGTAAGCCCTTGCGCTTTCGCGCGGCCTGGACCCTGCAGCTGTTCATTCGAAAGACCAGAGTTCGCTCGTCCGTCCGAATGAACTCCTGAACGTTGATGTAGGCATAGAGTCGATATCCAAGTGCCTGCTGAAGAGCTTCCAGCCCGCCGCCAGGCTCGATCCCGTGACGTCTCATGATCCGCCGCGCCTCGATGACCGTGAACTGCTCCCAGGCCTGACGATCCAACTCAATGGCGGTCTCAATGCCGAATTGGCGCTCGGCGGCCAGGAACCACAATCCATCGTGGCTCAGCCAGTTCTTGGCCGCGTCCTCCAGCATGTCGATCAGCTCTTCCTTGGAGTGTTCCATCAGTCGCTCTCGATGATCCATCCTTGCCTCCCCGAATGTGGCGACAACTCCACCAGATTCTACTCCGTACACTCCAAAGAGCAAATGACCTTCCACCTTGAGCGTCAAACAAGCCGGGGCGGTGGAAGACCGCCCCGGGGAATCGACTCACGGTTGACATGCGCTTGCTTACTCTATGGGGATGTAGATCTCCGTCCTCAGATCCTCGGGCTTCGTTTTGCTCTTATCGTCGAGATACACCTCATAGGGGGAGACGTCGCGAAGCTGCTCGCCGCTCGCAGGCAGCCAATCTCGATAGGCCGCATTCCACGTCTGCCACATCGTCTCGTAGGGACCCCTGTGCAGGAACACCGCCCAGCGCCCACCCTCGAGCACCTGGACGCCCACCTCACCATCCGGCTCAACGCGCACACCTTCTCGCAGGATGAAGCCGGCATCATAGCGACACTCCTCAGGCGGCCTCACGCCGGGGTCGTCAGGGGTTATCGCCAGACACTGCACGACGTGCTGAGATAGATCATGCTCCTCCGCGAACCGGCAGAGCACTTCGAAGGCTTTATCGGCGGCTTGATTGAAGTTGTTGTCCACAAGTCCGGTACGCCGGACATACAGAACCTCCTGGTCGGGTAGCTCTCGGATGTCTGGTTCCATTTCCATCCTCCTCTCTTGATTCTTTGGCTCTGCCCCACGGATGATTGACAGGGCTGATTGCCTGCTGAAGGTGCGCATCTCAGATGGGGCTACGCCAAAACACTGCTTGAAGGCCTTTGTGAAAGCGGAGGGGGTCTCATAGCCTGCAGCCAGTCCAATCCTTGTCACGCTGCGGGCGGAATCAAAGAGTTCGACAGCAGCCCTCTGCAAGCGGATGCGGCGCACATATTCGGCCAGGGTCTCTCCCACATACGCTGCAAAGATACGCTGGAAGTGAAAGGGAGAGAAGCCTGCAACTCGGGCGAGAGCATCCAGCCGAAGAGGCTCGTCAATGTGGTTCTGGATGTAGATGGCGACCGCGTTG
This sequence comes from Anaerolineae bacterium, assembly GCA_050049355.1. Lineage (GTDB taxonomy): Bacteria > Chloroflexota > Anaerolineae > B4-G1 > DUEL01 > JASFWK01. Next base: position 8,043 of record JASFWK010000014.1, on the reverse strand, counting down.
ATGCGTGCTCTATGCTCAAGCTCCGTGCTGCGATGACTGGCTATTCCCCGGTTCCTCCTCCTCACGCTCACACTCTCTTTATAGCATAAGAGCTTCCTGCCCGCTATTCCGAACTTGCGCATCTGGGAAGATGTGTCAACACAAGAAAGAAGGCTCGGCTTCAAGCCGAGCCCTCCTCGATCGTGCGGCGCAGTCCGATGCTACCTCAATGACTCCAGCCGCTCCTGCATCTGCTTGCGCGTGTTCTTCAGGTCGGCCAGCTTGTCCCGCTCCCGCTGGACGACCTCGGGCGGGGCCTTCTGGGCGAACTGACCCGCCAGCAGATCCTCGCTGTGGGCGATTCGAGCATCCAGCTCCTCAAGCTCCCCGGAGAGGCGCAGGCGCTCAGCCTCGACATCGACGAGCCCGGCCAGCGGCAGATAGCCCACTACGTCTCCCACCACTGCTGTAGCCGCCTGTTCGGGCTGTTCAAGCACCGGCTCTATCACCAACTGCTCGGAATCGAGCTTGGCCAGAGAACAGAGAACGTCGCGCTGCCCTTCCAGAGTAGTGGAAGCCTCGCCCGCCTCGATGAGAGCGGGGATGCGCTTGCCCGGCGTCACGTTGTACTCGGCCCGTAGGTTACGGATAGAGTGAACGAGCGCCATCATCAGCCCCATCTGCTCCTCAGCCTCCTCATCCAGCCAGGCCGGGTCGAACTCCGGCCAGGGGGCCACGATCAACGCCTCGCCCTCTCGTGCCTCCGCCGGGAGCGCCTGCCAGAGTTCCTCTGTGACGAAGGGCATAAAGGGATGCAGTAGTCGGAGCGCGGTCTCCAGGACGTGAAGCAGGACGGCCAGCGGCACTGCCTTCTCTGCCGCCTCATCGTACAGGCGCACTTTGCTCGCCTCAAGGTACCAGTCGCAGAACTCTCCCCACAGGAAATCATTGATCTGCCGACCCGCTTCGCCGTACTGATGCGACTCGAATAGACGGTCGACACTGTGCACCAGGCGGTTCAGACGCGAGAGGATCCACCTATCAGGAAGCTCCAGGTTCAAGGTTCCAGGTCTCAGATTCAACTCGGAAATCGGGACTCCACAAGTTGAAACATGCATCAGAGCGAACCTCGCAGCCTGCCAGATCTTGTTTCCGAAATTGCGCGCGCCTTCGAGACGCCTCGGATCGAGGTTCATATCCAGGCCCGGTGTGGAGCTGGTCAACAGGGTATAGCGGAGGGCATCGCAGCCGTACTTGTCAATGATGTTCAGTGGATCGTACTGCTCGATGTTCTCCATGGACTTGCTGATCTTCTGCCCATGTTCGTCGCGGATGATCCCGTGCAGGTAGACAGTACTGTAGGGTGTCTCGCCGGTGAGCTCAATGCCCAGCATCATCTCTCGCGCCACCCAGAAGAAGAGGATATCGTAAGCCGTCTCGCGCATGTCGGTGGGGTAGTAGCGGCGATAATCCGCCGCCTCGGTATTCGGCCACCCCAGGGTGGAGAAGGGCCACAGGCCGGAGGAGAACCACGTATCCAGCACGTCCTCCTCCTGACGAATGTTCGCGCTTCCGCAGTGGGCACACTCGGTGGGATCGGTCATCTCGCAGGTCCACTCGCCGCAATCCTCACAGTACCAGACAGGGATGCGGTGCCCCCACCACAGTTGGCGGGAAATGCACCAGGGGCGGATGTTCTCCATCCAGTGGAAGAAGCGCTTCTCCTCTCGCTCCGGGATGATGCTCGTAGCGCCACTCCGCACCACCTCCATCGCGGCCTCGGCCAGCGGCTTCGCGTTCACGAACCATTGAGTCGAGACACGCGGCTCGATGTCGGTATGACATCGCTCACAGGTGCCAACGGCGTGCGCATATGGTTCGACTCTGATGAGCAGCCCCTCCTTCTCGAAGTCAGCAACGACGTTCTCACGGCACTCAGCGCGATCCTGACCGGCGTAGGGCCCGGCTGACTCGTTCATTCGCGCCGTGTCGGTCATCACGTCTACTGCCTCCAGATCGTGCCGGATGCCGACTTCGTTATCCGTAGGGTCGTGCGCGGGGGTGACCTTCACCACACCGGTGCCAAACTCTGGGTCCACGACCTCATCGGCTATGATAGGGAGAAGGCGGCCTATGGCTGGCAGCACAGCGTTCTCCCCAATCAGGTGCTTCCAGCGGGGATCCGCGGGATGGACAGCAACGGCAGTGTCGCCCAGAATGGTCTCCGGGCGCGTGGTCGCCATCTCCACGAACTCGGTCGCACCCTCCGCCCACCTGCCGCTGCCCCACTCGTGCCGAGGGCCATCCCAATCCCCGCTCAGAATGGGGTAGCGGATGTACCAGAGGCGGCCGGTGCGCTCCTTGGGAATCACCTCCAGGTCGGAGATTGCGCTGGTGCACCGGGGGCACCAGTTGACCAAGTATGTACCCCGGTAGATCAGGCCTTCCCGATAGAGACGCACGAACGCGGTGCGCACGGCGTGGCTCAGATCCTCGTCAAGGGTGAAGCGCTCCCGCTTCCAATCGCAGGAGACGCCGAGCCGTTTGGTCTGGTTAGTGATGCGGCGGTGATAGACCTCCTTCCACTCCCAGACGCGCTCGATGAACTTCTCCCGTCCCAGGTCGTGCCGCGTCAACCCTTCCTTAGCCAATTCCCGCTCCACCACGTTCTGCGTGGCGATGCCGGCGTGATCGGTTCCAGGTAGGAAGAGCGTCTCGCGGCCGCGCATGCGGCTGTAGCGGGTCATCAGGTCCTCTACGGCGGCGACCATGGCGTGACCCAGGTGCAGCGCCCCGGTGACGTTCGGCGGCGGCAGGGTGATGCACCAGCGGGGACCGTCCTCGGAGGCCAAGGCCAATTCGACCTGCTTCTCTGGACGGAAGTAACCCTGTTCCTCCCACCACCGGTACAGCCGCTCCTCAATCTGGCTGGGGTCATAGGTTCTTGCCAGATGATCGGTCATGATCTTTCCTCCTCCTGTCCCTTCACATGAACTATCAGACGCCAGATCCTCGCGCTTCTACCATGCAAAAGCCCCTTCCGTCCAGGGACGGAAGGGGCAACTCCGCGGTACCACCCTGGTTCGCCGGCTTCGCCGGCGCCCTCACCAGCCCTCACCCGCCTCAAGCGGCTAAGGGCTTCCGCCGTAACGGGCGGACCCGGAGGGGCCTATCCAGGACTACCCCTATGGGCAGGTCCCGGTTCGCCCCCTCGACTCCCAGGCGACCTTCGGCCGGCGGCGCTGCAGGGGGCTTGCAGCCAGTGACCCCCCTCTCTATCCGGCCCTGTGGGCCGGTTCACCAGATCCGTACCGACCTACTCCTCCTGATCCTCGTCGTTCAAGTGATTGCGATATCTGGCTTGTTAGTAGACCCATTCTACCACCGCCGAGCCGTGTTGTCAAACCTCGCGCGCACGCGCCGGTTGACATGATCTATCTCCCGAAATACCTCGGTCCCAACCAAAGCGACGATCTGGAGTGCACACACTCCGGACGATCATTCAAAGAGCATACGCAACAATTGTCTTCGCACACCCTGTGAGCGATCCCCCTTCACAACCGTCGAAAAAACCCAGACTTGTCGTCTGGGAAGGGTTTCTGTGCAATCTCCCGGCAACGGTCTGGCGACCACCTCGCCGACCAGGCGCGAATCTCAAACAGCTGGCGCGATCACCGATCCCTTGGACGCCTTGACTGTTCCGGATGCTCGGGATGCTCTGGGTGTTCCGGATGCTCGGGATGCTCTGGGTGTTCCGGGTGCTCTGGGTGTTCCGGATGTTCAGGATGTTCAGGGTGTTCAGGGCGTCCCGGAGTCTCTGGGCGCCCTGGAGCCTCTGGGCGCCCTGGCGGCTCAGGACGCCCGGGATGCTCGGGATGCCCTCGATCGTGGCGCGGGTGGTGAATACGTCTCGGGGGCGGCCTCTCCTCAAACGAGGCCGGCGGAGGTGGAGTGGGTTCAATCATCCCCCTTGGCTCCAACGTTGGCGTCATGATAGACATGGGATGGACCTGCGTGGGAGGCTGTTCTGGCTGGATTACCACCTCGTATCCAGACGAAACCGCGACAGCCGTCTCCTCGGCCACTACCTCTACGAGTCCCTCAACCACAGCCACACTGGTGGCGCCATCGGCCTCCACCGCTACGGCGAACTCCGTCCCCCGCACCGCTATGGACGCCGAGGGTGTCTCGATCTCGAAGCGAGAGTCAGTATCAGGCAGGGCCTGCACTCTGCTGTAGGTTCGCCCCAGCCACTGACGCAGGACGATGACCCTGCTTTCCCCACCCCGATCCGAAGAGATCTGGACGACAGTTACGTCGGCCTCAGCCCCAAGATCCGTCCTGCTGCCATCGAAGAAGAGCAGCGTGACCGTGGAAACGGAGCCCGTACGGATTCTGTCTCCCACCTCCAGCCGCTCGCCACCCGAGACCCGGTGCCAGACATCGCTGTCGGCGGGCAAGACCTCCACCACACCATCCACCTGGTCCACGGCAGCCATCGCAGGGACAGCCGTCCGAGGTCGGGATGAAAGAAGGAGGATTCCGAGGAGAAGTAGCACAAGAGCCATCCCTCCCGCCAAGGCAATTCGAAGAGCGCGCCTGCGTCTCAATCCTGTTTGCCTCCCAACCGTCGCGAACAGAGCGACCACCCTCCGCACATACCAGCCAAGAGTTGAGGAGGGCTTGATGGGCTCGCGCTTCTTCTCAGCCAATGCATCCAGCATGCGGCGTTTCCCGGCGGCGAAGGCTCCGTGACCGGGCACTGGGAGCGGAACACGCCGTATGTTCAGAGCAAGCTTGAGAAGGGGCCGTAGTTCTGCGGCGTACTCTGGATAGCGTGCCAGACACTCCTCCAGAGTAGCCTGTTCCCCCTCCAAGAGGGTCAGGCCCTCTTCCAGTGCTTCGCTCAGGTCTCGCTTCATCTATCGATCTCCTCTGACCAGCTCTCCCCTCCCTCCATCCATATCTTCAATAACAGAGCTACTCTTCGATACAGAGCCCAATCACCCAGCCATTTTACCACTTCTTTCTGCGTTGGCAACCGTCCATCCCAATCCTGACCTGTGGCCCAGTCGGCCACCAGGCCGAGGAACCGGCTCTTCCAGGGTTCCTCCAGGGCAACTAGTCGCGCAGCAAGCGATTCAGCCGTTCCCGCCACAGCACCTTGACATTCCATTCTATCCTCACTTGACAGGTGGTTCACCCTGTATAACGAGGAGACCGGAGCTTAGATACGGCTTTGCCGTCCGTTCGGAATCACTCTTCACCAACGAATAGCTCGACATAGGCACGCTCACCGCCCATCTCAACGTTGATCTCCAGCCTCTGCCCTCCTCGGCGGTAGCTCAACAGGATAGATTCGGCACCGCCCTCCGGCTGCGCGATCGCCTCCCACCCTGCCAACGGCAGCTCGGCCTGGTAGAAACCGACGATCTCGGCAGGTCTGCTCACACTTTCGAAGGTGACCAGTCCACCCGGCAGCTTGGTCAGCCGAGTAGCGTTGGGCGGCAGCGGCAGATCGATCTCGCATCCCTCGACGGGCTCGATCATCTGCGGCCCGACTTCGCCTACCAGGAAACGCCCCGAGAGAACACCTTCATCGGTCCCAAAGAGCGGATCCGGTCCGACGGCGCGCAGGTCATAGCGCAGTGCGGCATCTGTAACCACGTCCAGCCAGAGATCCACCTCTACGTCACGCCAATCGCCGAGTTTCGCCTGGCTTAGGGCATAATGAGCGACCTCAACACCGGCGATGGTCTCGGCGCCGAGGTTGACAAAAGGATCCTCAAACCCCTCTGGGTCGATCAGATCGTCCGGGGTCAGGAAGGCCGGCGTCAGATCAAGATCCCGGGGAAACTGCCAGCACTCACCGTCGGTTCCAGAACCGCGCATCTTGACAGTATCGCCCTCCATCACCACGCGCACGTCACCGGGATTGCGCGCACCGGTCACCCCTTCCAGATGGAGACGATGCTCCACGACATCCCCATTGGCGCGAGTCGTCAGATGGTAGGCCCACTGGAAATCGCCCTCGAAACGCAATTCAAGAGTAGCCTGGTAGGCATGTAGAGCGTTGAGGCCGAGACCGGTGTAGGTCGGCTCTGCCGAGGCGGAAGGGAGGCGGGACGGTGAAACCGCGGATGAACAGGCGGTGATAGAGACCAGCAGCAGCAAGAGCAGAGGTCGCATGGTAGATCTCCCCTCAATATTAGGACTCAGGCCCAACTATGTAAACGCGGATACCTCCGCAGAGGTACGACAATGGTACATAAGTCCCCTCACACAGACGTAACCCACAGCCCAATCATGCGTTATAATAGATGCGCGAGGCAACCTGATAGTCGACCTCTCGTTGAACAAAAGGAGGTGACAAAATGCACGCGAGGAGAGTAGTCGGAAGGAAGACAATCCCTTTGCTGGTCTTGGCCCTGCTGCTGGCTGTCGCCGCGCCCGTCGTCGCCCAGGATCCTGAGGACGAGATCCTCCCCTGCGAGGGCGAGAGCGTCTCCGGGATCGTTGTGGACGTAGACGAAGAGACAGGGATAGTGACCATTGACACAGGGGATGGCAGTCTGTGCACAGTGTCTCTGGACGACGGTGAGTACGACCACCCGATCACCGCCCTGCTTGGGGTGTACTTCGGAGATGTGACCGTCGAAGACCTGATGGAAGCGCTTGAAGCCACGGAGGGATGCGCTCTCTACGATGAGGAGGGCGACACCTGGACTTGGACAGATTGTGACACCGAGGGCGCCGTACCCGTGACAGTCACTGCTGAGAACGAAGATGGTACTTTCGAGGCCACGACAGAAGATGACGAGACCATCACGATCATTGTCGAGGAACCTGACGACGTCGAGGGCCTGCGCGAAGCCTTAGAGACACTGGCAGTTGACTGGAAGCTGGACGAAGAGGGCAACCTGGTTCAGCCCGGCAATGAGATCGCCAATTATCACCAGCTTGGCATGGGATTCGGTGTGCTGGTCAAGCTGTATGCCATGGCAGCCGAGTTCGAAGACGTGACAGTAGGGGAATTGGTAGAAGCTTTCCAATCCGGGACCGGGATGGGCGAATTGTTCCGAGAATACGGTCGCCCCTCCATCGTCGGTGTAGGGCATGTCATAGGCAAGGGCCGAGGCAATCGCGCTGGTCCGCCCGACCATGCCGGTCGACCTGACCACGCTGGCCCGCCCGATCATGCTGGTCGACCCGATCACGCCGGTCGACCCGATCACGCCGGTCCACCCGACCACGCTGGCCCACCCGATCACGCTGGTCCTCCTGACCACGCCGGTCCGCCCGACCATGCTGGCCCGAAGAACAGGGACTAGCCAGACGCAGCAATCGGGTGATCACGTAGTTGCCAGGGCCGCCTCCGCTATGGAGGCGGCCCTGGTCATTCTATTGAGGTTTGCAGGCCCCTCCCCCGCGCCGTCCCTTCGCTGAAACCAAGATCTCACCAGTCACATCACCAATTGCTCAACGCCAGAAGAGAGGTATAATGGTAAGCAGTGGCTGAGACGCTTGAATCTGCTCAGCCAAGGAGGTGCGTTCGATGGCCAACGAAAGATCAGATCAGAGGGACCAGCCGCTGCGCGTCTGGCTCCCCAAGATCGCGCTCACATTCCTGGTCTTCTTGGTCCTCGTCTTCGTGGTCTATGAGACGACAGTCGGCCTGGGCGAACGGGACCTGGGCACCAACAGCCGATGGGTGCTCATTGTAGCACTGGCGCTGCTGGTGCTGCTTCCCGTGGTAGACCGCATCGAAGAGATCCGTATCTCGCTCACCGGCTTCGAGGCCAGACTGAGCCAGAGCAAGGCCGAGGCATTGGCAACAGTGGATCAGATCGAGAACCGTGAGGCGGCCGAGGCGGCACGCGGACAGATCCTCCAGGCCGACAGCCCGGCGCAGGTCAGGGCAGCGATGGCCATGGCGGTAGAACTGAATGTCAGCCAGGTGGTGGAGACGGTGAGACAAGCCATCCACCAGAAACGCAAGCTGTACGTGCGCTACAAGTCGGACCCCGAGGCTCCCATGGAGGCCTATCTGGTGGCGCCCTTCGA
>JASFWK010000051.1:0-13225 GCA_050049355.1 Anaerolineae bacterium | reverse complement strand
CGGCCAGTTACCCTATTCCAGTAGAGCCAGAGTTGGAGGAATGCGCATAGCTTACAGAGACAAGACCTGGGAGCTGGAGGGCAATCAGACCGTCCGTCAGGCGATAGAGAGAGTCGGTCTTGACCCAGAGACCGTGCTGGCCGTCCGCAACGGCGAACTGCTGAGCGAGGATACTCCCCTGGAGCCGGACGATGAGGTAAGGCTGATCAGGCCCATCTCGGGTGGTAGAATATCGGGCTAGTTGAGCGAGGAGCAACCTATGGCCGCTTCCGGTGTCTTGATCGTCGCTGCCTACACTGCAGCGCAGATGCTCTCCGACGTACTGAGCCTGAAGATCGCGCTGGTCGCGGGGATCAGTGTGGACGTAGGGACCTTCACCTACCCCTTCACCTTCACCCTGCGCGATCTGGTCCACAAGCTGCTGGGACGGACCGCGGCGCGAACGGTCATCATCGCTGCCGGGGTCATCAACATAGCAATGGCGGGCCTCTTCGCATTCGCCGCCTGGCTACCCCCGGATCCAAATTGGAGATTTCAGCAGGAGTTCGCCTCCGTGCTGGGGCCGGTCTGGCGCATCGTCGTCGCCTCCATCGCCGCCGAGGTCATCAGCGAGCTGACAGACACAGAAGCCTATCACCTGTGGGTCACCCGCGTCACCCGCCGCTTCCAGTGGGCGCGCGTGCTGGTCAGCAACGCCATCAGCATCCCGCTGGATAGCCTAATCTTCTGCTGGGGAGCCTTCGGAGGAATCCTTCCCACCGCCACCGTCTGGTCCATCTTCTCGGCCAACCTGCTGATCAAGGGAGCGGTCACGCTCGTCAGCTTGCCGGGTATCTATCTGGTAGGAGAACGGGAGGAGGGTACGTGAGCGATTGGGATGATTTCGAATCCGTCCCCCCAGGCCACCGCTCTGGCTTCGTGGCTGTCATCGGCCGACCCAACGTCGGCAAGTCCACGCTGATGAACCGGTTCCTGGGGCAGAAGATCGCCATCGTCTCCCCCAAGCCCCAGACCACCCGTACACGCATCCGCGGTATCCTCACCAGAGAGGAGGCTCAGGTCATCTTTGTGGACACCCCCGGTCTCCACAAACCCCTCCACGCGCTGGGCGAGGTGATGGTCGCCACTGCCGCCCGCGCTATTCCCGACGCCGACGTGGTCCTCTTCATGGTAGATAGCTCTGTGCTGCCAACGGAGGAGGATCAGATGATCGCCCGCATGATCAGCGAGAGGACTCAGAACCCGGTCATCCTGGTCCTCAACAAGATGGACCACCTGCCGGCCGAGCGAGTCAAACCCCACACCGAGGCCTATTGGGAACTGCTCCCCGATTACGCCGGGTGGATGATGACCATCGCCACACAGGGAGCTAACCTCGGCGAACTGCTGGAGATGATCATCGAGCACCTGCCGGAGGGACCCCGCTACTACCCCGGCGACCAGATCACCGATCAGACGGAGCGCGACATCGCCGCCGAGTTGGTGCGCGAGCAGGTCCTTCGCTTCACCCGCCACGAAGTACCCCACGCCACGGCAGTGGTCGTGAAGGAGTTCAAGGAGCGAGAAAATGGCGTGGTCTACATCTCAGCCACCATCTACGTGGAGCGAGAATCCCAGAAGGGGATCGTCATAGGCGCTGGCGGCAAGATGCTCCGCCGCATCGGCACCGCCGCTCGAAAGGAGATCGAGCGAATGGTAGGCGGGCGGATCTATCTCGACCTGTGGGTCAAGGTAAGCGAGAAGTGGCGGCGAGATCTGCGGCGCATCCAAGAGATCGGGTACACGTCATCCACCTGAATCTCACTTGGCACAGCCCATGGCGCCGGCCTCGCCAACTCCCCCACAGCCCCGGGACAGACCCTGGATCCCGCCTCAATCTACCACCTGCGCCGCCCAGGCTCCAGGTAAGGCAATCATCGTTACTCACCGCTAGATTTCTGCACACATACGTACGCTTGAACTCTGAAATCAGCTGTGGTATAGTAGCGTTGTACGGGGAGGTCTGCAAGGCAATGTGTGCCGGGCCGGAGGAATGAGATGAAAAGAGCGTGTCTGGCAGCAGCGATGGCAGTTCTGGCCGGGTTCGGCCTGTTCCTTGCTCTCTCCGCACTTTGGACCGGCCAGCCCGCCCAGACCTGGGCTGCAGCGCCCGAGGGAAATGGCGATCTCTCCCTCTCGCTCCTCCCCCACGCAAACGGGATCACCTGCACACTGGCCACGACGACCACCGACTCGCTCCCTGGCATCAACTCTTTCGCCAATGCCGCCATCCTGGCCGACTACACCGGGCTGGCCCTGGTCAAGGGCAACGCGGGGGACGAGAAGAACCCCGTGCCCGACTACTTCCGCCTGGACAACGCTACGGTGGGCTGGACGTATGAAGTGGACGCTGTGCCAGATGGGCTTGGGAACTACAACCTGGGTATCATTGCCTACGACGCAAGCCAGACCCCCATCCTAACAGATACCAACCCATTTGACGGGAACTCGGCCCACCTCTCACTGGTCGCTGCAACGGAAGGGCCTTACTATTTTAAGATCGTCCAGTACAGCGCCCAGTGCAGCGGCGGTACCTACCATCTGGAAGCCAATGCCCTCAGCCCAACCCCCACCCCTGGACCAGGCACCTCTACCCCGCCCCCCACCGGCCCGCCTCCCCCCACTACCATCCCTGGCGCCGACCGCTTCGAGCCCAACTACGATTTCGACCATGCCGCGACCCTGGCCACCAGCGTCACCTACGATAACTTAAACTTCGTCCCCTGGGGCGGCGGGAGCGAGGATAACGACTATTACAAGATCTGGGTCAAGCCCGGCCTTCTCTACATATGCGAGACACTCAATCTGGCCCCTGGTCTGGACACCAACATGATCTTCTACACTGCAAACCGCAGCCTCATCAGCGGCAACGATGACGTGGCGCTGGGAGACTACCGGAGTCGCCTCTCCTACTTCTCCACGTATGAGGGCTTCCTCTATGTCCTTGTTGGCCACGGCGGACGATTCCCCCTGTCCGAGGTCGAAGACAGCACCTACAGTGTGCGGTGTGCCATGAGCACATCAGACCAGGAGGCAAGCCCCTCTCCCGAGCCACCTTCTACGCCCCACCTCTCGCCTACCCCTCCCTTCTCGCCGCTGGCCACGCCCACCCCTCAGCCGGAACTGACCATCCGGCTGCTGGGTACTCCCACGCCTCTCCCGTCAGCAGCCACGCCTTCGCTCCACTTCGTCCCCATCGACGTCCTGGTCTACTACGACGCCAACAACGACCGCAGCCCGGGGGCAGGTGAAGGGGTACCGGGTATCTCGATCTTGGCCTACGATACCTCCACTGGCGAGCAGATCGCCCAGGGGCTCACCGATGAGTTGGGGAGCCTGGAATTCACCTCCGCCGCGCAGGGTCTGATCCGGCTTGGCATTCCGTACCTGGGCATCAGTTATCTTGTGGATGAGGAGGGCGCAACCCTCTACATCCGCATCGCCCCCAGCTCCATCCGTTGAGAAGCCCGAGCGCTTCCAGCAAGTCTACTTCCCGGGAAGATACCCTATGGATGATAACCCCGCTCAACAAGAAGAGAGAGACAAGAGGCCGCTGAGGCCAGGCAACTTCAGCCGAGAGCGGCTCCTGACCCTCCTCCCCATCGCCGCCGGCGTCCTGCTGGGGGCAGCGCTTGTCACGCTCGTCGTGGCTATGGCGGTGCGCGCCATGAGGTCTCGTGGAGAGCCTGGCGGCATTCCCCTGGAAATGACACGCATCTCCTCCCCCAGTCCTCTACTTCCGTCGGCGCCGCCGGTGCTCGAGATCGGCGAGACTCAGATCTCCCTACCCGTCCCGACCCGTTTGGAGGTCGGTGACCGCTCCTTCCCCGTTCAGTCCACTACTGCAGACGAGGAGAGGTGGCCCGCAGTCTCCGTCCAGCCCGGAACCGCAACCTGGGCCTACGGCACGGTGATCAACTACGTATTTGGCCTGGAGTCTACGAGCGAGAATCAAGAGATGGTGGAAGGGCTGCGTCAGGGGGATCTGATCCACCTTCTCCTCTCCAACGGAACCCGGCTCACCTTCAAGGTGAGACAGAGCCGAGAGACCTCCCTGGATGATCCCTCTACAGCTGCCCAATCTCGCCCCGGCCTGACCCTCGCCCTGCTGGGCGAAGGGGAAGACCAGTGGGTCGCCAGCGCTGAGTTCGAGTCCGCCATGGAACAGACGTCGGCCGCGGGAGGAACCACCGCCGAGATCGGTCAGTCGGTTCAGGTGGGGAACGCCCGTCTGATCGTCACGGACGGACACGCCGAGCCTGGAGAAGGGAGCTCTCCACGGGGAACTATGGTCTACCTGGTGGAGTTTTCGGTGACCAACACCGGATCGAATCCGTTGAGCTCGCAGGGGCTCTCGATGGAACTTGTGGACGGGCTGGGGAACCGCTACATGCTCTCCCCAATCGCCTCAGCAGCTGGACGGCACGGACCGCTGTCGGGGGCCATCCAGCCGGGCCAGGAGAGAGAGGCATCGGCGGGCTATATCGTCCCGGCAACACTCACAGGCCCCAACCTCACGTGGCTCTTCCGCCCCCAGCTCGATTCGGAAGTGCAAGCGCGGGTCTCCATCCCCTACACTCCCGAGGCTGTCACGCGAGTCGCGCCGGAGGTATCCTTCCTCCAGGCATTCCTGGGCGAAGGCGGCGAGGCACTCCATATCGTGGCGGAAATCCACAACGAAGGGAGCGCTTCCCTCACCGTGACCGCAGACGACGTCTTGCTCAGCTCCAGCGCAGGGCCCGGGGAGCTGCAGATGGCCGCCCCACCCTTCCCCTGGGCCATCGCCGGCGGCGATACTCGTGAGGTGGAGCTACAGTTTGCCCGCCCAGAGGCTCAGTCCTGCGTGATCACCCTTCTGGGATACACCTCCGAGATCTCAGGTCTGCCGTAGCCGGGCACGACTACTGAGAACCCGGGGCTGGAGAACCATCCCGCTCAAACCAGGGCTCAGGCGGGCTCCCGAGAATCCACGCGCTCCCTCCGCGAGACCAGGACACGTTCGGCGCTGGCAATGTCGTCGCGAATCTGCGCAACCAGCGCGTTCAGACTGGGGAAAACTTCCTCATCTCGCAGACGGGCAATAAAGTCCAGCTCCAGCCGCTCTCCGTACAGATCGCCCTCGAAGCCCAGCAGGTGAGCCTCCACGGTCAGGTGGTCGGTGGCGATGGTGGGTCGAACCCCCACGTTGACCACCGCCGGCCACGTCTCTTCCTCAGCGCGGGCGAAGCAGGCGTAGACCCCATTGGCGGGAATCAGGCGACTCTCCGGCGGCTCCAGATTGGCCGTGGGAATGCCCAATGTGCTCCCCAGTCCCCGCCCGCGGATCACAGTACCCGCCAAGCGATAGGGTCGATCCAGGCAGTCATTGGCCTCTTCGATCTCGCCAGCCGTCAGGGCGGCCCGGATGCGGGTACTGCTCACCACCTCCCCTTTCCACCGCAGCGGCTCCACGAGACGCACCAGGAAACCCTTTCGGGCTCCCAACTCTTGGAGGGAGGCGATGTCCCCTTCACGGCGGTGCCCTAAGGCGAAGTCAGGCCCCGCCCAGAGCTCCGCCATCCTCAGATCACGCAGCAGCTTGGCCACAAACCGCTCAGCCGGCAGACCGGCGATGGCGGGCGTGAAGCGGAGGACTACCAACAAGTCCACCCCTATCTCAGCCAGAAGCTCGCCTCGCTCCTCAATCGTGGAGAGAGCCGCCACCGGGCTGCGGCCCAGCACCGCACCGGGATGGGGATCGAAAGTCAGGGTGATCGCCACCCGACCAACCTCGTGGGCAGCTTCTACCATCAAGCCGATCAGATGCCGATGACCACGATGGACCCCATCGAAGGCACCGATCGTAACGTGGGAGGGAGCGGAGAGATCAGCCTCCTCCAGAGTGTGAATCGTCCGCATTGTTCAGTTCAGGGGCAGAAAGACCTTGCAGGGATGCCAGACCTCACCGAGAGGCCGGTATTCCAGCACAGCCAGGAAAGTACCATCGGGGCCGTAGGCGGCGGCTATGTCGCCATCCTCTGCCACGGGAGAGGCTTTCACCGCCCGGCCCAGCCGCACCGCCCGTGTCCTCTCCTCATCCAGGTGCAGGGCCGGGTAACGCCGCAGCGCCGCATCGGGGGGAAGCAAGAGGGAGGGCAATCGCTCCGGGGTCAGCTCATCCAACGGAACAGCATCCTCCAACCGAAAGTCGCCCGAGGCAAGCCGGATCAGACCGGCCAGATGAGCTCCGCATCCCAGCGCCTGCCCCAGATCATGGGCTATGGAGCGGATGTAGGTACCCGGAGAACAGCCGATCTCCAGCATCACATACGGCGGCTCCCAGGCGGCCAGCTGGAGCCGGTAAACCTCCACCTCTCGCGGCTCGCGCTCAACCGTCATCCCCTGGCGAGCCAGCTGGTAAAGAGGCTTGCCCTTATGCTTGAGAGCGGAGTACATCGGCGGTATCTGAAGGATGCGGCCCCGGAACGGATCCAGTGCTGCCTCCACCGCCGCGCGACTGACATTCACTGGCAGCCTCTCCACCACCGTACCCTCGCTGTCGTAGGTACTTGTCGTCACTCCCAGGTGCACGCGGGCACGGTAGACCTTGGGAGCAGCCATCAGGTATTCCACCAAACGAGTAGCGCGGCCCAGGCAGACCAAGAGCACCCCTGTCGCCAGTGGATCGAGAGTGCCCGCGTGCCCCACCCTGCGCTGGTCAGCGACCACCCGAACCTGCACGACAACGTCGTGGGAGGTAAGATCGCGAGGTTTGTCGAGGTTAAGAATTCCGTCCATCGTCTCCGGACTTCCGCTCCCGCTGCCGGGTCAGTTCCTCCCTGAGCATGGCCAAGATCCGCCTCTCCGCCTCCTCCAGCGGACCCGAGACGCGGCAGCCTGAGGCTCTCGGATGCCCCCCTCCTCCCAGCTCGAGCGCGATTCCGGAGACATCGAAACCCGGGACGGATCGGATTCCCACTTCGACCTGCCCATTGCTCGTCTCCACGAAGACGACGGCGACGTTCGCCTCTTCGGCGCTGAGGAGCAGATTCGTCAAGCCGGCATCCCCCAGCCCCTCACAGCCAATGGCCCGCTGCACCTCCAACGGCAGGCTGGCCCAAACGACCCCGTCTACTACCTTGAGCCTCGAGAGACCCGCACCCCAGAGACGCAGCGCCCCCACCGGTCGGCGGTCCAGGCCGTTGCGCGTTATTACGGGAAGCAGCGCGCCGGCCTCCATCAACTCGAGGGCGATGCGCATCACGTCGGAGGTCACGTTGGACGTGCGAAAGCCTCGCGTATCCGTGGTAAGACCAGTGAGAAGACAAGTGGCGATCCGTTCATCCAGTGCCACACCCAGATCGGAGATCAGGTCATAGAGGATGTGGGTGGTGGAGACAGCCTCGGCATCGACCAGATTGACTGTGCCAAAGTCCAGATTGGTCACATGGTGATCAATGTTGAGCAGGGGGACGCTCCCCGTATGGGATTCGATCGACCCCATACGGTCTGGGGAGGAACAATCCAGCGAGACCAACAGATCGAAGTCACCCTCAGGCTCGCTGGTCACCTCATTGAAGCCGGGGAGAAAGTCAAAGCGGATAGGCAGAGGATCCTGGCAGGTCAACGTGGCAGCGGCACCCTGGACGCGCAGAGCCCACCCCAGTCCTAGGAGGCTACCAACGGCATCGCCGTCCGGAGCGATGTGGGTGACCAGAAGGGGGCGCGAACAGCCTGCTAGCAGATCACGACTGCGCTCCAGAGCCTCCAGTTTCATTCTCTTCTCGTTCTTCTTGCTCTTCTCGTTCTTCTTGGAGTTGATCGAGGAGATGGGAGATCCGCTCGCCCCGCTCCATAGACGAATCCCAATGGAAAATCAGCTCGGGGATGTTGCGCAGTCGAAGGGTCTGTCCCAGTTCCCGGCGGAGAAATCCGGCCGCACTCCGCAGCCCGGCGAGCGTCTCGGCCCGCTCCTCCACGCCACCCAGCACGCTAAAGTAGACGTGCGCTTGAGTGGTATCGGCGTTCACCTCAACTCCCGTGATCGTCACCAGGCCAATGCGGTCATCCTTGACCTGAGTCTGCAGCAAATCCGCCAAACGGACATGGATCAGCTCGGCAACTCGTTTCCTATACTTCTTGCTCATCACCCTAGATGCGTCCGCTACTCCTCACGTTCCTCAACGTAGAACTCAATCACGTCACCAACCTCGAGATCGTGGAACCCCTCGAGCCCCACGCCGCACTCAAACCCGGTGCGCACTTCCCGCACATCCTTTTCGAAGCGTTTCAACGATGCCACGTGACCATCGTAGAGCTGCTCCTCCTCTCGGAAGACGCGCGCCCTGGCATTCCGCCGGGCTTCCCCTTCCGCCACATAACAGCCAGCGATCTTCCCCACGTCTGAGATCTCGAACGTGGCCCGGATCGTAGCTCGCCCGATCGTCCTCTCAACATAGGTTGGCTCCAACAGCCCCTTGAGCGCCCTGTCGACATCGTCCACCAACTTGTAGATTACCTCATAGATGCGGATATCGACCCCTTCGCTCTCGGCCAGCCGCCGAGCAGCCGGGTCCACTATGACCTGGAAGCCAACCACGATGGCATTGGAGGCAATCGCCAGATTGATATCCGATTCAATGATGTTGCCGGTTCCGGCGTGGATGACCTCGACCTTGAGATCCTCGCCGCCCAGTTCCTCCAGCGAGGCGACGACAGGCTCGATCGAACCCTGCACATCGGCCTTGACGATCAGGTTCAACTCCTTGACCTCTCCCTCCCGAACCCGCGCAGAGAGGTCGTCCAGGGTCAGCGCGTAGGGAACCTGCAGCTCCTCGGCCTCCTGCTCCATGATGCGCTCTTCGGCGATAGCCCGGGCCGTCGGGTCATCATCGACAACCTCAAAAACATCCCCCGCGACGGGGACGTCGGATAGGCCCAGCGCGACAACAGGCATAGAGGGAAGTGCCTCCTCGACCGTCTTGCCGTTCTCGTCCAACATGCGCCGAACCCGCCCGTGGACAGTCCCGGCCACCAGGGCATCCCCCGTACGAAGCGTGCCGTTCTGCACCAGAAGGGTAGCAGTGGGGCCCCGACCTCGGTCCAGACGCCCTTCAAGGACGCTGCCGACGGCACGGCCGTCTGGATTGGCTTTGATCTCACGGGAATCCGCTACGAGAAGGATCGCTTCCAGCAAGTCATCCAACCCAGTCTTCTCCTTGGCCGACACCGGGACGCAGAGGGTATCCCCGTCCCAATCATCTGGGGTCAGCCCCACTTCGCTCAGCTCCTGCTTGACCCGGTTGGGCTGGGCGTTGGCCTTGTCCATCTTGTTCAGGGCCACAATGATGGGCACTCGGGCAGCGCGGGCGTGATCTATCGCCTCCAGAGTCTGGGGCATCACGCCATCGTCGGCAGCGACGACCAGCACAGCGATGTCAGTAGTGTGAGCGCCGCGAGCCCGCATCGCCGTGAACGCCTCGTGCCCGGGAGTGTCTAGAAAGGTGATCAAACGTCCGTTGTGTTCGACCTGATAGGCGCCAATATGCTGGGTGATCCCGCCCGCCTCTCCCGCCACCACATCCGTCTTCCGAATGACATCCAATAGGGAGGTCTTGCCGTGATCCACGTGCCCCAGCACAGTCACCACCGGCGGCCGCTCAAGGAGCTTATCTGGATCCTCGTCGGCATACAGCCTCTCCCAGAGAGGCGTTGGCCTCTCCACCACCTCTTCCAGGGCGGGCGCGACCTCTGCCTTAGGCTCAAAGCCCATGTCCACAGCGACGATAGCCGCTGTCTCGTAGTCAATCTGCTGGTTAATGTTCGCCATAATACCATTGTTCATCAATACCTTGATCACGTCAATTGGGCTCACAGCCATCAGCTCAGCCAGCTGACGCACGGTCAGGTAATCCGGAATGGTTACTACAGTTGTTCCTGCCTGCTCTCCCATCAATCCCTCCTAACTAACTGGCACCCTCAGGCTCTGTCTCCCCTGCTTCCCCCAATGTCCCGGGCAACGCGACGGCGTAATCCCGCAGGACAGTCACAGTATCCTCACCCAGCTCAGTCTTCAGTGCCTTGTCCAGCCGTCGCCCCGCCAATGCCTCCTCCCAGCAGACACGTTGGGCACAGAGGTAGGCACCGCGGCCGTTACGTTTCCCTCGCTCATCCACCAGCACCTCTCCCTCGGGAGTGCGCACCACGCGGATCAACTCCCGCTTCGAACGCACCACCCGACAGGCGACACAGGTACGCTGGGGGACGTGCCTGCGAGACCGCCTCTTCCTCGTCATCGGAGGTACTCCTCCCACTCCTCCTCTTCGTCACCCCGGTGACGGTGGACAGCGACTACCTCATCCAACTCCTCATCGTAGATCAGTTTTCGCGAGGGCTTCCGACGCTCGGCCTTCTCACGCTCCACAAGCTCATCAAGGGCTTCCTCTTCCTCCTCCTCCTCTTCCGGTTCCACCTCGAGTTCGGCCTCCGCCTCAAACTCCTCGACGAGCTCTTCCTCTACTACTGCTTCAGCGGCTGGGGCCTCCTCGACGAGTTCCTCCTCTTCCGCAGAGGGCTCCTCTACCGCGGCTTCTGCCTCCACGCGAGCCTCGTCCTCGGCCACAGCTTCAACCTCCGGCTCCGCCAACGGAAGGTCGAGTTGATCCAACCTCTCCGTGATCTTGCCTAGGGACTTGGGACCGATCCCATGAATCTCCAGCAATCCTTCATCCCCCTCGTCCAATCGCTCCAACACCTGGCCCACATTCTCCACCCCGGCTTCCTCCAGGTAGCCCACCACACGCGCGCCGAGATCCATCTCCTCCACGGAGATTTCGTAGGCACCCTCTGGGACGGCGACGCCAGGCTCCTCGGCTTCAACCTCAATCTCCGGCTCTTCCGCCGGCAGCTCCAACCGATCCAGCGCCTCTTTGACCTCCGCCAGAGACTTGGGGCCAATGCCATCTAGCATCAACAGTCCCTCGTCCCCCTCAGCCAGGTGCTCCATCACCTGCCCCACATCATGGACGCCGCCACCCTCCAGATGACCCAACACACGCTTGCTGAGGCCGATCTCATCCACAGGAACCTTATAGGCAGCATCCGGGATCCGCGCACGAGCCTCCTTGAGAGCAGCCTCTCGAGCGGCCTCAGCCTCCTCCAGAGCAGCTCGCCGCGCGGCCTCCTGAGCTGCCAGCCGGGCGCGTTCGGCATCGCGCATGGAGATGTAGTATCCGCGCACCTGCTCGATCAATTCCCGCATCGACATCAGTTCCTCAGCGCTGTAAGGGAATCCCTCTTCCGTATGCCGACGGAGGGCTGCTGCTATCTTCGGCAACTGCTCCGCAACCTTACCCACCGAGGAGAGAAGATCGGCATCCTCGTTGACCTTCTCGAGCGCCCACTCAACGGCCTCGCTGACCCCCTGAATGTCAATCCGCCAGCCAGTCAGTTTGGCCGCCAACCGCGCATTCTGACCGGCGCGGCCGATGGCCAGAGAGAGTTGATCGTCGGGAACAACCACGTTGGCCGTATTCCCTGCATCCGGGTCCCGATCCAAATGCACGCTGAGCACGCGCGCAGGGCTGAGCGCCTTGGCGATGAACGTGACGGCGTCCTGGTTCCACTCGATGATATCCACGTTCTCACCGCTCAATTCGCGGACAATCGACTGGATGCGCACGCCGCGCCTGCCTACACACGCCCCCACCGGGTCCACACCGGGCTGGCGCGCAGCGACCGCCACCTTGGAACGGGCGCCCGCTTCGCGGGCAATCGCCTTGATCTCCACCGTCCCCTTGGCGATCTCGGGCACCTCTAGCTCAAGCAAGCGCTGCAGCATCTTCCTGTGGCTTCGGGAGACAATGATCTGCGGTCCCCGGGTGGTCCTGCGCACCTCAAGAACATACGCTCGAATGCGCTCGTGCAGCACATACCGCTCGCCGCGCACCTGCTCCTTTCGCGGCATGACCGCCTCGGTGCGCCCCAGGCGTAGGGTCACCTGCTTGGGAGTGATGCTCTGCACCATCCCGTATATCAGCTCACCCTCCTGCTCTATGTAGTGAGCGAACTGGGCCTCGCGCTCCGCCTCGCGGATCCGCTGGAGGATGACCTGGCGAGCTGTCTGCGCCGCGATTCGACCGAAGTTCGCGGGAGTGCTCTCCACCATCACCCGATCCCCCAGCTCCGCCTCCGGGTCAACCGCTTGCGCCTCCTCTGGAGAGATCTCTACCTCTCGATCGGCGACTTCAGCGACCACCTCACGCTCCACGTAGATACGAGCCTCCGCCCTCTCTAGATCGATCTCTGCCGTGATATTCTGGCCGGCCGGAGGATCGGCGTTCCGCCGATAAGCGGAGACGAGAGCGCTCTGGATCGCCTCAAGGACCACCTCACGCGGCAGGCTCCGCTCGGCGCATATTTGATTAAACGCTCTTATGAACTCGCTCTTCATCGCTCACTTCCCCTGCACACCAGACCTTTCTACATCAAGAGATACTAAGAAAGTGGGTCTTGTGCCCACTTTCCACCCACCCCTATACTTTTGAAGAGTATAGCATACATGTCCCGATTGTGCAAGCAATTTCATTACCGCTCCCCCGCGTGACGCAATCACAGATACAGATTGGATTCGATCCGCACAGTAAGCTTCCAGTTTGAGCTCCCCCCAAGAGCTCCCGCCACGGGGACGGCATGTCCGGTTTGCCGCCTCCCCTCATACACGGTACAATGGATGCTGGCGTGGCCGATTCAAGGTTGAGATCGCGCTCCTCGCCGTCATCGTCTAGCGCACGGAACCGTACGCTCAACACGCTTCTTCACAAAGCGCCCATCAGCCATCCCGGAACTCCGTCCACCGCGTCAACTCCAACATGGCTCACACGGATGTCCATCAGGCCCCTGAGAGATACCAAGTTCTCTCACAGCGACAGGGGCGATAGTGATCGGAGTACTACCGCGATGTGGAGACGGTGGGGACCCTGGCTGGGCATGGCGCTGCTCATCCTGCTGGGCGCGGCAAGTGGACTGCAGCGCCGCCCCGCCCTCTCCAAGCCTGAATCTGGACAGGTTGGCACGGACGTCGACGTGGGAGGCGCCCCTCTCGACTCGACCAGCTACCACGAACATTCCGATCTCCTTCACCGAGTACCCCGTGATTGGATGCCAGGCGGCACCGGGGACGGTCATCTCGTCCCGGCCCTCTCTGCTA
>JASFWK010000149.1:0-4610 GCA_050049355.1 Anaerolineae bacterium | reverse complement strand
ATCTACGGCGTGCACGAAGATCGTGAGGGAGAGGCGGCCCGCTTGATGCGTGACCAGGATGTCAAGGGGTACATCCTGTGGACGGAGGGCATCGGCAGTGATCCGGACGATCCAGGTGGCGGCCGGAACTACGAAGAACTAGCCCCACAGTATGGCCACACGGCCATAGTTCGCCTTAACTACGGTTACGAACCTGTGGGAACTATCCCACACTCTTCCCTATACGCCGATTTCGCTCAGCGCTGCGCTAACTGGGCGAGCCGGTCTCAGGGCTGCCGCATCTGGCTCATCGGGAACGAGTGCAACAATCCCCGTGAACATCCGGAGGGTGAGGCCATCACCGCTCAACGTTTCGCTCGATGCTTCAACCTGGTCTATCGAGCCATCAAGGAGGTACAGCCCGGTTCGATCGTCGTCCCTGGGGCTATTGACCCAACCAACGCGGCCATGGGGGACTGTCGCCAGTACTTCTGGGACGTGCTGGAAGGGATTGAGGCCCTGGATGGCATCGCGATCCACGCCTACACGCACGGTCCCGACCCCCGGCACATCGTCAGCGGTCGGAAGTTCGAGCACGAGCCTCTGACCTGGCAGTATTACCACTTCCGCATGTTTGAGACATTCATGGAGGCTATCCCCGAGCCGCTCCGTCACCTCCCCGTCTACCTGACCGAGGCCAATCACCTCTTCAAGACCGTCGATGGGGACTGGGGATGGGTGGACCAGAACAAGGGATGGATATGGGCCATGTATCAACGGGTGGACGAATGGAACCGTCGTGGCGGGCAGCAGATCCTCTGTGCTTTGCTCTATCGATATCCGCCTGTTGACCCGTGGGTCATCCATGGAAAGGGTAGGGTGATTGAGGATTTTCAGCAGAGCATGACGCTGGGCTACCGGCCCTGCGTGCGAGACAAGGTCTAGATTGCACGACAGCGGAGGTTCGGAACTGCCCACCTATCCCTGCTGGCTGCGGGGATAGCATTCTTTGGGTACTGCACCTGACAAACTTATCATACGAGGAGGTATGTCTTGCACGTTGTTGAATCAGGGATCGGAGAGATGATACAGGCTCCCGATCTAAATGCCTTCCGCGAGTGGAATCGCGAGAAGAAGTCTCGGGCCCTGGTGGATAAGATAATGATGGAGAGGGAGGCAATCTCCCGTTTTGTCTACGATGGCTGCTACTTAGGGACCGAGCTCTATGGAACTGTGCGCTGCCCGATGTCTCTTGTGCGCGAGGTCATCCGCCAGGGGAAGAGAGACCTGCGACTGACCGGCCAGGGGGTGACGGAGCTGGACCTCCTGCTGGGAGCTGGGCTGGTCAAGACGCTGGACCTTACCTACATCGGCCTGGAGGTCTATGGGGTCTCCAATGCCCTGCGGAGGGCCGTGGAGACCGGGCAGGTGGAGAAGGTTGTTGAATGGTCCAACGGGGGCATCACCTGGCGGTTGAAGGCGGCTTCGATGGGAGTGCCTTTCATCCCCACGCGCGCGATGTTGGGGACGGACACGCTTAAGCACAGCTCAGCCAAGGTGGTGGAGTGTCCCTTCACCGGCCAGAAGGTCTGTCTTCTGCCGGCTCTGATTCTCGATGTGGGTCTCATACACGTCCACCGGGCTGACCGATATGGAAATGCCCAGATCGAGGGCATCTCTGGCTTCGCCTTCGAGATGGCGCGGGCCTGCAAACGGCTCATCGTCAGCGCTGAGGAGATCGTGGATACCGAAGAGCTCCGTCGCTATCCAGATCGGACCATCATCCCCTACTACTTGGTGGACGCAGTGGTTCACGCCCCTTACGGCTCCCATCCTGGCGAGATGGTCTACGCGTACGAGCGGGACGAGGAACAGCTGCGTGAGTGGGTCGAGGCTTCCAGCACGGAGGAGGGAACAAAGGCCTACCTGGACAAGTATGTGCGCGGGGTTGCTGATCACGAGGAGTATCTGGAGCTTGTGGGCCGGGAGCGCCTGGAGGAACTCAGAGCTGCCGAGGAGGGGCGACGGTGACTGAACGGGACTACAACGCGACAGAATTGATGATCTGCCTTGCCGCGCGGCAGATGCCTGATGGTGTGACGGCTTTCATCGGCACCGGCGTTCCCATGCTCGCCGCT
The DNA here is from genome assembly GCA_050049355.1 of Anaerolineae bacterium. Lineage (GTDB taxonomy): Bacteria > Chloroflexota > Anaerolineae > B4-G1 > DUEL01 > JASFWK01. The sequence goes on along the minus strand of JASFWK010000149.1, from coordinate 2,493 downwards.
AGCCTGGCTCAGAAGATGCATGCTCCAAACCTGGTTCCTGTCTTCGAGTTCGGCGGGACAGGGGCCAAGCTGGAAAGGCTGCCCCGGGCAGTGGGCGAGAGCCGAACGTTCTACCGCGCTGTAGCCGCCTCCGGTATCTGTGATATCATGGAGACGGCGACGCGTGGCTTCATCGACTACGGCTTCCTGGGCGGAGCGCAAATCGATCCCTACGGCAATCTGAACTCGACCATCATCGGCTCTCAGCACCACCCGCCTAAGGTGCGGCTGCCCGGCTCCGGCGGGGCCAACGATGTCGGATCCCTCTGCTGGCGGAACATCATCATCATGCGCCACGACAAGCGCCGCTTCGTGCCAGAGGTGGACTTCATCACCACTCCCGGCTATCTGACTGGACCCGGGACCCGAGAGGAGGCGGGGCTTCCACCAGGGACGGGTCCCGTTCGTGTGGTGAGCACGTTAGCCCTCTTGGGCTTCGACGATGAGACGAAACGGATGAAGTTGCTGGCCACCAATCCGGGAGTGACGGTTGAGCAGGTGGTCGAGAATACCGGCTTCGAATTGATCGTGCCCGTAGAGGTTGAGGAGAACGAGCCTCCCACGGATGAGGAACTGCGCATCTTGCGGGAGGAGGTTGATCCAGACGGGTTCTACATCTAGTTTGGGCAAGAACGTCGCTCTCCCATTCGCAGGTGAAGCCGGTGCCCTGAAAGGCACCGGCTTCATATCCAGGATATCACTGCCAGGCTGGGCAGCGGCGCTGAGGGGCTTTTGCCTATCATGATTGTTCCACTGCGCACCGGCTCTCTGGATTATGAACCTTGCGTCGCTGCTGGTGGTATAGTAATGGACAAGAATCGGTTCGAGGAGCGTGGTGTCAAGCAATATGGAAACCGATGAAATGCAGACTCGATCTCTCAGCAGGTCTCAGCTCTTGCCTGCCTGGCTGATCTTTCTGCTGCGCCGGTTGCTTTTCATCGCCGGTGTGGCTTTCGTCATCGTCTATTTCTGCATACTCGGCCTGCGGCTCAGCTTCCACTCCGCCACTTCAGACTCGACTCTGCACAGGACGTGGGAACTTGCGGGTCCCACTCTGAAGGAGACGGGCGCTTTCTTTGGCAATCTCTGGCGGGGCGAGCTGGGCTATGTCTATGAAGGGGTGCTGGAGCGAACCAGGCTGCCTGTGATGGCGATGGTGATCGACGCCTATCGGCAGAGCATGTGGCTGCTGCTGGTCTCGATCGCAGCGGCTGCCGTGATTGGGATTGTCGCTGGTGGACTGGCCGCTGCGCGCCGTCATACCCCGCTTGCCCTGCCCACTCTTACCCTGACGGTGATCGGCATCTCGATCCCTAGCTTCTTCCTGGCCCTGCTGTTCCGGGTGGCCGACATCAGGTTCTACCAGCGTACAGGGATAGGCCTCTTCCCTGTGTTTGGCATTAGTGAGCACCGAACCGCGAGTCTACTGCCCCAGGTGGTGGCGCCCGCGTTGGTCCTTGCGGCTCGTCCCGTGGCCCACATCGCGCGCGTCACCTTTGTCTCTCTTTCTGACATTCTGGGACAGGAGTTCATCCGCACTGCACGCGCAAAAGGTGTGCATCCCACAGCTGTCTTCTGGAAGCACGGTGTGCGCAATGCCGGGGTCAGCATCCTCACCGCCTTGGTTGTGTCGCTGCGCTTCGCGCTGGGCAGCCTGCCCGTGGTTGAGATTTTCTTCCAGTGGCCTGGTATGGGCGTAGCCACGCTCGAGGGCATCTTCAGGCGAGATACGGCAGCGGTGCCCGCGCTGGCTCTGGCTCTTGGAATCACGTTGATGTTGATCAACCTTGGTTTGGGGATGGTCTACCGTTTCATTGATCCACGCCTGCGTGCGGAGACGGACGGAGGTGCCGCATGAGGCTGCTAGGCTTCCTCTGGCGCCTCCTGAACCCCCGCGCTGATCTCTCCAAGCTGCGCCGCAAGGGTCGGGAGAGTCTCAGGGACTCCTCGGAGTCTGCCCAGTTGGAGGGAATGCCGGCGCGCAAGATTCGCCCGCGTCACATTCTGCTGAACTTCCCTCTGCTGGTCGGTGGCCTGATCGTGTTAGCTCTCTTCGTTGGGGTGTTGTTTGGATCAAGGTTGGCCCCGGAGAATCCCTACCTCCATGGCCGCAACGTGCTTGAGTACGTAGATGGCACCTTGCGCTCCCCACCCTTTGAACCTTCCCCTGAGTTTCCCTTAGGCACCGACGAGCTGGGGCGTGACACGTTGAGCATGTTGCTCTACGGGGCACGCAACACTCTGGTGGCAGCTGCCTTCATCACCATGGCTCGCCTGGTGCTGGGGGTGGCGTTGGGGGCGGTGGCCGGGTGGAACGAGGGTCGGCTGGTGGATCAGGTGGTAATGGGAGCCGTGCAGATTCTCGCCTCGCTCCCTATGCTCTTGGTGGTAGTGCTCTTGATCTTCGCACTTGACATCCGACGCGGTCTGCCGGTGTTCATCGCTGCCCTGTGC
>JASFWK010000050.1:0-13396 GCA_050049355.1 Anaerolineae bacterium | reverse complement strand
CACGTTTGGGGTACAATGGCGCAGGTGGCGCGGGCAATCCGGTCCGCACTGCCACGTAGAGGTGACTGATGAGCAAGACCACCGAACGTCTCCGCCAACTGCCCAGCGTGGACCAACTGTTGGAAGAGCCTGCACTCCGGGATCTCCTCCCCCGCTACGGTCACCGCCTGGCTGTGGCGGCGGCGCGGGAGACACTGGCGCGAGCGCGACAGGAGATCCGCAGTGGCGCGGAACCACCCTCCCGAGAAACTCTGGCAGCCCAGGCCGCAGCTCACCTGCGCGATCACCTGGCGCCTACACTGCGGTCCGTCATCAATGCTACCGGCGTCATCATCCACACCAATCTGGGGCGGGCGCCCCTCTCGCAGGCTGCTCGCGCGGCGATGGAAGCCTCGGCCCGCGGCTACTCCAATCTGGAGTACGATCTACCAGCCGGTCGACGGGGCCACCGCGCCGTCCACGCAGAGCGACTCCTGTGCGAATTGACCGGCGCGGAGTCGGCGTTGGTGGTCAACAACAACGCCGGAGCTGTCCTCCTTGCCCTAGCAGGATTGGCGCAGGGCCTCGGCGTCCTCATCTCTCGTGGGCATTTGGTAGAGATCGGCGGCGGGTTCCGCGTGCCGGATGTGATGGCTCAATCCGGCGCGCGGCTCATTGAGGTCGGCACCACCAACCGCACCCACCGCCGCGACTACGAGCAGGGGCTGACGGAGCATCCAGATGATGTAGCCGTCATCCTGCGCGCCCACCACTCTAACTTCCGCGTCGTCGGGTTCACGGCGGAGGTGGCGCTAGCCGAGCTGGTGGAATTGGGTCAAGCCCACGGCGTGCCGGTGATGGACGATCTAGGGAGCGGGGCCCTTCTGGACAGCGCCGCCTTTGGCTTGGCACACGAACCGACGGTGCAGGAGAGCGTCGAGGCGGGGGCGGCGGTGGTCTGCTTCAGCGGAGACAAGCTCTTGGGCGGACCCCAGGCGGGGATCATCGTGGGAAAGGCGAGATTCGTCGATCCTCTCAAGCGCCATCCTCTGGCCCGTGCCCTGCGGGCCGACAAACTCTGCCTCTCAGGGCTCCAGGCGACGCTGATGCACTATCTCAAGGACGAGGCCACCGAGCAGGTGCCAGTGTGGCAGATGATCGCCACTTCCGTGGAGGAAATCGAGCAGCGAGCTCGACGCTGGCAGCAGCAAGTAGGGGATCAAGGAGAGATAGTGGACGGGCGCTCCACCGTGGGCGGCGGGAGCTTACCCGGCGAGACCTTGCCGACGAAACTACTCGCCCTCTCCGTGACCGACCCCGATGGACTCGCGGAGGGGCTCCGTGACGGCGACCCTCCAGTGGTGGCTCGCATCGAAGAGAACCGTTTGATGCTCGATCCTCGAACCGTGCTGCCAGAGGAGGAGGGCGTGCTCTTGGAGCGGTTGGTCGGGCAGCTGAGAGCAGACTGACTCGGCCAGTTCGCTGCAGGCCTGCTGCTGCCGCTTTCCCCACTAGATGTCAGGCGTTCCAGCCCAATGACACCGCGTACAGGAGACATGACACGGCAGAGCAGTCAATTGGAGGGCAAGGTCTGTATAGTCACGGGGGCAACTTCTGGGATTGGCTTGGCGACTGCCCAGGCTCTCGCGCAGCAACGGGCACAGGTGATTGTCGTTGGCCGGAACCCAGAGAAGAGCGCCACCGCCGTCGCACGCATCCAGCATGAGAGTGGCAATCCATCGGTGGAGTTCGCATTGGCTGATTTGTCTGTGCAAGCCCAGATTCGCCAATTGGCGGAGGAGTTTGAGAGTCGTCTTTCGCGTCTGGATGTGCTGATCAACAATGTTGGCGACTTCTTCTTCAGGCGTCAGCTGAGTGCAGATGGCATAGAAATGACACTTGCGCTCAACTATCTGGGAGTCTACCTTCTCACCAATCTACTTCTCGATAAACTCAAGGCGAGTGCACCGGCACGCGTCGTGAACGTCTCTTCAGACGCACACAGGAGGGCCAGAATCCATTTCGATGACCTGGAATTGGAGCACAAGTACAATGGACTGAAAGCCTATGGGCAATCCAAGTTGGCCATGGTGCTCTTCACCTATGAGCTGGCACGACGACTGGAAGGGACAGGAGTGACAGCGAATGCGCTTCACCCCGGCTTCACGGCGACGAACATAGTGACAAGCAACGAGGGACCATTGAAGCTGCTCGCAGGTCTGATCAAACTGGTGGCGCTGCCCCCGGAAGAGGGTGCCCAGACGAGCGTCTATCTCGCATCTTCTCCCGAGGTGAACGGTGTGACTGGCAAGTACTTTGACAAGAAGAGAGCTGTACGTTCGGCACCGGCGTCGTACGACGAAGAGGCGGGGGAAAGGCTGTGGGAGATCAGTGCTCAGATGACAGGGCTCTGATCCCCTGGAGCCGGCAACGCAACCAGCTACTCCCGACGGCCCCGCCACGCGGTCAGATGTCACTCTCCTCCCCCGCTCGTCACTCAAGCTGTCCATCCTCTAGCCTCACTTCGGACGACGCGGGGGGGCTTACGGAACCTGCTTATCACCGGCTGGCTTGCTGAACTGTATGCTAAGGAGTAATCAGCGTGCTATTTACCTCAGGAGACATCGGGACCCTCACCCTACCCAACCGCCTGATCCGATCCGCCACTGCAGAGCACTTGGCGGATTCGGCCGGTCGGCCCCAACCAGAGCTGACGAAGCTCTACCAAGAGTTGGCCCGTGGTGGAGTAGGGTTAATCATCACCGGTCATATGTACGTGCACCCTTCGGGCAAGGCCCATCCCGACATGACCGGCATCTATTCCGACGAGATGGTTCCCGCCCTTGCAGAACTGGCCCACGCCGTCCATCGTGAGGGCGGGCGGATCGCCGTCCAGATCAACCATGGGGGCATGCAGTGCAGCCCGGAGACGGTGTCCGAGGCTGTCGCCCCTTCGAAGGTGGATGCGCCCTTCTTGGAGCGCCCTGCGCGGGAGATAACATCCGCGGAGATCGACCTTCTGATCCAGGCCTACGCTCAGGGGGCCCGAAGGGCCCAAGAGGCTGGCTTCGATGGCGTTCAGATCCACGCCGCCCACGGATACCTGATCGGTCAGTTCCTCTCTCCGTTCACAAACCAGCGCACTGACGAATGGGGCGGCGACGTCGACGGACGAATGAACTTCCTGCGAGCCGTCTGCCAGGCCGTGCGAGGCGAGGTCGGCCCCGATTATCCCGTCTTCATCAAGCTTGGCATGACGGACCGCGTGGAGGATGGTCTGACTGTGCAAGAGAGCGTTCAGGTGGTGGCAGCGCTGGAGAAGCTGGGATTGGACGCGATCGAGGTCAGCGGTGGAATTGGAGGTGGCGGAGACTTGAACGTCCGCAAAGGAGTGCTCTCCGAGGAAGACGAAGCCTACTTCCGTCCCCTGGCGCAGAAGGCGCGCCAAGTGACCAAACTGCCCATCGCCCTGGTGGGCGGTCTTCGCTCTCGGGAGATGATGGAGGACGTGCTCGCTACCGGCGATGCGGACTTTGTCTCCCTATCCCGTCCCCTGATCTGTGAACCGGATCTACCCAACCGCTTCCGCGCGCGAGTCCAGGAGCGATCCTCCTGCATCTCGGCCAACCGGTGCTGGCCCGAAGGAGTGAACGAGGGAATCGCCTGCAAGTGCCCCATCGAGAAGATCCATCGAAGAGAAGCAGTGACATAGGTGCTTGGGAGCGGCGGGGACCAGGCAAACACTACTATGGAAAATGAGCTGACGCGCGGCACAAAGCTCGTGTACGGCTCCGGAGATCTGGGATTCAGTTTGACCTCGACCATCATCGGAGCCTTCTTCGCCATCTTCCTGACCGACATCGTGGGCATCTCTCCAGGCGTCGCTGCTGCAGCAGTCTTCATCGGGCGGAGTTGGGACTACGTCAACGACCCCATCATTGGCCACATTTCCGACCGCACCCGCACGCGCTGGGGTCGGAGACGGCCCTTCCTGCTCTTCGGATCACTGCCCTTCGCCCTGGCCTTCGCCATGCTATGGTGGCGCCCGCCGTTGGAGAGCGAGATCGCCCTGGCTGCCTACTACGCCGTCGCTTACGTCGTCTTTGACGCTGCGGCGACCTTCGTCTATATGCCTTACTTTGCGCTGACCCCGGAACTGACATCGGACTACGACGAGCGCACCGCCCTGACTTCGTATCGCATGTTCTTCTCCATCCTGGGCAGCCTGATAGCATTCACCGTTCCCCTGCTGATAGTCGATACATTCGCGCCCCAGAACGCACCTCGAGTGCTGCTGATGGGTTCGATCTTTGGCGTTACCGCCGCGCTCCCCTTGTTTGCCGTCTTCTTCGGCACGCGAGAGCGTCCGGAGTACTATGCTAAACAGGATCGGCCCCGTCTGACCAGATCGCTGCGGGCGGCCAGCAGAAACCGACCCTTCATCTATGGCATGCTCCTCTTTCTGCTGACCTGGGTTTCGGTGGAGTTGGTTCAGGCCACCTTGCTCTACTTCATCAAGTACGTTGCCCGGCGCGAGCCTCAGAGCGATCTGATTATGGCGGTGATCTTTGTTACTGCCATCCTTTCACTCCCCGTCTGGGAGTGGACATCCCGCCGCTGGAGCAAGCGCTGGGCCTACGTCGCTGGGATCGCGTTTTGGGCCCTGGTCCAGATGGTGCTCATCACGGTGGACGCCTCAACCGACATGGCGCTTATCTTACTCTTGTGTGTGCTGGCAGGCATCGGCGTGGCGGCCGCGCACGTACTCCCCTGGGCCATCATCCCCGACGCGGTCGAATGGGATGAATGGAGGACAGGAGAACGGCACGAGGGCATGTTCTACAGCTTAACCACGCTGGTGCGAAAGATGGCCACTTCAGTAGCAATTCCGCTCACGCTCCTGCTGCTTGAGGTCACCGGGTACGAGCCCAACGCGGCTCGTCAACCACCCAGTGCACTGTTGGGCATTAGATTGGTGATCGGGCCGATACCCGCCCTCCTCCTCTGTGGAGGCATTCTGTTCGCCTTCCTGTATCCCCTTACCCGGGAACAGTATGCACAGGTCTGTCAGGAACTGGAGAGCCGGCGAGCTCTGTAGTGGCAGAAGTCGTCCCAACGGAAGAGGGTAGGCAAGCGGCCAGGAAGAGCAGGGAGATACGGAGCTGGAGAACTTCGGCGATCCCGTACCTGGGGACAGAATCTGACCAATGAAGCAAGCTCTGCGCAATCACAACCACAGGAAAGGAACCCCATATGAGTGCTATCGACGTTCGTCCCGTCCGCACCGCCAAGGAGCGCCGGGTCTTTCTCACATTTCCTTGGCGCATCTACCGCGATGATCCGCTGTGGGTGCCTCCTCTGCTCCCCGAACGCGCAAAGACGATCGACCCTGAGCGTGGTGCCTTCTTCAAGCGCGGCGAGGCCGAGTTCTTCACGGCCTGGAGAGACAGCGAGCCGGTGGGCACCATATGCGCAGGAGAGGATAAGGCAGCCAACGAGGCACGTCAGATGCGAGAGTGCCTCTTTGGCTTCTTCGAGTGCGTAGAGGACTACGCCGTCGCCAAAGCATTGCTCAATCGTGTCATCACGTGGGCCGAAGAACGGGACCTCAACGTACTCTACGGTCCATTCAATCTGGACTATGAGGATAGCTATGGCGTGCTCGTCGAGGGGCGCGATCGTCCACCGACCCTGCTCTGCGGGCATACTCCGCCATACTACCAGGATTTCATTGAGCGGCTCGGCTTCCAGAAGGCGCGAGGGGATAGCCTGGCCTACGCTATCGAGGTTGATGTGGACACGCCAGCCAGACGGCGGCTTCATCGCCTGGCAGGGAAACTCCGCAGGCGCGGGGGGATCGTCGTACGCGGGGCAGATATGGCGCACTGGGAAGATGAGGTCGATCACGTGCATGGTCTGCTCAATACCGCCTTGGCCCATTTCCCAAATCACATTCCCTGGGAACGCGAGGCGCTGCAGGCTCTGCTGGAGCCCTTTCGGGCTATCGTCGATCCCGATCTGGTTCTCTTTGCCGAGGTTGAAGATGAGGTCGTAGGTTGGCTGGCAGGCATTCCCAACCTAAACGAGGCCTTCATCCATACCAACGGACTGCGCTATCCCTGGGACTACGTCAAGCTGCTGTGGTACATGCGCCGGCAACCCAAGTGCCTGGCACTCAAGAGTGTCCTGGTACTGCCCGACTACTGGGGCACCGGCGTCAGTTTGCTGCTCTTTGACGAGATGGCCGCGCGAGCCAGAACCAAGGGCTACCAGTGGGCAGATCTTTCGCTGACGGGAGCCCATAACCCGCACACGAATGTCCTTGCCAAGCGAATGGGGGCTGAGCTCTACAAGCGTTACCGCGTCTACCGACTGCGGATATGACCGATTGGATCCGCGCCATTGATCGATTCGTCTCATTCGTATTCAAGAATGGCAACTGCTTGCCCGGAAGACCTTTCGCTGATAGAATTGAACTCCGCGCCCCGGACGAGGCCGGCTCAGCGAACGATCCCTGCGAAACCCTTTGAGGAGAGGACATGAAAAAGGATCTGGACCGTCTAATGGAAGAGCGCGGCCTGGATGCCGCTGTCGTTGGCGGGTCGACCTATGGGAATCCCACTCTGGTCTATCTCCTGGGTGGCGCGGCCGTCAGCGGCGGGGTGGTGGTCAAGAAGCGAGGCGAAGATCCCATCTTCATCCACTCCCCCATCGAGCGCGACGAGGCGGTGGCGACTGGACTCCACTTGATCAATATGGCCAAGTACGACTTCAGGTCGATCCTGCAGCAGAAGGAGAACCGGCTCGAGGCCATGGTGGAGCTTCAACGACGCATCTTCGACGACCTGGGGGTAAGAGGGGAGGTAGGCTTCTACGGCACAGCAGATCGAGGGCAGGCGTATGTCCTGCTCCAGGCGCTGGGCGAGACGCTGGACGGAGTCCACGTGCGAGGCGAATACGAGGAAGGTCTCTTCGACGTCGCACGGGCGACCAAGGACGCAGAGGAAATCGAGTTGATGCAAGAGGTAGCCCAGCTGACCTCCGAGGTCATCTCCGCAACGGTGGAGTTCCTGCGTGCTCATCGCGTGGAAGGGGAGACGCTGGTCACCGAGAACGGCTCCCCGCTGACCATCGGTGCCGCCAAGCAGCACATCCTGCGCCTGCTGGCCGAACGCCGGTTGGAGGATCCTGAAGGCGTCATCTTTGCCATTGGACCGGACGCGGGAGTACCTCACAGCAAGGGACAAGCCGACGATCCGATTCGGCTGGGAGAGACCATCGTCTACGACCTCTTCCCCCGCCGCGCGGGAGGCTACTTCTTCGACTGTACCCGCACCTTCTGCCTGGGATACGCCCCTCCGGAGATAGAGAAGGTGCACCGGGACGTGGGGGATTGCATCGACGCAGTCATTGATGCAGCGGAGGTCGGAATAGAGGCAAAGCAGCTGCAGCGGGTGGCCTGCGATTTCTTTGAAGGGCGGGGTTATCCCACCATCGCCAGCAACCCCCAAACCGAGGAAGGGTTTGTCCACCCGATAAGCCACGGACTGGGGCTATCCATTCACGAGGAGCCACACTTCACCGACGTCCCCAGTAACACCCAGACCCTCCGGCCCGGTCATGTCTTCACCATCGAGCCGGGCTTGTACTATCCCAAGCGAGGGTACGGCGTGCGCATTGAGGACGTAGTCTGGATCGACGAAGAGGGTCGAGTCCACAACCTGACCAAGCTGTCCAGGGAGCTGGTCATAAAGATGGAGTAGGAGAACCACACTCAATGAGCCTCACCACTGAGGTTGAACAGACTCTCCATTCGCACCACCTTCCCAACCTGGAGGAGTATCTACCTCCAGACACGTTCGTCATGCCTCACTACGAGGGCTACTCCATCGCCAACGTTCCCGCCACCGCCGCAGCGCTCTTGGGGGTGGAAATGAGCAGCGCCGCACCCCCGCTCCCCGACCACGTCTGGAGTGACTTGTCCGATGACGTCCGCTGTGTCGTTCTCATCCTTATCGACGCAGTAGGATATCTGCAGCTGAGATCTTTGCTTTCCGGGGGAGACTCCCTCTTCCATCAGCTGGCCAAGGCCGGGCGTTTCCTCCCCATCACCTCCGTCTTCCCCTCGACCACCGTCTCTGCCTTGACCACATTCCAGAGCGGCCGAACTCCCCTCGGCCATGGCTTCCTCGGCACCAAGCTGCTGCTCTCCGAGCAGGGAGTGCTTGCCAACATGCTGCGCCTCACTCCCTCCGCCCATAGCCGGCCCCGCGAACTGCTGGACTGGGGCTGGGAGCCAGAGCAGTTCGTCACCGGCCCTAGCCTGGCTGAGGAACTGGCCTCGTGCAGCGTCCAGAGCGTCGCCCACACCTACCTACCTCACACCAGAGGCGGTCTTGCGCCCATTTTTCTGCGCGGGATTGCCGAGATGCGAGGGCACGTCGGCTTCAGTGATCTTTGGATCAATCTGCGCAATACGCTGATCGAGCGGCAGGGGGAGCGGCTTTTCGCTTGGGCCTATTGGGGCGGCTTCGATACCGTTGCGCACCTCTACGGGCCGGACGCCGAAGCCTGCCGCGCAGAGCTCCGCCACGTAGGCCGCGCGCTGGAGGAGGACTTCCTGGCCGCCCTGCCCGCGGCCGCCCGGCAGGGAACGCTGCTGATGGTCATGGCCGATCACGGTCAAACGACGGTATCGCCCCAGCGCGTGGTCTCCCTCTCCGACCATCCGGCCCTGAAGCGGATGCTGCTCCTCCCACCGGCTGGCGAATCACGGGCCGCCTACCTCTACGTCCAGCCCGGCCAGGCCAAAGCTCTGAGGGCATACGTCGCCGAACACTTGGCCGATCGGTTCATCCTCCTTGAGATGGAACAGGCAATCGGCGCAGGGCTCTTCGGTTCCGACGAAGTCACACCCGCGCTGCGGGCTCGCCTGGGCGACTTCCTGCTTCTGGCGCGGGATGACAGCCGCCTCATCGTCGGGGAGGAGAGGACGCCGCTGCAGGGACACCACGGTGGGCTGACGGCGGAGGAGATGCTCGTACCGCTCCTGTTGGTTCGATTGGAGGAGTTGAGGTAAGCGATGACAGAGATACGCGTCTTAGGCATCGAAACCTCCTGCGATGAGACAGCTGCAGCTGTCGTGGCCGCCGGGCGTCGCATTCTCTCCAATACCATCGCCTCACAGGCGGACATGCACGCACGCTACGGGGGGGTCTTCCCGGAGATGGCCTCCCGCGCTCACATTGAGGCCATCGTGCCGGTCCTCCAGGAGACCATGGAGGAGGCCCACTTGGGCTGGGACGACCTGGATGCGGTGGCGGTGACCCACGGTCCCGGGCTCGTCGGTTCGCTCTTGGTAGGGGTGAACGCAGCGAAAGGCCTGGCCCTAGGGCGGAAGCTTCCGCTGGTGCCCATCAACCACCTGGAGGCTCACATCTATGCCCACTGGCTAGAAGCGGAGACCGAAGGGGCTGCCCCAGCCGACCTGGCTTTTCCACTCCTGGCCCTCATCGCCTCCGGTGGACACACGGAGTTAGCTCTCATGCGGGACCACGGCGACTATGTCCATCTTGGGGGCACGTTGGACGACGCAGCGGGGGAGGCGTTCGACAAGGTAGGGCGGCTGCTGGGATTCCCGTATCCGGGCGGCCCGGCCATTGAGGAGGCGGCGCGGGCGGGTGACCCGTCCGCTTTCGACCTGCCGCGCGCCTGGATGGAGGGCACCTATGACTTCAGCTTCAGCGGGCTCAAGACGGCAGTGGTGCGGCTTGTTCGACAGCTGGAGAGCCCTCTGGAGGGAGACATCGTAAGTAACGTGGCGGCCTCCTTCCAAGAGGCAGTGGTGGACGTCCTAGCCACCAAAGCAGCAGCGGCCGCAGAGGAATATGAAGCCACCGCGATCCTCCTCTGCGGTGGAGTCTCCTCCAATCAAACCCTGCGGGCGATGGCCCGAGAACGATCCGATGGCCCCGTCTACTACCCACCCCCCATTCTCTGTACCGACAACGCCGCGATGATCGCCGCCTGTGGTCACTTTCACTTCCTGGCTGGCGACCGGGGCGGGTGGGATCTGGATGTAGCGCCGGCGCTGCGATTGGCGTGATCGCGCTCGGATACATCCGCCCCCATTCGCAACCTTCCCTCGAGTTAGGCTGAAAGCCCCAAGTCAGCTCCCTCGCAAGCAGAAGTCACGTAGGTTGTCATTTGGCGGCTGTTTGGAGAGCGGTTGGAGAGACGACCGAACACACCTTCATGCAAGGTTAGGCCTGGCGCCCTGTGATAATTCGCTGGGACGGCTCCTGACAATTCGTTGGCGCTCCCGGCAAACTCGGCAACTTGACGAAACGAGGGTGCTACATTATAATCTTCCTATACAATGCCTAAAGCGAAGCCTTCGCTGGTGGGGAGACGATGTTTGAAAGCTTGACCGAGCGACTTCAGGAGGTCTTCCGCCGGCTGCGCAAGCGCGGCGTCCTCCGCGAGGAGGACGTGGATGAGGTTATGCGGCAAATCCGCTTGGCCTTGCTGGAGGCAGACGTACATTACAAAGTGGTTAAAGACTTCATCGCCCGCGTGCGGGAGCGAGCTGTGGGTGCAGAGGTCACGGAGGCCCTCAGCCCGGCCCAGCAGGTGATCAAGATCGTCCATGAGGAACTGATCACCACGTTGGGGAAGCCGGGCCAACTGGAACTGAAAGGACCAGCACCCCAGGTGCTGATGGTAGTTGGGCTCCAGGGTTCCGGCAAGACCACGACGGTAGCCAAACTGGCCCGCCATCTCAAGGAAAGCGGACGCTTGCCCTTGATGGTAGCCGCGGATCCCTATCGCCCGGCGGCGGTGGACCAGTTGAAAGTGCTGGGCGACCAACAGGGGCTTCCCGTCTACGGTCAGGGCATCGAGGGCGACCCTCTCGTCGTCTGCTCCAATGGCGTACGGGAAGCTCGCCGCCGGGGGTACGACGCGGTGGTGTTGGACACCGCCGGGCGGCTCCAGGTGGACGAGGAGATGATGGCGGAGCTGAAGGCTATCGAACGCCGAGTCTCCCCCGTGGAAGTGCTCTTGGTGGCAGATGCAATGACCGGCCAGGAGGCAGTTAACATCGCCGAGGGCTTCAACCGCTATCTTGGTCTCACCGGCTTGATCCTCACCAAGATCGATGGCGACGCTCGGGGCGGAGCGGCCATAAGTATGCGGGCGGTGACCGGCGTCCCTATCAAGTTCTTGGGCACCGGCGAGAGAGCCGACGCCCTGGAAATCTTCCATCCTGATCGGCTGGCTTCCCGCATCCTGGGTATGGGAGACGTACTCACCCTTATCGAGCGGGCGGAGGCGACCTTCGATCAGGAGCAAGCCCGGCGGATGGGGGAGAAGATCCGGCGGGCGGAGTTTGACTTGGAGGATTTCCTCAAGCAATTGCGGCAAGTTCGGCGAATGGGGCCCTTGAGCCAGGTATTGGAGATGGTGCCTGGCATGAGTGGGCTGGCGAGTGAGGTGGCCCCTGGGGACGCCGAACGGCAACTGCGGCGGGTAGAGGCGATTGTCCTCTCTATGACCCCCCAGGAGCGGCGGAGACCCGGCATCTTGAATGCCAGCCGTAAACGACGGATAGCGCGCGGCAGTGGAACCACCGTGCAGGAGGTAAACGCTCTGCTCAGTCAGTTCCGGCAGATGCGACGGATGGTGAAGCAGCTAGGCCGCCAGGTGGGCCCAGGGAAGGGCCGCTTGGGGCTGCCGTTCTGAGAAACAAGAGACAGACAACCAAGACAACACATTCAGGAGGAGTATGGTCAAGATCAGGTTGCGCAGGGTGGGCGCGAGGAAGCAGCCCAGCTATCGCATTGTTGTAGCAGACGCGCGGTTCCCACGCGATGGGCGGTTCATTGAGGCGATCGGGTTCTACAACCCGCGCACTGAACCAGAAACCGTGCGCATTGAAGAGAAGCGAGCCCTACACTGGCTGAGCGTAGGAGCTCAGCCCACGGAGGCGGTTGCCCGGCTGCTGAAGAACTGGGGAACTCTGGACCGATTGGAACGACTGCACAGTGGAGAGTCGCTAGAGGATCTGGTGGCGGAGGCTGACGAAGCCAGGCAAGCGCAGCCCATCGTGAGCCCTAAGACCACGCCTGTGTCGGCTGCCCAGCAGACCCAAGAAGAACAACAAGAGCAAGAGAAAGAAGAGGAAGAGGAAGAGGAAGAGGAAGAGAAAACCTCAGCCGAGGCAGAGGAGGAGCCATCGCCCGAGGCTCCGGACCAGGAAGAGGGGGAGGAGGAAGAGACCGAGGGGTAAGACCACTATCTTTCTTTGCGGCGGAACCCCCGTTCCTACGACGCCGAACCCGCACGTGATCTGAATGTCCACTACGAAGGGAGGGAACAACGATGTCTGCTATGAAAGACCTGATCGAGTACATCGCCAAGGCGCTGGCGGATGAGCCATCGCAGGTAGAGGTCTCCGAGATCAAGGGAGAGGCTTCCGTCATCCTGGAACTACGAGTCGCCCCAGAGGACATGGGACGCATCATCGGCAAGGGTGGGCGAACCGCCAACGCGATGCGTTCTCTTGTCCGGGTTATCGCCGCCAAACAGGGAAAGCGAGTTACCCTGGAGATCGTCTAGCGCTGGATGGACGGTCCATGCCAAGCGGATAATTCCAAATCGAAGGGCTCAGGACACCCACCTAGCACCCCTGAGCCCCGCTTCTTAGCTGTCGGCCGTGTACTTCGCCCACACGGAGTACGCGGAGAACTGCGTGTCAAGATTCTGACGGACTACCCTGAGCGGCTATCCCTCCACCGTGTTCTCTACCTGGGGACTGAGGTCCATCCCTACGACGTAGAGGGGATCCGCTTTCACAGAGGAGCAGCGCTGATCAAGCTGGCAGGCTGCGACGACCGCAACGCCGCTGAGGAACTGCGCCACCAGCTGGTACAGATCCCCATCGAGACGGCCATCCCACTGGAGGAAGGAGAGTACTACCACTTCCAGGTCCTTGGAGCAGAGGTCGTCACTGACCAGGGAGAGCCTCTAGGTCGGATAGTGGAGGTGCTGGAGACTGGCGCCAATGATGTTTACGTCATACGAGGCCCGCGTGGGGAGGTGCTCATCCCCGTCATCGAGGATGTAGTTCAGGACCTGGATCTGGAAGCTCGCCGAATCGTTGTGACTCTTTTGCCGGGACTCCTGGACGAAGAGTAGCCCCCACACTTAGGCTCGCACGGAAGCCGCTCATTTGCCTGCTTCTGCGGCTTCGTAACCACATCACAGCAGAGGAAACAGGTTGATGGACACATTGCGCTACTACATCGGTTTCAACCTGGTACAAGGCATCGGCCCGGCACGTCTGCGGGCCCTGTTGGACACCTTTGGGGACATCGAGCGGGCGTGGCACGCCCCTGCGGATGCCCTGCGGCGGGCC
>JASFWK010000049.1:0-13448 GCA_050049355.1 Anaerolineae bacterium | reverse complement strand
CAACCCGCGATCGCGGGAATAATGAAGCCTTCGATGTTGGCAGCGATGGTCATGCTTCAGTGTTTGCGAAAAAAAGAAGGCCGGAGGATATGAGCCCAGCTGCTCAAGGTTCCTTCCGGCCAACGTCTCAATTGTGGGTGATATTATACCGTGATCTCCCCCCTTGTCAAATCCGAATCTCCCACGGGCGCGTCTTTGTTCTGGGCGAGCTGAAGCACCGCCGTAGACAGGCAGTGCTCGAGTGCACGTCTGAGACGCGGCGGCTGAAGTCGCCAGCAGCCGATGGGACCAATCGAAAAGCCCCACCTTTGAGAGTGGGGCTCTTCACGCCTCAGTGACCTTTCCCCCTTCAGGGAGCTGTCTCCGGCGTCGGAGTCGCTGGCAACTCCAGGAAGTCCTCGCGTGTGTTGTTCACCAGGTTGTCCGCGCTCATCTGCGAGACCCGGACGTAGTAGGGCGATTCAGACGACTTGACGACGTAGCTGTTGTCATCTGGATCCTGGGCCCCCACGCGCAGCGTGATGGTCTCATCTTCCGTCTCAAGCGTGACCACTGCGTTGGGCTCATCCATTCCGTAGGCGGGCAGCTCCTCCTTCCCCAGCGGATGACTTAACCTGACCGAGGCTGCCTGCCGAATCGTCGCCGTGACCTTGGTCTCAGCCAACGTCTCGTCTGCGCCCAGCCCCACCATCGTCCAGTTGCCTTCGTCGTCCCTAACGAAGGTGAACGTGCCATTGGCGTTCTCCAGCCTCACCCTGGTGAGATCCGCTTGGGCGACGCTCAGGTAGGCAGTATCGACCCACGAGGCGGCGGTCGCCTGGGTCTCCTGGAGCGAGAGTTCGTTTGTCAAGTACGTCTCGCTCTGCCCCTCCACACGGAAGTGGAGGGCACCGTAGCCGGGCGAGGAACCCAGGTAGAGGGTCTGTCCCGTCCCATCCTCTGTCTCAACTTCGACGCGGCGCACGAAGTCATCCGAGGCAACCTGGAGTCGCCGGTGGCTGGTATCGGTGCGAGCGACCAACCGGCCAGTGGTGAGACCTGCGATCTTGTCCAGCAGCGTGGCCACTTTGTCGGCTTGAGCGGGGTAGTCGTCCGCCTCGGGAAGAACCCATTCGCCGCTCACCTTCCGCAGCGCGAGGTCATTACCCTCGGCGTCCGTCACCGTCAGGGCGACGATGTCATCGCCCTCCAAGTCCGGAAAGAGTGGCTCTCTCTCTGCGGTGGTCGCTGAGTTCGGCCAGAAGACGACGACGCCCAGGATGATTTGGACGACCAGGATGCCAGCTAGGATCAGGTTGTGCCGTTTCATTATCATCGTTCCTCCCACTCTCCGACTGATGCCGGAGTATCCTCGGGTGGCAGCAGCTCGATCGGCTGCTCGTTCTTACGACGGACGTCTCCCACGATGCCGATCACCACAAGCGCCAGAAAAGCGACCACGTAGTTTGCGCTCTCCCAGAAGGATTGCTCCTGCTCGGTCATTGGGGCGAGCACCCGGGTGTAGCTCCCGCGCGAACGAATGTTGAGGAGATCCAGATCCTCCGTGGACCAGGCGACTGCATTCTGGACCAGCTTCAGGCTGTTGAGATAGCGATCCCGCGTGAGGCTGGAGGAGATCTCGAAGACCACATCGTCGACGAACTCGGCGCTGCCAAAGACAACCAACCGAGCCGTCGCTGGCGAGACCTCGATCGTGCCAGGGATGGTCTCTTGAGCCGCCTCCCCCTCGGCCTCTTCACCCTCACCATCTGCGGTTTCGGCAAGCGGAGAGGGTTGATCCTTGAACGCGCTCTCAAAGACCCCTTGGACGGAGACAGCCAGCGCGTGGCGCTTCTGCTCCTCCGCGACGGGGAAGCCCAGTTCGGGATAGAGGTCGAAGTTGGGCTGAATGTTCGTATTGGTCGTCTTCCAGGCAGAGCGGCTCGATTGAAGCAGCGTTGTGACCTGCCGATCGCCATTCATTTCCTCGTCGACCGTGACAGGCGAGGTCCAGTTAAGCGTCACGGCAGGCAGATTGGATACGATGTGGCTTTCCGACGCCATCCCGTCGGGTCGCACGTCGACGAAGAACGGGTAGTCAATCGCCTGGATCTCCTGAACCTGCAGCCCGCCCACGTTGCGGGTGACCTGCACGGGGAACGGTTCGTTTTGGGGATCCATCACCAGCGATTGGTCTACCTGGATGCCATAGCTGGCCAACATCTCACGGAGACCGCCTTCTAAAGGCTTCAGAGCCAGCCCACCAGCGAATTGGTCGATCGTGATGCCATAGCTCCCCCCAGCCACCACGACCGATCCGCCGCGCATCAGGTACTGATCGATGGCAAAGCGCTCCACGTCGGTCATCCCCTGCGGCGCGACAACCAGCAGCACGTCCACGTCCGCCGGCACTTCTCCGGTGCTCAGATCCAGAGTGCGGGCTTCATACTCCTGACTCAGAGATTCACGAAGTTGCTCATAACTGGAGATCGGCTGCTGCATCTGCCCGTACATGTTCTGCGTCGCCTCCGCCGGAGGTGTCCACAGGCCCACAACCTGTAGGAAACCGGGAGAAGACCGCTTCAGGGCCGATTCGATGGCCTGGCGCACGCTCGCCTCGCTCATCTCGCCGGAGGGATAGACCACCTCCGTCTGATCGCCCACCTTCAGCACCATGTGGAGATAGTAACTCTCGCCGGAAAAGAGCGAAGCTGCGAACGGTTCCACCCCGTAGAGCTCGTACAACTCGCGGCGTGTGACCCCGCTGCCGGGCGCGTCGGGGTTCACCACCGTGTATGTGAACTTCCCACCGGATTCACCAGCAATCTCCTGAGCCACCGTCTCGATAGTCTCCGGCCCATCCGCCAGCGATTCCGGCAGTGTCTCCGGCGTGACATAGATCGTCAACTCGGCGGGGGAGTCCAACGCTGCCAGCACGGTCTCCATGCTCTGGAAGCCATAGACCACCTTCCTGATGGAGCTGGTCAGGTCATACTCCAGGTTGCGCAGGCGGACGTCGGGCTGACCACCCCCCGTTGCTTCTACCTCGATCAGATCCTGGAAATTGAGGACGACGTTCTGGTCCCCGTAACGGATCAGAATATCGAAATAGGAGTTGATGACCGAGGTCTCATACCGCCCCGTCACCCGGAACGGCATCGGGCGGATGCCGTAGGTCTGGTTCGCCTCGGCCTCCAGCTCCGGATTGTCGGCCGGATCCACGATCTCCACATCCACCCTGCCGCCCGAGGCGACCTTGTACTCCTGCAGCATGTCACGGATACGCGGTACCAGTGGGGCGAGCAGCGGGTGAGTCTTCTCGCTGAAGTAGCCCCGGATCAGGAGAGGCTCCTGCAGGTTCCTCAGCAGGTCGGTGGTCGTCTGGGAGAGACTGTACTGTTTCTGTGCTGTGAGATCCCAACGCAGGCCGAAGAGCGGAAAGGTCCACACGTTCACCAGGACCAGGTTCACCACCAATAGAGCCACCGTGATAGTCAGACGACGGCGGTGGGGCAGCGTGCGCTTGCCGGTACTCCACCCTTTGCTGTGAAGTGAAGCGACATTGAGCGCCAGGAAGACCCCTGTGAGCGAAAGATAGTAGACCAGATCACGCAGATCCACCACGCCGCGCTGGATGCTCTCAAAGCGGCTTCCCGAGCCGACAGCGCGCAGGATCTCTCCTATGCGATCTCCAAGGAAGCCAGTCACGCCGCTGGATCCGACCAGGTAGAAGAGACCACAGAGCAGCACCGTTGATATGAGAGCGACGATCTGGTTATCGCTGCGCGAGGAGACGAAGAGCCCAATAGCCGCGTACGCCCCTGCCAGCAGGATGGCGGCGAGGTAGCCTCCAAAGACCGGCCCCCAGTCCAGATTCCCCAGTACCGAGACAGTGATGGGCAGGAAGAAGGTCAACGCCAGGGCGAGGACGATCAGCGACATCACCGCCAGGAACTTCCCCAGGACCAACTGGATTCGAGAGACGGGCAGCGTAAGCAGTACCTCCAAAGTGCCCGAGCGCTGTTCCTCGCTCCACTGCCGCATCGTGAGCGCCGCAACCAAGAAGATCATCAGCACCGGCATCCAGCGGAAGAGCGGTCGGACGTCGGCCATCCCTCGGGCGAAGAAGGTATCCACCCAGAAGAAGGAAAAGAGCGCTACCGCCAGGAACGCGCCCACGAAGATGAGCGCCATCGGAGAGCCAAAGTACCCTCCCAGCTCCTTGCGTGTGATCGCAAATGTGGTTCTCAGAGTATCTTTCACAGTGTCATTCATAGTATCCCCTTACAAGCAAGACAAGATGGCCCCAATCCTATGCGGCCATCGCCAGTTCGTTGAAGACCGTCTCCAGTGTGCGGACGTCGCGCCGCAGCTCACGCAGGGGCCAGCCCTCCCGCCGCGCCAGGTCATAGATAGCCGGGCAGAGGTCGACCCCGCCTCCCTCGTGACCCAGCACGCGATAGGCGGGATAGCCATCGGGCGTCTGAACTCGCTCAACACCGCTGATGCCGCTCAGGCTGCGAAGCGCGTGATCCACATCGACCGATTCGCCCTCCAGCACCAGAACGGCGTTTGGCGTAGCGGCCAATTCCGAAAGATGGGCGTCGGCCTTGATCTGACCGTTCATCAGGATGATGACTCTATCACAGAGCGCTTCGACCTCGGAGAGGATATGCGTAGAGAAGAGAACAGTGCTGTGCTCCGCCAGACGACGGATCAGGCGGCGGATTTCGACGATCTGCGTGGGATCCAAGCCAAGAGTAGGTTCATCCAGGATCAGCAGCTGAGGTCGATGCAGGATGGCCTGGGCCAGACCCACGCGCTGGCGGAAGCCCTTGCTCAACTCGCCTATGGGGCGGGTCAGATGGTCGGACAGGCCGGTTGCATAGGCGGCCTCCGAAAGCCGAGCCAACCTCTCATCCTCCGGGATCTGGCGCAGATCGGCCATCATCCGGAGATAGGCCTGGACCGATAGCTCCGGGTAGAGAGGCGCATTCTCCGGCAGATAGCCGAGCAGTGCCTGCACCTCGCGGGTCCGTTCCAGCACATCCAGGCCATCCACAGTCACGGTGCCCTCATCGGGCTGGAGGTAGCCGGTCACGATCTGGATCGCGGTCGTCTTCCCGGCACCGTTGGGTCCGAGCAGCCCGACGATCTCACCCCTTGCGATGTGGAAGGTTATCCCGCGCAAGGCTTCTATCGGGCCGTAAGACTTGGTTAGATCGACAACATCAATCATAAGCTTCTCCTCACAGAGGGGGTTCGAAAGAACAGACAGTGCTATAGACTAACATGGACAGCGCCCAGACGCAAGGCCAAGGGGTGCGCCAGCGCCAGGGGGGAGTCGATCAGAGGGCGAGCTGGCGTAGGAGATGTGCTTGAAAGCCCCCGGCCGACACATTCCCCTCATGCTGCGACAACTCGCCACCGCACCCAGGCCAAACGCACACCCACTGGCAAGACAAAGGACCCGACTTCGCCGAATGTCGGGTCCTTTGGTTGTCCCCAACCACTTGCTACTTGGCCTTGACCTTGATTGACCTGGGCCTGATCTCCTCAGCTTTGGGAAGCGTCAGAGTCAGAATGCCCTCCTTGAACTCGGCCTGAGCTTCGTCAGCCACAATCGGCAGTGGTAGGGATAGCGAGCGGCTGAAGGAGCCATACCGAAGCTCACGGCGAACATAGTCCTCTTCTCTGACCTCTTCCTCAGCCTTGGTCTCACCCTTGATGGTCAGCGTATCACCGCTGATAGTGATATCCAGATCCTCGGGCCTGACCCCAGGAACGGCCGACTTGACGATGAGGGCATCGTCAGTCTCATACATGTCCACGGCTAGAGCCTCTGCCCTAACCAAAGCAAGCCGGCCTGGCCGCACAACGCTCTCCTCGAAGAGTCGATCCATTGCCTCCCGCAGACTCATCAACTCGCGGAAGGGCTCCCAACGCACCAAGTTCGACATAGCCACACCTCCCTTAGCAAGATTCTTCAAGCAACTTCAAAGCACTAACACCGATGTGTGGTATTCATGTTTAACGAGCTTCATTAGATTGGCATAGGAGGTACGTTAGAAACGCGTTAAAACCTCTCCAGAGCCACCCTTTGGAGAAGTGCCAGGTCGCCAGATGGGCGCGAAAGAGGGAGGGTCAATGGCGGACGATGGGAAGAGTCGCTACAGGCAGCGGGCCTCCGAGATCTGCAAACCGCTCATCGAGAATCGGCAGGGGCTCGCCGCTGAACGCGTCGTAGAGGCCCAGGTAGAGCGTTGCCTCTCCCGAGTCGACCTCTGCCGGCACAGAGAGGAGACGACGGTCGGTGACACGGGAACCCCGGATCCACTTCAGAGTAGGAATTGCCCCCAGGGCCGGAGTGCCGTCGTCCTGACTCCACCACGCGTATCCCTCCCCCACCAGCCGGGCGGCCACGTGGCGGTCGTGGAGGAGAGGACGCAGGGCGACGAAGTGGAAACCGACCGACAGTTCCGATCCAGAAGGCAGTGGGCCGACCGGCCCATCCCATCCCACCAGCGCCATCTCGCCGCCAAAGGGCACGTAGTGCTCGGTGGAGGTTGGATCTGGCAGGCGCACGGTCCGCCCAGAGATGGTCACTCGCAGCCCATGCGCGCTCGCCGCCAGGTCGTGGGCAGTGGTGAAGTATCCTTCCTCCCCGGCCACGGGCAGTGTGAAGTAGAGAGGGGAAACCTCTCCCGCCTCCAGCCGTGCCCTCTCCCCCCGGGAGGGAGACCGCCAATGGAGATAGACCCGCAGTTGACCCGGTGCCGACACGTCGTAACTAACTCCCACCAGGGAAGGTCTAGCCACCGGCGGTCGGGGCAGCAGGAAGGAGTGAGTGCTGGCAGGTGGCGCCGCCGAGAGGTGCAATTCGACCGTACCCAGAGACACGAACTCGGACCCATCGGCCGCTGTCAGCCGGATCCACTCTTGGTCCCGGGGCCGGTACGCCCCCGCCACCAGGGTATATCGACCCGGTGGCGCGTGGAGGTATGGGATGACGACAAACCGCTCCACCCGCCGCTCGCCCGTGACCAAGCTCCCAGTCGGGTAACGCCGGTCGCGCCCCCGCCCCCACAGCATCCCATTCGGGCCCATCAAATGGACGAAGACAGCGACATCCTCCGTCAGCGGTGCGGTGGGTTCCCAGGCGAGGGAGATCTCCAGGGAGAGGCCGGGATAGGCGTGGGTAGGGAATCCCCCCGCACCCACCAGTCGCACCTGGTCGCCCAGGGTAGTATCCAGGGGGTGGACCAGGGTCAGCCCCGGGGTCTGGTCCACCAGGAAGGCCCCGCCCAAGGGGAAGAGGGAATGGCCGGCGGCCTCCACCTCTTGGAAGTGGTGGGTCACAACCACGGGTCGCTCCGGAAGCGCGGTCTCGATCCGCTCCAGCCACACCTCTGCGTAGTCCCGTCCAGACACGGGGTAGACGTAGCGAATCTCCAGGTCCGACCGCAGTCCCTCCAGTCGCTGCAGAACCCACATTGGCGTGGCCCAGTGCCAGTCAGCCAGGATCAACGAGCCGGGCGGTGCATCCCGAAGGACGGGCTCCACCGTCGCCCGGGTATCCTCCGTTCGAGCCAGGCGGACGAAACTCGGTAGATGGACAGCGAGGTTGGCTGTGCAAGCAGCGAGGAGCAGGCCGACGATCAGGAGATGTGAGGCGAGGGAGAGAAGGCGCGAAGAAGAGACCGAAGGGGAAGCAAGCACGCCGACGGGCGCCGCCACCAGCAGAGCCAGCGAGACGTACGCTGGCATCTCATACTCGACGGTCTGGGGAGCGCGGTACGTGAGGGTCACGAAGGTATGGATGAGGAAGCTGCCCAACAAGAGCGCCGCCAAGCGACGATCGCGCCACAGGAGCAGAAGCCCTCCGATGGCGGCGGCAACCAGCAGCAGATCGTTGAACTGGAAGCGCAGGAGGACAGGCAGCAGGGTGAGCCGCGCGGGGAGATGCTCCCATGTGGCAAAAGCGAACATATCCCCACGGAAGCCTCGCGCCAGGACGTGCTCCAAGAACCCTGGCAGAGTGGCCAAGTCAGAAGGGGCCATAGGAGCCCCCACAGCGCTGCGCAGCGGCAGATATGCCAACACCAGCACTCCCGGCACAGCCGCCAGCAGAGGCCGCCACCAGCGCCGAGGCGTCACCGCCAGACGGGGATCTACCAGCAGCAGGTAGGCAGCGAAGGCGAGACCGGGGAAAGCCAGCGAGGGGTGATGGGTAAGACCCAGCGATAGGGCGGCGGCAAACAGCACCAGGTACCGCTCGCGACGTGCGGCAGATGATGCACGATAGGCAATCAGCGCATCCAAGCAGAGCGCCGCAAAGAAGGCCACCAGCGGTCGGATGCTGGCTTTAGTGGCAGTCGCCCAGAAGGTGGTGGCAGAGCCGAGGGTCAGGGCAGCGACCAGCCCCCCCCAGGCCGAGCCGGTCATACGGCGCCCAGCGCGGAACGTAAGCGCAGCGGCGGCACCGGCGATCACCGCCGATAGGAGATTGACCCGCCATACAGCCCCCGGTCCCAAGGGCAGATGCGCTGCGAGCCAGCCCAGCATCGTGTAGAGCGGGTACCCCGGCGGATGGGCCACCCCCGCCGTGGCCGCCACCAACTGGAACTCACCTCCATCGGCCGGGAGGACGCCGGGCAAGAGGGTGGCAGTGTAGAGGGAGGCAGCAGCCACAAAGACGGCAAGGGTCTGCAGCGCACTTCTCCAACTGATCACCCGCAGCTTCCTATTGCTATCCACTGTCGACAAGCTGAGCGAATTGGGGTCTCTGAGAGCACACTACGTCCCCGTGAGGGGGGCCTCGACGATCTCGCGCGGCGCGGCGGTGAGGAGACGGGAGCCGCCGTTCTCCACCACAACTGTATCCTCCACCTTCGCCATCATCCAGGTGGCAGGCACGTCGACCTCAATCTCCACAGCCAGCACCATCCCCGCAGCCACATCGGCTTCATTGCGCCCCCAGATGACCGGCGGCTCATCCAGTTCCAGCCCAATGCCGTGGCCGGCGAAGCCAGGCAAGGCCAGGTCACCAGGGGCAAAGTGAGGGGGCGCGCCCCGAGCCACCACCGCCTCGGCAGCTGCGTAGACCTCGGGCATGGTCGCCCCCGGCCTCAGCGCCGCCAGAACAGCTTCCTCGGCGGCCAGGGCGACTTCGAAGAGGGCTTGCTGAGCGGCCGTGACTGGTCCCACCGCATAGGTGCGGGATTCGTCGGCCGTATACCCGCCGCGGGTGGCACCGATATCCAGCATCACCAAATCACCGGGGCGAACACGGCGCTTAGAGGCGCCGTAGGGGCTAGCGGGGCTCAGGCCGACTCCGGTCACCACCAGGCCGTGTCCCCCGCGTACTGTCAGATGCTCCCCACTGATCAAGAGCACCCCACCCCCTCGGGCGCCGGGGTGACGCAAGGGCTGGTACCCCTCGTGCCCTGCCCTGCGCATTGCGACCTCGACCTCTGCCGCCAACTCCAATTCGGTCCGTCCAGGGGCCAGCACTTGCCGCAGAGCCGCGTGGCCAGCGTCCGCCGTGGCCGCCGCGAGTTCCGTCGCCTCTATCTCCCGGTGTTCCTTCACCATCCGCTGGGCCAGTACCAAGGGACTGACGTCCACCAGGGTCCAGTGGGGGAACGCCTCCTGCATACGCAGATAGAGATCAGCCGCTATCACGTCCAGCTCAGCCCCCAGCGTGCCGTCAGCGCGCTGAGCAGCGAGAGCATCCGCCACCTCATCGAAGCCGCTGCCCGGCTCAATCTGCTCCACCGTCGCCTCGCGGCGGGCCAGCTCCATCCCCCGGCGTACGAAGAGCGTCGTCTCCCGTGGACCCACCAGGAGCGTCGCCGGGCGAGCAGTCCCGGCATAATAGAGCACGTCGCGCGGGTGGATCAACACAGCCGCGTCCACTCCGGCCTTGGCCATCCGCTCTCGCAGGTCAGCCAGTCTACTCTTCACGCCCACATTCCTCCCCGTCCAATACCGGCTTCATCTGGTTGCACCAAAACGCGGCGTCCGGGCTCGCTCCCGCTGCACCAGAACCGCCGCCAAGATGATCAACGCGCCTCCCACCATCTGCGAGGGACGGATCCGATCGCCCAACAGAAGGATGGAAAGGACTGTGCCAACAACGGGCTCCAGAGCATTGACGACAGCAGCCCCAGTTGCTCCCACGATCTGAACCCCAACCAGGAAGGCAAAGACCGCCACCACCGTGGAGATCAGCGCCATGCTGAGTATGGCCACCCAGCCGACGGGGGCAAAGCCGAAATCAAGCCGGCCAGCCAGTCCGCCCCACAGCCAATACGAGACGGCGGCACCGGTGATGACGTAGGAGGTAGCGACAGATGGGGAGAAGGTGCGAGTCACCGGCTTGCTGACGACGATGTAGAGGGAATAGAGGAGGACAGCAGCTCCAAGCCAGAGAAAACCCACCGGATCGGCGGGGCCCTTCGGTCCGCCCGCCAGCATCAGACCGCCAACCACAGCCAACGCCAGCGCCAGCCAGCCCCTGTGTCCCGGCCGCTCGCTCAGGAGGAGCCAGGCCAGGACCGCCACCACCACCGGCACGGCGGCGATGACCATCGCCGCCACCGCCCCCGATACCCGGGCCGTGCCCTGGTAGTAGGCCAGCGCGTTGGGGGCGTAGAACAAGGCGCCTATCCCAGCGGCTCGTCCCGCTCGGCGTGCCCCCGGCCAGACGGATCGGCCGCGCGCGACCAGGATCGCCCACCAGACCACCGCCGCCAAAGTGAAGCGAAGCGCAAGAGCCGTCTCGGCGTTTATGCCAGCCGCCACCGCCCACTTGATGAGCACGACCAGGCTGCCGTAGGCAGCAGCAGAGACGACCAGGTAGACGACCCCTCGCCTGGTCGCTTCCACCGAGGGGCTCTGGCCCACGCGTCCGCTTGCTCGTCCGTTTAGCTGCATACCCACCTAGACCCCGCTCGCGCCAGGTATTCCTCGAAACCGGCGGGGCACGCCTCGCTGTAGCGGAGAATCTCTTCCCCGCCTACGGGGTAGAGTGGATAGCAGGAGGTGGGCCAAGCTCCGCGCGGAGCCTCTACCACAGCCGTCACCGTTACGCCCGAGAGATCCACAGGCCCTGGCAGCTCCTCAACAACCTCCTCGGCGGTCACCACCGTCTGGCTCGCCACCATGGCCAGTTCCACATCCACCGCCAGGTTACCGCCCAAGATGGCATTCCCCTCCTGGTCGGCCTTGGAGGCGTGGATCACCGCCAGGTCGCAGCCGACAGCGGGGAAGGCCACCACCTCCTCGCCGGTGTAGGGATCCTCAATGACGCGCACGTCCGGCCGCACCTCCAAGAGATCGGTGCCCAACCAGCCCTGGCCAGGCATGAACCCAACACCGGCCAGCGTAGCCCGCAGACCGAATGCCAGGCTAGCCTCCGTCTCCTCCACCACCTCCAACTCGCCAGCCGTGGCGGCCTCAGTAAACATCGGTGCCAGCCCGAAGCCCTCCAGGCCAAAGTAGCAGGTGCGGACGCGCCGCACCAACCCGGTTCCGACCAGCAGGTCCGATTCGTAGCCGGCGGTGAAAGCCAGGAGAGTCAGGTCACGTGGAGGGGGGTCCCGCCGCAGCAGCGCCCGCACGAAGGCGACTGGTCTGCGGTAGAGCGTCATCCCTCCCAAGGCCAGCGCCTCGCCATCATCAAGAAGCGCGGCTGCCTCTTCCAGTGAGATTCGCTTGTCAGTCATCCCGCCCCTCCACAAGTCGGGTCACCAGAGGCCCCACCTCAAGGACATCACTCACCACAAAGTCCACCCCTTCTTCGGATTCAGCATCCACCAGCACCGTCGTCATCCCCAAGCGTTTTCCAGGCCTCAGGTTCACCGCCCGGTCTTCTACCAGGACACAACCAGGGCCGCGAGAGTCGAGCAGCTCCAGCAGCCGCTTGTAGCCTTCCAGCCGGGGTTTGTGGTAGAGATCGACCTCCCGGATCCCAATCACGTGCTCGAACTGGTCGGCCACGTCCAGCGCACGCAGCACCCGACAGGCATGTTCGGATGTGGCGTTGGTGAAGACCACTTTGCGCAGCGGGATACTCCGGAGCATCTCCGCCAGCGCAGGGCGGGGGCGGACGTAGCGTCCGATCGGGATATCGTGCACAAAGGCGAGATAGCCAGCCACGTCCACCTGGTGCTCGGCCCTCAGGCCGCCCAGTGTCGTCCCGTACTTCTGCAGATATGACTGGCGCAGAGCAGCGGCTTCCTCAGGAGTGAGGTCCAGAGTTCGCTCGATCCAGCGCGTGATACGGTGAGCGATTTCCTCCATCAGGCCGGCCTGGCGTGGATAGAGCGTGTCGTCCAGATCAAAGATGATATGCGTCAAACTCATCGCAACCATTCTCCGTCATCTGAGCTGAGGAAGTATACCCCAGCGGAAGAGTGCAGGCAAATCCTGACCCGCGTGTGCGCCCTCCGGAACTGCCCACGCGAAGACCTGGGTCTACCGGAGAAGACATTCTCGCCAATCCCTGGTGGGATGAGACGAGCGAGAAACCAGGTCTCTTGGTGATACGATCGTTCGGCAACCCAGTATCAGCCAAGAGCGGAGCGTCGTCCACTGGTTTCTTAGAGTGAAGGTCCGAGGGAATGAGGGACAAGGAGAGATTCGCCCGCCCGGACATGCGGGCGCTACCCGCCGAGTGGCTCTGCGTGAGGGAGGAGCGCGCGATCCCAGCGTGGGTCGGGCAAGCCTCCAGCGCCCCTTGCGCTGGGGCCAAAGCACCAGGCGCTTCGCACTTAGCCGTTACCCGCCATGCACGTCTGGGCAGAACACTACGGGACTTACTCTTCGTAGTACTCCAGCAGCGATTCTTTCTGGTCGCCCATAGCCGCGTCAGAGGACGCCACATGAGCCATTGTTGAGAGGCAACCCGATTGCCTCAACCTCACTGGCCTACATCGCACGCGGGCTTCCCACTAGCTGAGGCACCGCCACTTCGATGCCAATCTGAGTTGGATCCCTAAGGAGAGATCCGGGTTTGCAGAAACCTGAAAGATACCCCAAGACAAACAGACTGATGGCCTCGCGCTCCCGTCCCAACCATCCAGTACTGAAGACATCCTCAACAAACTCGGCCAAAGACCGCTGGACGATTTCATCTAGCTCTTCCAGCACACCAATACCCCTCCAAGAAGTGGCCTAGGGGCCTTAAGCTGAGTCGTCGGGGATCGCTCCACCACCGGAAACCCCAGTGTCCCGATCATACAACCTTGCCGGCAAATCGCGCCGCATCCCCATCCCCGTCGGCGTCCAGCGAGTGGTTATGCCGAATTCACAGCAAGATGCCTACTGTGCTCCTATGGTTTCAAGAAGGCGCCATAAAGAAGCCCGAGGACCATCATTTCGATCAGCCCTGCAAATCCTAGATACAGGATTGCTCCTATGGGCAGATCAAACATTACCCATTGGGACAACACAGACATCAAAAC
>JASFWK010000144.1:0-5006 GCA_050049355.1 Anaerolineae bacterium | reverse complement strand
CCACGAGGAGAGCATGCTAGCCGTAGTGCTGGCCGCCGGACGGGGAAAGCGGCTGCGCCCGCTGACCGACGGCCGTTCCAAACCAATGCTGCCTGTAGCGGGGAAGCCGATGGTGGTACGGGTGATGGAACGACTCGCCGCCGAGGAGGCAGCGAAATTCATCGTCGTGACGCATCCAGATGATGAGCCACTGCTCAACCTTCTGCGTCGTTCTCCCTGGCAGAAGCGAGTACGGCTAGCCTTTCAGGAGACCAGACGGGGTATGGCCGATGCCGTTGCACGCGCGGGACCGCTTGTCGAGGAGGAGGGAGTAAGTGAGTTCCTCCTCTCCTCCTGCGATAACCTCTTCCCGGAGGGTTACATCTCCGAGTTGATGGCCCACCGCCGGGCGCATGGACTGGACGCCGCGTTGACCCTGCTGAGGGTCCCCCGGGAGCAAGTGCCCACGCTGGCCGTGGTCCAGACGGAGGGAGAGAGAGTGACCAGTATCGTAGAGAAACCGTCTCCCGAAGAGGCCCCGTCCGATCTGGGATCGGTGGCCCTCTACGCCCTCACTCCGCGGGTCCTGAACTACGTCCGTCGAGTCCCAGTCTCCCATCGAGGAGAACGGGAGCTCCAGGACGCTCTGCAGCTGCTTATTGATGAGGGAGGTGCTGTGGGCGGGCTGGTGGCGAAAGGCCGGATGACACTGACCTCACCAGCCGACCTGCTAGCCCTCAACCAGCATTTCCTCCGCACCGAACCGGCGTGCGCCGTTGTGGAGGCCGAGCTACCTGAAAGTGCGACCCTCGTCCCACCGGTACGCATCGAGGAAGGCGCGCAGCTAGGCGCCGAATGCTCCGTCGGGCCATTGGTCTACCTGGAGGCGGGCTGCCGCGTGGGCGCAGGGGCTAGGCTGCTGGAGGCAGTCGTGCTGCGAGGGGCATCAGTCCCTTCCGGTGATCACATCCAGGGCTCTGTCGTGCATCAATGAGGCTTGCCTGGAGGCCAAGAGCAGAGCTATGAGATAGAGCACTCTCGGAGATCTGAACCCTGGTCTGGCCGACCCAAACGTCGCAGCAATGGTCAAGGGCAGTTCGACGAAGAGACCAAGTTCTTGCTCCCTCTGCCCCACTTGTGGATGGCCTGTGCGCCCTATTTAGTGAATTCAGAGTGGAATCTTGAAGGCTGCCGAGAGAATAGCGAATCAAGAATGAGGAGGTCGTGATGAAAAGAATCACTCTAGCCCTGGTACTGATTCTGACGTGGGCGCTGAACATCTCACCTGTCGCCGCCGCGCCTGCGACGTCCATCCAGGTGCTGGATCAATCGGTCGAGAGTCACTTCCCCGACAATATGACCTTTCAACTCAGCGTGCGCAGTGACGCAGGAGACATCGTCGAAGCCACGCTCTACCTTGAGGTCGGTTGGGCAGAAGCCATAGAACTGGTAGTTCCCGAACCCTTCACCCCCGCTCCAGAGGTGCAGCTGACCGCCATCTGGACCACGGGTTCTCAAACAGTCCCTCCCTTCATCGAGATCATCTATCACTGGCAACTGACAGATGCCAACGGCGAGACCTTCAGCACCGAACCGGTGCAGACCGAATACGCCGATACCAACCACGACTGGGAGCGGCTACAGGATGAACACGCGATTGTCCTCTGGTACGACCGGCCATCTTCATTCGGCGAGGACCTGTTCCGGGCGGCCCAGGAAGCGTATGATCATGTGGCTAACATCACCGGCACCACCACCGACAGGCCAATCCGCATCGTGATATACAACACCCAAGCGGATTTCTGCGTGATGTACAGCATCTGCGAGACCTGGGTCGGTGGGCAGACGTTCTCAGGAATCACGGTCCAGTGGGGGACAGACCGGGACTGGCTTGTCCACGACGTGGTGCCTCACGAACTGGCCCACGTCTTCTACGGAGAAGTCTTCCGCGATACTTGGGTCAACGTACCCACCTGGTTCAACGAGGGTATCGCCGTCTACAATGAGCGAACCGATCACAGTGAGGAGATGGGGATGGTGAGAGATGCAGCCGAGGAGGGAAGGCTGAGATCACTTCCGGTGATGACGCGAGGTGGAGGCGTCGCCCACGGCGAGGTCGGTCTGTGGTATGCGATAGCATACAGCCTGGTGGCCTACGTGGCCGATGCTTACGGGGAAGAGACCTTAGGGGAACTGATCCTCACCCTGGCGGGCAACACCAGGTTCGAGGAGGCACTCGCCCAAACAACAGGACTTGATATGGCCCAACTCGAACTGGAGTGGCGAGCCTGGCTGGGCTACCCGGTGGAATCGGTGCCCACTCCCATCACTCTGCCCACGATGGCGATCACCCCCATGGGTTTGCCCACTGTCCGACAGAGTCCTTCAACCTCCACGCCGTCTCCGCAGGAAGAGACCTCCACATCAACGCCCTCGACCCCGCCTGAGGGGGCGCCGCCTAGCGCCCCATGCCTGGGCCTGCTGGGAGCGATGGTGCCGGCGGGATTCCTGATCGGCTGGAGAGCCGCGCGACGCAAGAGAGAGCACCCTGCTTCGGCAGACGGCTCGTAGCCATCCACTTGGATGTGGTCGCCGGGAATTTCACTGTGGAAGGTTCTGGGAAGAATCTGGATTGAGGAAGCATGCACGTTGATCACTTGACCCTGGCCTGCCTGCGAGATCGCCTCGACGGTCTGCTCGGAGCACGCGTCCAGCGGGTGATCCTGCCCGATGACCTCTCGCTCGGGCTGGAGCTCTACGCGGGAGAGCGTATTCAACTGCTCATCTCTGCCCATCCGCAGCATGCCCGTATGCTGGTCGTACCGCAGAAGCAGCGCCGGGGAGTAGAGAGGCCGACACCACTGCTCCAGTTGATGAGAAAGTGGGTTCGGGGCAGTCGCTTGGTGGACGTAAGCCAACCTCCCTGGGAGCGCATCCTCGTGCTTCACTTCGAGGGACAGGTCGGACCGTGCCAGCTCGTGGCCGAGCTGATCGATCACTACAGCAATGTGATTCTGGTGGGGCCCGATGGAAACGTACTTGAGGCGGTCAAGCGCATCGGCGCGGACCAGAATCGCTATCGGGTGACACTTCCTGCACACCCTTACGAGCCGCCGCCGAAGCCGCCGGGCCGCCAGCCACCGACCGGCATCACAGCGAACGAATGGGCCGCGCTGCTGACCTCCGCGGATTCCGACGAACCTCTCCATCGTCTGCTGACCCGTCGGCTCTTCGGCGTCAGCCCAACGGCGGCGCGGGAGGTAGCCGCTCGCTCGGCGGGCGATCCACAGGCGCCGACACGCGCCGTCGATCCCGGGACATTGGCCAAGACGATCACCGAGCTCTTCAGCCCGCTGGAAGACGGTTCTTGGGCTCCACACGTGGCACTGGACGAAGGGGACAACGTCAGCGCTTTCGCCCCCTACGAGCTGCGCCAGTTCGAACGCATCGAACAAGAGCAGAGCATCAGCAGCGCCATGTGGCGCTACTTCCGTCAGCGTCTCACAGCGGACGCCTACGCAGCCGCTCGGGGTCGGGTGAGGACACTCATCGACGATGCCCGATCGCGTGTTGAGCACACCTTGCAGCAGCTGGAGATACAGAAGGTCGACCAAGGAGAAGTGGAGACCCTGCGCGAGATCGGGGAGCTGCTTCTGACCTACCAGGGAGAGGTGGAGCCCGGTGCACGCGAGATCACACTCCCGGACTACAAGGGGAATCCACGCACCATCAAACTCGATCCGGCGCTGACGCCGGTCGAGAACGCCCAAACCTATTTTCGCCGGTATCGGAAGGCCGCTCGAGCCGCTGAGAAGGTCCCTGCTCGGATCGCGGCCCTCTCGGTCGACCGCGACCACCTGGAGCAGCTCGCGGCTGACCTGGCGTTGGCCGAGTCACGTCCCGAGATTGACGCTGTGCGCGCCGCCCTGGCCGAGGCCGGGTGGACGCGAGAACCGCGTCGGCGGAGTGCTGGACAGGTTGAAGGCCCACGGCACTTCGAGGCCCACGGATTCGACATCTACGTGGGGCGCAACGCACACCAGAATGAGCACATCACCTTCGAGCGCGCCGGACCGGACGACCTGTGGCTCCACGTGCGGGGCTGGCCTGGCGCTCACGTGATTGTCAAGAGCGGCGGACAGGAGGTGCCGGAGCAAGTGGTTCAGCGCGCTGCCGAACTGGCAGCGTACTACTCGTCGGCGCGCGGCAGCCGCCAGGTGGGGGTGGACGTGACGGAGCGGCGGTTCGTGCGGCGGGCGCGTGGCGGTCATCCGGGGCTCGTCAACTATCGAAATGAGCAGACGGTTTGGGCAAAGGCCACGATCGAGTGAGCCGGGCTGAGCGACCACTGGGAACGAGGTGTAGCCCGCCTCGAGATCACCAGACAGAGGAAAAGCCGCCCCGCCAACCGGAGCCGGGGCGGCTGAGTATGGATAAGTGAGAAGAGCAGCTACGTTAGAAGACTCTGGAGTCGCATGGCCAGCGCCATGTCGCCACTGACCTTAACCTTGCCCTGCATAAAGGCACTCACCGGGTTCATCTCGCCATTGGAGATGGCAACCAGATCCGGCGCATCCAGCGAAAGGGTCACATCAGGCGAAGCCGGCTCGCCTGTCTCCAGCTGCACCTCATTGTCGGCCACTGTCATCGTCCACTTGCCGCCCCCCTCCCCTGATAGGTCAAAGAGCACAACCGCAGTGAGCCCCTCCAGGCGCGAGGGATCAACCTGGGCAACGCGTTCGAGAACCTCCTGCACAGACGTCACAGCCATAGTTCTAACCTCCTGAAGTAATCGCAGGCTAATCTCTTGGGGCTGGAGTATATATCAATATCCTCTCCTGTCAATCCAAGGTGCCGCGGCGGGAGAGTGGCGAACGATCAGAGGCCATCGATGAGAAGCCCCAGAGACCCGCCTCAAGACTGAGGCGAACCACAGAATCCTCCGAGTGCGCTTCAGCTTTGGGGCGAGTTTGTGGCTATTGGCCGCACCCTCGAGGGCAGCTTCGCAGACAGTTCCAGTCACCGGG
>JASFWK010000143.1:0-5028 GCA_050049355.1 Anaerolineae bacterium | reverse complement strand
CGGCACCGGGCAGGATACCTATGGTAAGCCCCTCCGACGCTTTGGCTCCGCGACAGGCAGCCTCCATCACACCTCCCCGACCGCCGCATACCAGCACTGCGCCGCCCTCGGCTAATCTTCGGCCGACAATCTCTGCTGCTTCTGTCTCCGGAGGCGTGGCCAACGAACCGCCGATGACAGCGACGATCGGCCTACGCTCTGCTCTCCTCATCATACCTCCGTCAACCTGATCCCCCCCATCCATCTGGGGCACACCAGCGAGGGTACCGTCTCGCAAAGTGTACCGTAATAGAAATGAGAAAGCAAGCAAATCATGAGTGTCACGTTACCGCCAAAGATTGACAGTGGTGCTACGGTCAGAACCTATACCTGTCAGCGATCATCAATTGCTGGTTCGTCCGGCGCTGGTAGGCTTTCGCCAAGGCCTGCCTCCCGGCAGTAGGGGAGAGCTGCGCGAGAACCGACTATCGGATCCTGGCGGCAACGTGACAAATACATACCCCATTGACTTCCCTGCCGCAACAGGTATAATCTTACAGCATCTACGGAATCACAGGAGGAGTGTCCGATGAGGCGAACTAAGGTCGCTTTGTCACTGATAGTGTTGGGGTCGCTGCTGGCTGGCTGCACCGCGACGGTGGAACGGGTCGAGGTGCCCGGCCCCACCGTGGTGGTGACCGCCACGCCCCCTCCCCCGTCCCCCCAGCCATCCACCCTGACCATCTGCCAGGACACAGAGCCGGAGACCCTATACCTCTATGGGGGTTCGCCGACCGCCCGTCACGTGCTGGAGGCCATCTACGACGGCCCCATCGACAGCCGCTCCCACGAGTTCCAACCAGTCATCTTGGAGAGGCTGCCCGACCTGGAGTACGGGGATGCATACTTCGATCCCGTCACAGTTCAGGCAGGGGATCGAGTGGTGGACATTACGGACCACGTAGTGGAACTTGAGGAAGGAGTTCAGGTCTTTTCCGCACACACCTGCCGGGACGCAGACGACCCCGACTGCGTGGTGACTTTCGACGGCACTACCCCTATCGAGATGGAGCAGATGGTTGTATCCTACCAGCTGCTCGAGGGGGTTTCCTGGTCAGATGGCGAACCGGTGACCGCCGACGACTCCGTGTACAGCTATGAAATGGCGTGCGATTCAGCCACACCCTCCTCCAGCCTCGCTGGCCTCGCCCTACCGACGAGAGACCTCTGCGGCCTGACCGCCTCCTACATCGCTGCTGGGGAGCGCACGGTGGTCTGGACAGGAATCCCCGGATACGTGGAGAACCTCTACGCCCTGAATCTCTTCAGTCCGCTGCCGCGCCATCTATGGCAGGAGCAACTCGACTACACCGCCGCCGACCTGCTGATGAGCCCTGAGAGCAACCGTGAACCCCTTGGATGGGGACCGTTCGTTATCACCGAGTGGGTGGAAGGAGACCATATCTCTCTGGAGCGAAATCCGACTTACTTCCGCGCGGACGAGGGCCTGCCCCGGGTCGAGCGCGTCGTGGTACGCTTCGCCGACGACGTCCATGGACTCGTTGCCATGTTCCTGTCCGGCAAGTGCGACATAGGCCTGGTGAGGGACGGGCAACTGGGTCGGCTGCACGGGGAACTGGGTGAGATCACCCCGTTACTGGCAGCTGCCCAAGAGGAGGGTCTCCTCAACCTGGTCGCCTCGCCCAGCCCCCTTTGGGAGCACTTGGAATTCGGGATCAATCCGGTGCCAGAATACAGCCGGCCCGACTTCTTCAGAGATGCACAGGTCCGCCAAGCCATCGCCCACTGCATCGACCGCCAGACATTGGTGGACGAGGTGACCTTTGGATTGGGACAGATCGCCCATGCCTACGTCCCGACCGAACACCCTCTCTTCGCTGACGATGAAGTGACCCAGTGGGAGTACGATCCCCGGGCCGGACAGGCCCTGCTGGCGGAAATGGGGTGGGTGGATGAGGACGAGGATGGGGTGGTAGAAGCCGACGGCGTCGGAGGCGTGCGCAATGGCATTCCGTTCCGCGTGGAACTGCTGTTGGTCTCGGACGACCGACAACAGGATGCAATCGCGCGCATTATTCGCTCCAACCTGGCCGACTGCGGTATCCAAGCGGACCTGGTCCACGTGCCCCTTGAGGACTTCTTGGCCGATGGTCCTCAAGGGCCCCTCATGGGTCGGCAGTTCGACTTGGCTCTATTCCACTGGTTCAACGGAGTGGAGCCGCCCTGCAATCTCTACCTGACTGAGCAAATTCCCGATCGGGAGGAGTGGGGGACGTTCAACATCGCTGGTTTCTCCAACGAGGAATACGACCAGGCATGTCGGGCGGCGCTGGCAGCCCTGCCAGGAACTCGTGAGCACGAGACCTGGCACGAAGACGCCCAGCGCATCTTCTCCGAGCAGCTGCCCGACCTTCCGCTGTTTTGGTGGGTACGTATCGCCCTCACGCGGCCAGGCGTGACAGGTTTCACACTCGACACATCCGAAGACAGCGAACTATGGAACATCGAATCGCTGGGACTGGAGCGCTAGGGATCAACAGACACAGACAAGAGGAAGGGGAGGATGCCAGAAGCCACATTTCATTTCCCATCCGACTTCAGGTGGGGCACAGCCACTTCCTCCCACCAGGTAGAGGGAACTAACACCAACAACGACTGGTGGGCCTGGGAACAGAAGCAGGGACACATCAAGCAGGACGACCGCTCCGGCCTGGCCTGCAACTGGTGGGAGCGGGCGGAGGAGGATTTCGACCGGGCCGCCGAACTGGGTCAG
Source organism: Anaerolineae bacterium (assembly GCA_050049355.1). Classification (GTDB taxonomy): domain Bacteria; phylum Chloroflexota; class Anaerolineae; order B4-G1; family DUEL01; genus JASFWK01. The sequence continues at coordinate 2,255 of JASFWK010000143.1, read as the reverse complement.
AACGCCCACCGATTATCGGTAGAGTGGTCCCGTATCGAGCCAGAGGAGGGGCGCTTCGATGACGCTGCACTGATGCGCTATCGAGAGATGCTCCGGGCGCTGAGGAAGCGCGAGATCGAGCCGATGGTCACCCTCCATCACTTCAGCGCGCCTTTGTGGTTCGCCGAGCAGGGTGGCTGGGAGACCCCCCGCGCGACCCCTCTCTTCGAGCAGTACGTCGCCCGGGTTGTGGAGGCACTGGGGGAGTTCTGTGATCTCTGGTGCACGATCAACGAGCCCAATATCATGGCTTTTCAGGGCTACATTGAAGGCATCTGGCCACCAGGCAAACAGGACATGCGGGCAGCGATGCGGGTGGGGCGCAACCTGATGCGGGCTCACGCTGCTGCCTACCGGCGCATCCATGAGACTCAGTCGGAGGCGCGGGTGGGGTTCGCTCACAACATCCGCATCCTCGACCCTGCCAATCCCCGCTCCATCCTCGACCGGTGGGTCTCCGGCTGGCAGGACCGGGCCTACAACAAGACCTTCTTGACTCCCGTCACCCGGGGGCTCTGGAGCCCGCCCCTGGGTCTCGGCTTGGCCTGGCGTCTGCGCAATACCCTCGATTGGGTGGGCCTCAACTACTACACTCGGGACGTCGTGGCCTTCGATCGGCGACACCGCCAAGAGCTATTCGGCCGCAGGTTCCACGACGAGGACGCGGAACTCCTGGACGGAGGATACGGAGAGTTCTATCCACAGGGAATAAGCCGCTGCCTGCGGCGGCTGGCCCGGCTGGAGTTGCCTATCTACATCACCGAGAATGGCATCCCCGACGCCGACGACGACCAGCGCCCCCGGTTCATCCTCACCCATCTGCACGAGGTGTGGCAGGTCATTCAGGCGTGTCACCCGGTGATGGGCTATTACCACTGGACACTGGTGGACAACTTCGAATGGACCGAGGGGTGGACGCTCCGTTTCGGCCTGATCGAGCTAAATCCGGAGACCCAAGTGCGCACCCCCCGCAGGTCGGCCTACCTCTACCGAGATATCTGCCGGGCTAATGCAATCACGCCCCAGGTGATCGACGAATACGCACCCGAACTGCGTCCGGTGCTGCTGCCAGGGTAGATATCCACCTACCCCCTGCCGATGACGCTCACGCCGTCTACAGCCACGGCAGGCGCTCGGAGTATCCCGTAGACCCACTCGGCGCGATCGCTTAGGGCGATCAGTTTCTCCCCCATGAGATCGTAGACGTTGCCAGCGATCATGGTGTTCTTCACCCGCCCCACGATCTCGCCCTTGCGCACCAGGAATCCCACGGAGACGTTGTTGGAGAACTCACCAGCGAGGATGTTTCCTTGCCCCAGGCCAATCACCTGCTCGACGAGCAACGCTTCGTCGAGTTCACCCAGGATCTCTTCTAGACTTCGGTCGCCCGGTGGGACGAGCCAGGTGGCAGGCGTCACGCCCGGCGGCCGGCGAAACCCACCACCGCCGAAAAGCCCACCGAACTTGAACCCGTTGCCCGTGGGCTGGGTTTCCGCCTGCGCAGCCGTCCTCAGGTCGTAGAGGAACTGACGGACGACCCCCTCCTCAATCAGGTGCTTTTCCGCCGTGGAAATGCCCTCATCGTCGTAGGGTGCCGATCGCGAGGCAAAGTCCAGACACCCGTTGTCGACAAGCGTCAACCTCTGATCGAAGGCCACCTGCCCCAACCTGTCACCCAAGGGCGAGGTACCCATATAGACAAGCCGCCCATTCAACCCCAGAGTGAGCGGCAGGAGCAACACCAGTGTGCCCCGAGGGGTGAAGACCACCGGCATAGCCCTTGAGGGGCTCTCAGCAATCACCTCGGCCCAGCGCAGTCGTTGGATGATGCGGCCGGCCAATGCAAGACCATCCACATCCTCCCTCCGACGCGAGGAGGCTGCGTCGTAGACGACCAGGATATCGCCTTCGCGTGCACGCGTGACCTCCACGGAGATCTCAAAGGAGGTTCGGCGATCCTCAACCTGCAGGCCACTCGTGTTCAACAGGCGAATCTCCTCAACAGACCTGTTGACGGAAACCTCGACTTGGAGCTCAGAATCGTAGGACTCAACCTTTTCGACGATCTCCTCGCCCAGCCTGATGAGCTGCTCCGCGTCGAGTTGCTCAACCTGTGGGTCGAAGCACTCCACGCTCCGCGTCTGATGCTTGGTTGGAAACCGGAAGGGGGCGGGGTCCCCAAACCGTGCCGACTCCAGCGCATTGCGCACAAGCGG
>JASFWK010000048.1:0-13693 GCA_050049355.1 Anaerolineae bacterium | reverse complement strand
GACCGATGAGGCCAATGTTGGGCCCCTCGGGGGTCTCGATGGGACAAATGCGGCCATAGTGGGAATGGTGGACGTCGCGGACGGCAAAGCCTGCCCGTTCCCGACGCAGCCCGCCCGGCCCCAGCGCCGACAGGGTCCGTTTGTGGGTCAACTCTGCCAGCGGATTGGTCTGCTCCATGAATTGGGACAACTGACTGGAGCCGAAGAACCCTCGCAGGATGCCCACCACCGGCCGGATGTTAATCAGGTTGACAGGAGTGGGCGCCTCGTCCTCACTGCGGGTGGACATGCGCTCTTTGACCACCCGCTCCATCCGCCGCAGCCCGATGCGCATCTTGTTCTGAACCAACTCGCCGACCGTCTTGACGCGTCGGTTTGCCAAGTGATCAATATCGTCGGCGTCCTCAATGCCATTGTTGATGCGAATCATATGCCGAACCAAGGAGACGACATCCTGTTTAGTTACCGTGGGACAACGATCCATCGGCAGATTCAGGCCAAGCCGCTGGTTCAACTTGTACCGCCCCACCCGCCGCAGATTATAGCGGCGCTCGTCGAAAAGCTGGGAGGTCAGATAATCCTGGGCATTCTCCAGCGTGGCTGGATCTCCTGGCCGCATGCGGCGGTAGAACTCCAGCAGCGCTTCCTCGGCGATGCTGCGGTCACCCTTTAACTCCCAGTTGGGTTCCTGGCGGATCGTGGTCGGGATCCACTCATTATCAGGAAGGGTATCCACATCGGCGAACAGTTCGAGCAACTGCTCATCAGTCCCCTCGGAGAGCACATCGGAGCCGGTCTCATCGTCCACTGCAGCCAGAGCCCGGAGGAAGATCGTGACCGGAATGGTGCGCTTCCGATTGAACTTGAGCGTGAGATAGCCGGTCTTGCGCGTCTCGAACTGCATCCAGACGCCCCGATCGGGGATCAGCTTTGCGGTACAGAGCCGGCGACCGGTCCTGCGGTCCTCCTCAACGTCGAAGTAGACCCCCGGAGAGCGGATCAGCTGGCTGACCGCGACCCGTTCAGTACCGTTGATAACAAAGGTGGCGTTTTCGGTCATCAGGGGGAAGTCGCCCAGAAAGATCTCAGTCTTGATGATCTCGTCCGTCTCGCGGTTCTCTAGAGCGACGTCTACGTAGAGCGGAGCAGCATATGTGACATCTCTCTCTAGGCATTCCTCACGGGAGTAGGGAGGCTCGCCAAAGCGGTAGTTGAGGTCGAACTGCTCACTCTCTGGGCTGTAGCTGGGGAAGTGAAGCCTGAGAGTGCCTGTATAGCTCTCGATGGGCGAAATCTCGTCGAAGAGCTCTCGGATCGCCTCCTCCTGGAGCCAGTGGAAGGATTCCAGCTGGACCTCGATCAGCGCCGGCAGGCTGACCGGGGTAGAGACCCGCGCGTACGACTTACTATTTCCACCGCTATCGCTATCATATAGACCATACAATGGACACATACCTATCTCCCTAACAGCGTGCTACGCGGCGCAACGCAATTCAAACAGAACCATTATTATAACACAACCGCTCTGTCTCGTCAAACTTTTCGTATATCTGTGGCGGGCAGCAGGCGTATGAGGCGGGCCACTCCCTGCCTTGCCGAGGCCAATGGACTCACGCGCCCGGCTGGCCGCCCTGCACAGGTCAGCTCAGCCCTTGCTCTCCCTCCACATCTCCACTGTCCTTATCCTGTCGGACAAGGATAGGCACCGGTCACCCAGCTTAGGAGCGCTCCGTAGCGGTGGATACAAGATCTTGAGGTCAGAGTCTCCCCTCGCCCGCTCCCGGCGACCACAGTGGAGAGCGGCCCAGGGCAAGAGTGAAGCCATCAGTCGGTTCGCTTGACGCGGGCCACTCGCCCAGGCCACTTGCCTTGACTCGTAGGCGTCCAGTCACCCGCGGAGCACCGACATCTATATGATACGCCTCCCGCTCGCTCCACCCCCGTACAGACTCCGCACCAGCAGTCCCACGACCAGCCCAGACACGAACCCCCCGATGTGGGCAAACCAAGCCACTCCGCCTGTCGCCACATTCATCGACCCCAGGCTGAGGACGCCGTTGAACAGCTGGATCACGAACCACAGACCCAGCACGATCAAGGCCGGCACCCGCGCGACGCGCATGAAGTAGAAACCGGGCACCAGCACCCGCACCGGCGCGGTGGGGAAGAGAACCACGTAGACGGCGAGGACCCCAGCGACGGCCCCGCTGGCTCCGACCCCTGGGGCGGTGGAGGATGGAGAGACAGCGATCTGCGCCAGCCCTGCCGCGAGCCCCGCCGCCAGGTAGAAGATCCCATACCTTACCCTTCCCAGAGTGTCCTCCACGTTGTCGCCGAAGATCCACAGGTAAAGCATATTTCCGATGATATGAGCCGGGCCTGCATGTATGAACATCGAGGTAAGCAGAGTCAAAGGAGCCAAGGGATAGCGCTGAAAGTTGGTGATGTAGGCTGGCACCGCTCCCCACACCATGTAGAACTTGTCCACAGCCGGACCCAACATGAGTTCGTATAGGAAGACCACGACGTTCAGTGCGATCAATCCGTATGTGACCAACGGTACCCGTCGGCTTGGGAGCTCATCCGAGATTGGTATCACTTCTACCTCCTTCACATCTCAATACACGCGTCACAGTCAGCGGCGTGGTCGTGGCCAGTAGCCTCGCTGCACATTACGCGCCTCGGCGACAGCGGCGATTACTCGCTCGTCCACCTCTTCCGCGATCTCCAACAGCTCAGGCACGCTCTTGCGGGGGACCAGCGCCTCCACAATGGCGACCGGCGCATGCTGTCCCCAACCATACATCTGGGTCGCTCCGAAGCCAGCTTTTCGCAGAGCGACCGCCACCTCCTCCCCCTTCTCAGCAGAGATCAGGTGCACCTGCGCGTATCCCAGAGCTATCCTCTGCTCTAGCACCATGCCCACCCAGGTGCCTACCCCAAAACCGACCACGTACGCGCCGACGTTCCATAGGTTGTCCAAGTTGGCCACCACCTTCCCGATGGCGATGACGTAGACCAGTGCGCTCACGCTTCCACTCAGCACCGCCGGAAACCTGCGCCCTTGCACCATAAGAATGGTCGCCAGGGTGCTTACCGCGATCCCCACCAGCCGCAAGAGAAAGATAGCCAGTGCCTCGAGTGTTACTTCCATTCCCTCCCTCTTACAAGACCACCTGACCGTGCCAGTCCGGCAGGCCGGGTCTGCCCCTCCTTCATCCGAACCACGCGACGGCCAGGAACCTCCTCACCCGACGTGGCACGAACTGACTCGTCAAGAAGGGCGACACACATACGCTCAGGAATCCAGAGAATCATACAACTCCTCTGAGCGGCGACTCGCCGGACGTCGACATCTCAGGCCCTCAGTCGGATTCGATACCCCACCAGTACATATCCGCCAGCCGCTGATGCTCCTCACGCAGACGGATGTAGCTTTCGTAGCGGTGCTGGTGAATCAGGCCGTCTTCGACGGCCTCCTGCACAGCGCAGCCAGGTTCGACGGTGTGACTGCAATCGGAGAACCGACATTCAGCCACCAGCGGGGCGATATCAGGAAAGTAGGCATCCAGTTCTTCCGGATCCACATCAAAGAGAGCCAGGGCACGGATCCCTGGGGTGTCGGCCACCCATCCGCCCTGGTCCAATCGGAAGAGTTCTGTCACGGCCGTGGTGTGGCGTCCTTTCGATGTGGCCTTGCTGACCTCCCTCACCTGCAGGCCCAGTCCTGGCTGGATTGCGTTCAGGAGGCTGCTCTTGCCCGTGCCAGAGGGCCCCACCAACGCGGATACTCTATCGTGCAGCCACTCGGCCAGCCGCGGCACGCCCTCCTCTGTCACCGCGCTGGCATAGACGACGGGGTACCCAATCTCGTCGTAGACACCGAACAGCTTCTCTGGTGCGCCGCTCTCAACCAGATCGATCTTGTTGGCACAGATGAGCGCGGGGATCTTCTGCAGCTCCGCTCCCACCAGCAGCCGGTCCAGCATGCGCAGGTTGGGTCCTGGCTCAGCGCAGGAGAAGACGAAGACGGCCTGGTCGGGATTGGCGACGATGACCTGTTCCCGCTCCGCCAAGTATCCCTCTCGATCCCAGCGGCGGGAGCCCCGTCCACCGGGGCGCGGAGACAGGCGAGAGAGGGTCCGCTCCCGCTCTGCCACCTCTTCGATGACCCCCGTGCCGTCCACAGCCAAGTGGATCCGAACCCGATCCCCCACGGCCGCCGGGTCCGTGTCCAGCCAATCGCGCTTGAGCCTCCCTCGCAAGCGGCAGACGATGTCGCCCTGTTCCGTGTGGACGGTAAAGAAACCGCTCTGAGCCTTGATCACCAGACCATCCAAGAGCTCAGTCAAATCGTCACCCTTGCCTGCCAGAGCCGTCAATCCTCAGTTCACGCGTCATGGCGTCTCGGTCGGGGTGGCCTCTGCCTCTTGGCAGAGGCGTATTCCCTCCACCGCGTTTTCCTCCTCCGGGCTCATCTCAAGGGCGGCCTCAAAAAGGGGATAGGCTCGCTCACACTGGTCCATATAGAAGTAGCAGAGACCCAGGGTGTAGAAATGCTCAATGCGAGGGCCGCTCGGGCCCTGAACCGGCTCCGCCGTTAGCTGGACCTCCAGCTCCCCATCCGTCTCCACCGTCAATGGCCCGGTGCTGAGAGGAAGGCCATTGAGCGCATCCAAGCCCTCGAACCAGCCCACGTAGACCTGATCCTCGGAGAGCGCCGGCATTCCCTCCAACACAAGCGTATACCCCCCAGACACCGTATTCAGTGTCAACCTGCCGTGTGCATCGGCCCATCGCCCTGTGGAAGTCTCTGGCTCCAACGTCGCCGCAAGTCGAATCTGTCCCTCGCCGCTTACTTCCAGTTCCCCCTGCATCACGACATCCGGCGAAGGGTAGGGATCCTCATCCTCAGCCGGCTCCACGGTCACGTAGAAGCTCCGGGCATTTCGTCGGGCGGAGCGATAGGCCAGTTCGATGGCCTTCTGATAGTTGGGAATGGCCGACTCGTAGTTCCGCCGCACCCAGAAGGTCGTCGCCAAGTGACCGTACGCGGGAGCGTATTCCGGATCCGCCTCAATGGCCTGCTCGAGATAGGACTGCGCCCGCCCGTACTCCTCGATAGCGTAGTAGGTCCAGCCCAACCGATCCAGCGCATCCGCTCGGTCAGGATCCAACTCCGCGGCCCTGCGGAAGGCCTCGATGGCTTTCGCGGGGTCGGCCAAGGCCTGGTAGTTCCAGCCCAGGGACATGTAGATGTGGGCCAAGTTGGGGTGAATCTCCAGCGCACGCCGGTAAGCCTCCACTGCCCCGCTCCAATTCCCCATCGTCTCAAGCACGTATCCGTGGTTCCGGCGTGCATCCACACTGTTGGGATCCAACTCCAGGGCAGTCTGAACCGCCTCCATCGCCTCATCCCAACTGCCGGCATCGGCGTAAGCTTCAGCCAGGTAAGCGTACCCCTCCGCATAGGTAGGATCGAGCTCCACGGCGCGCAGAGAAGCATCGATAGCCTCGCTCACTCGTCTGTCCCAATCATACGCCATACCCAATACAGCCCAGCCGGGGGCATACTCGGGGGCCAGATCCACCGCCTCCTGCCCCCACTCGATCGCCTCAGCATTCCGCCCCTCAAGGGTCAGAAGCCGCACCAGGGGGACATAGAGCGAGACGTCCTCAGGATCGAGCTCCACCGCTCGCTCGTAGGCAGCGATAGCTCCTTCCAGGTCGCCCTGCACGTAAAGCTCCTCCGCCTCCATGCGAAACTCAGAGGCGGAGCGAGTCGGCGTGGGAGTGGGGACGAAGGGACTTTCGATCTGTTGTCGCTCGATAAGCATGTAGATCCAGATCCCGGCAGCAATAAGGACAAGCAGTAAGATGACCCGCCAGGGATTGGATCTCCTGCGTCTGCGGGAATTAAGGTACATATTCGGGCACCCTCAAGTGCGAAGCAATCATAGCATCGGCGGTGCGGCAAGTCAAGTCGTGTGAGCTGCAGACGTCATCTCGAGCCGCAGCACGGCGAACGCGAGGAATCCGTCAGTCTCTCACAGAAGCCACCTGCTTGTCGATGACGAGATTCTTCGGTCGCCGAGTTTGAGGGGATGGGGATCGACCACCTCATGTCCATCTTGTTCTGGGATGCGCGTCGCCAAGCAGCTGGACAAGAGCGGCAAAAGGGACTATAATCGCACCGCCTATTGGAAAACGTCACGCCCGCCCGTGGGGTGCCCGGCTCAACCTGGCCTCATCACGGAGACAGAGATGGAGCCTGTTGCTGTCCTCGTGGTGATCCTGCAATCCCCCCTCGGGCTGGTTAGCTTCTGCGGTCGGAGAACCCATGCGTTGTCCTGATTGTGGACGTGAGGTGCCGGAGCACCTCTCCCTCTGCCCTGGCTGCGGGCTGAACGTCGACGAGACCCAACCGATCAAGAGGCGTAAAGCCCGAAAAGCTAAGCGCGCCACAGTCTTAGATGAGACTCTTCCCCTCCAGATTCCCCACGAGCAGCGCGCCTCTCGGCGTCCCGCTCTCTGGCAGCGGACAAGGATCGCCCTGCTGACCCTGGCCATCTTCTTGGGTCTGCTAATCGTTTCCGCCACGATCGGTGTGTACACAGGTGCCCGGCAGGGGCGGATGGATCAGACCGCGACGGCAGAGACGGCTGCCGACGAGTACTATCGCGCAGGACTCGACCACCTAGACGCAGGGGAGTTCGAGCTGGCCATCGAGGAATTCGAGAGAGCCCTCGAGCTCAATCCCGGCCATCCACTGGCAGAGCAAGCGCGGGCGGAGGCTCAGACGCGCCTGGCAGCCCTGCCGACGCCGACCATCCAGGCGACCGAGGATCTCGTCCCCCAACTCTACGAGCAGGGGAGGGCCGCCTACGAAGGGGAGGATTGGGAGGGGGCTATTCGAGCTCTCAGCCAACTGCGAGCCCTCGACTCTGACTACCAGGGGGCAGAAGTCGAGGACATGCTCTTTGCCAGCCTCGTCAACCAGGGGATGGCCCTCTTGAACGAGAATCCGCCCCGCTTCGAGCAGGGCATCTTCTACCTGGATCAGGCGCAGGAGATCCAGCCGCTGGACCAGGAGGCGCTCTGGGAGCGGGAGATCGCCCACCGGTACTTGACGGCCTTGGGCTACTGGGGTGTGGACTGGAGGCGGTGCATTCAGCGCTTGGAGGAACTGTATGAACTGGCCCCTGGGTACCACGATGTATTGACACGGCTCTTCCAGGTCCACATCCTTTACGGCGACCTCCTGGCCGACCAGGGAGAGATGTGTCCGGCGGCGGCTCAATACGCCCGAGCGTTGGAACTGATGAATGATGCCGAGGTGGAGGAGAAACGAGATGAAGCTGCGGAGGTCTGCGCCGAGGCCACGCCGACGCCTATCCCGCCCATCACAGGCACTCTCCCGACGACGGGCACGGTCGTTGCGCCGGGCTTCGAGGCAGGGCGGTTGGCCTATCCAGCCTACAACTCTCAGACCGGGCTGTACGATATCTACACACTCATCGCCGGTGGCCACCTGACGCGTGTGGCCAGTGGAGCGGATCAGCCGTCCTGGCAGTGGGGAAGCGACCGCCTGATCTACCGCAATCGCATCTCGCCCAGCCTCTCGCTAATCCAGCCCGGTGGGCAGCCGGTGGTGCTGCAGGCCGAGGCCGGAGCTGCGTCGCCCACTCTCTCACCCGACGGGAGTCGATACGCCTACGCCTCTGAGGATGGCTACATCTACATGGCTCGCGTCGACGGTGCGGGCGAGCCGGAGATTCACGCCTCCGGATGGGGACCCGCCTGGGGGCCCACCGGCCTTCTGGCGTGGACCGGCTGCGAGGCGGACAGGTCGGCCTGCGGCATCTTCGTGGATAACCCCGACGACAGCGAGCCTCCACGCCGTCTGACGGCCAGCCGCAGCGACACTGCACTCCACTGGCATCCGAGCGGCGAGTTCCTGGCCTATATGTCGGACTTTGGCGGGAACTGGAGCCTCTACCGCCTCGGCGTCAGCGGCGATGTCCAAGTACTCACCGACGCCCCGACGATCGAGGCGCTACCGGCGTGGGCGCCCGATGGGTCCGCGCTGGCCTTTCTCTCCTACCGAGATGGCCGCTGGGGAATCTATCGGATGGACGCGGACGGAGAGAACATGCGCCAGATCATCGACCTGGGCACGGAGATGCCTCTCTGGCAGAACCAGCGACTGAGCTGGGCGCGGTGACCTTGACTAGGTTGATTAACGGCGGTATACTTGTCAAGAGAAAGGGGCGGGGCGTGGCGCAGACGGCAGCGCGCTGCGTTTGGGACGCAGAGGTCGCCGGTTCAAGTCCGGCCGCCCCGACAGTGCGGGCGTTGCAAAATGGTATTGCCGCAGCCTTCCAAGCTGCTGTTGCGGGTTCGATTCCCGCCGCCCGCTCTTGGCGTTGGGGGCCTGTAGCTCAGCGGTAGAGCAGCCGGCTCATAACCGGTCGGTCGCAGGTTCGAATCCTGCCGGGCCCATCTTTACGCCGTCTTTCGTGTACACGCCCTCTCAGCATCCGCCTTCAATTGCCAACCAGCTCTCTAATCGGGTAACCATTCCCACCCAGACACTACTGGTGCTCGCTCGCACGTGGACAGCAATAGCAGAACTGTCCCATGGTGGTGGGCCCCCTCCTTTCTTGTCAAGGGAATCTGTGGGTCCAGGGCAGTAAGAAACAGGGCGCTGATCTCTTGGCTGCCGTCATGCTGTCCACCATAATCATCCAGGCGATACAGTTTGGCACGCTTGCAGGTTCCTACTTCAGTTGAACGGCGGCTGTGGCAGGCGCGATCTTGGCTCCCCTGCGTTCTCTTTCCCTTTGGGGACGGCCCATGCAACAATGCGAGAGGCAAAGGATAGACGGTTACTCCTCCTGGCCAGGCAGTTCGACACTGAGATTCTGATTTGTTGAAAGCTGCTCTCTACGCCTGCCTGTGAGGAGTTCACATATCAGAATCCGTATGATCAAGTGCTTGTGACTGGGAGCTCTGCATTTGCAGGTTGGCTTCTCCCGGTCCGCGGATCGAGCGGGCTTCTCTGCACCCGGCCTGCCAGATCAATTGACCCACAACTCCACAGAGACTCATTCGAGTAAAAGGAGAGCAACCATGCCGGAGAGTGTCTACAAGATAATCGAGCTTGTCGGAACAAGCACCGAATCGTGGGAGAAGGCTGCTGCGGCCGCCGTCGAGATGGCTTCTCAGTCTCTGCGGGACCTTCGCATCGCCGAGGTCGTCGAGCTGGACATGCAGATTGAGGACGGTGAAATTCGCGCCTACCGGGCGAAGGTGAAGGTCTCCTTCAAGTACGTGAGCGAAGACTGAGCTGCTTCTCCATCTAGCCAACAAGAAACGCAGCGCACACCGGCAGACCGGGGCCTTTACCTACGCACAGGAATCAGCAAGCCCCAGGCAGCAGCGCTCTGCAGGGAGTTGTGGCGCAGCGCATTTGCGCCGCCTCACCTCGCTACTGCGTGAATCGAACGAAACGAAAGAGAGTAAGCAGACGCTTGGCTGGAGGAACGCGGCGGTGATGGTCCCGCTGTCGCCAGCCAGGGCCAGCTCCCGCTGCCCCTCCCGCCCGCGGTGTATCAGAGGCCGGCGCGGATCTCCTCGAGCGTTGTGCGTGCCTCCGGTGCATGCTCAAAGAAGCCAGCGACGATCTCACACCCGAAGTCATCGCAGTGAGCGCAGGTGAGTACGCCACGCCCAGCGGCACAGGCACGCACCTCACACTCGTGGCAGTAACTGCACTTCCGCTCGCCCTCGGAGACACAGCCATCACATATGACGTTGTCTACGGTGATTGAGGTATCAAACTCCTCGCTCCAGCTTGCTGCCACCTCCTTCAGCTTCCCCATGTCGCCCGCCTGAGTGGCGAGGTAAGCCGGGCACTCGCTGCACACCAGACCGCAGTAGGCAATCATCCTCTCCATCACATCCCTCCCTTTGGGTTCCGCCGGTGTACCAGGGATCACTAGAACACGCGTTCTAGCCCATTATACTACATTTCTCCTGCCTGGCAAATCTGGCGGACCCGGAGGTTTGTCCAGCAACCCCACTCAACGGACCGAAAGACGATGCGGCTTGGGGGTCAACTCTAACGAACCGTGCGCTAGACAACGCATCAAGTATCGCGGTCACAGGGAACGAAGCCGATGAACGGCGTCCAAGGGCGGCCAAAGCCCCCTGCTCCCAAGAGCGCTGCGCTACTTCCCCCATCCTTTTCCTTTCTCACCCGGTGCGGTATAATCGAACCATCTGAGAAGAAACGAGGTTTGCCATATGTCGCCTATCTTTCCATTCACCGCTGTCGTCAATCAGGACCGGATGCGGCGGGCGCTGATCTTGAACGCTGTATACCCTCAAATCGGGGGAGTGCTCATCCGCGGCGAGCGCGGCACCGCCAAGTCGACCGCCGCGCGCGCTCTGGCCGCCCTCCTGCCGAAGATCACCGTCGTCGCCGACTGCCCCTTCTCCTGCGACCCCAACCAGCCTGCTGCTTGGTGCACCCAGTGCCAGGAGCGGGCTGCTGAGGGAGAGAAGCTCCCGCGCGACCAGCGCCGGACCCGTTTCGTCGATCTGCCCGTCAGTGCTACTGAGGACCGGGTGGTGGGCACCCTGGATATTGAGCAAGCGATCCAGAAGGGCGAGCGCCACTTCGAGCCTGGGGTCCTGGCCGCGGCCAACAGAGGGGTCCTCTATGTAGACGAGATCAACCTCTTGGACGACCATGTCGTTGATATTCTGCTGGACGCGGCAGCGATGGGAGTCAACGTCGTCGAGCGCGAGAGCATCTCCTTCAGTCACCCTGCTCGCTTCATCCTCATCGGCACTATGAATCCCGAGGAGGGTGACCTGCGGCCACAGCTCCTGGACCGCTTCTCCCTCTGCGTCGATATCCAGGGGGTCCGCAATCCTACCGCCCGCATGCTGATCATCGAGCGCAATCTGGCCTTCGAGAGCGACCCCGAGGGGTTCTGCGCTGAATGGGAGCCTCGCGAGCAGGCGCTTTCCGGGGACATAGCCCGCGCGCGGCTGCTTCTCCCGCAGGTCCGTCACACTCAGGGCGATCTGGCGACAATCGCCACGATGATGGCGGAGCTTGGAGTGGACGGCCATCGGCCAGACCTTGTGGTCCTCAAGACTGCCCGAGCCCATGCCGCCTTCGAGAGGCGGACCCACATCGTCGATCGCGACATCCTGCTGGCGGCGGAACTGGCGCTGCCGCACCGCCTCAAGCGACATCCCCTCCAGCAGGTGGAGGTGACGTTGGGCGACCTGGGCGAACGACTATCCGAGGCCCGGGCCCACGCCCCAGCGGAGCCGGAGGAGTCGGCAGAAGAAGCGCCCACCGGCGGGGAGAGGGAAAAAAAAACGGCCGTAGCGGCTGAGGGCGAGGAGCAGCAGGAGAAGCCACCGCACAAGAACGGAGAACCGCCTGACGAGCGAACGCCCCAGGCGATCCCCCGCTGGCCCTCCGAGGGGCGGTGGTGGAAGGGAGGGAGAGACGTCGAAATAGGGGAATCTTTCGCCCCGCGCCGATTGGATACCCCCCTCGATCGACTGACCCGATCTGCAGGCGGACGGCGCAGCCGCACGCGCACCGACCGCAAGCGCGGCAGGTACGTCCAGGCTCGTCCATCGCCAGGCGACCCCAGTGATCTCGCCTTCGACGCCACGCTGCGGGCTGCCGCCCCTCACCAGCCTCAGCGCCGGCATCCTGATGGCCCTGCCCTCTCGATTCGTCCCCGCGACTACCAGCGCAAGGTGCGAGTCCGCCGCGCCGCCAACCTCGTTCTCTTTGCGGTAGACGCCTCATGGTCTATGGCAGTGGCCGAGCGCATGCAGGCCACCAAGGGAGCCGTGATGTCGCTGCTGACCGACGCCTACCAGCGACGGGATCGGGTAGGGCTGGTGATCTTCCAGAAGAACGACGCCCAGCTGGTGCTTCCCCCCACCAACAGCGTGGAACTGGCCCAGCGGGCCCTGCGGAATATCCCCGTGGGCGGTAAGACCCCGCTCTCGGCTGGCCTCCAGCTCGCGCACGAGGTCATCACCCGAGAACTGCTTCAACATCCAGACCTGATGCCGCTGATGGTTCTTCTCACGGATGGAGCCGGAAACGTCTCCATCGGCGACCTCCCCCCAAGGGAGGAGGCCCACCGCATCGCCAGGCTCTTCCCAGGGGGCCACATTCGCTCGGTCGTCATCAACATGGAGCAGGAGGCATTCGACCAGGGGTTCGCTGAGGAACTGGCGGCACACCTAGAGGCTCCCTGCTACACGCTGGAGCAGCTCCACGCCGAATCGCTGCTGGAGACCGTGCGAGGAGAGCTGCAGACAACGGGATAGCCGACACCGTCCTTGGTCAGCCCCGCAGAAGATACCCCCGAGGCGCCCACCGAAAGGGGATCTGAAAGCTTCATCGCTCGCATTTCGCGCGCCAAAGGTTGAATCGCTCCCAAATCCCGGCCTCCCCTTCTTGTCCCCCCCTCCCTTCCAAGGTATAATCTCGGTGACTTGCGAACCGGGCTTGGCGCGGACGGAGGTCCGCGCGCGAGCTGCCGGACCGTGGTCCACCGAGTTTCTCAAGACCCAAGACGCGAGGGGTTCTTATGCGCATCCTTATCACCGGCGGGGCCGGCTTCATCGGCTCCCATCTCTGCGATCGCCTCCTGTCCGAGGGGCATGAAACCATCGCGATGGACAACTTGAGCACCGGCAAGGTGGAGAACATCGCCCACCTGGCCGGCAACGACAAGTTCCTCTTCATCAAGCACGACGTGACCAGCTACATCCACGTGCCAGGGCCGCTGGACGCGGTGCTCCATCTGGCCAGTCTGCCCAGTCCGGTGGACTATTTGAACTACCCCATTCAGACCCTGAAGGTAGGCGCGCTGGGGACCCACAAGACGCTGGGGCTGGCACTGGCGAAGGACGCCAGCTACCTCCTGGCGTCGACCTCCGAGGTCTATGGCGATCCCTTGGTACATCCCCAATCGGAGAACTACTGGGGCAACGTCAACCCGGTTGGCCCCCGGGGGGTCTACGACGAGAGCAAGCGCTTCGCCGAGGCGCTGACCATGGCCTACCACCGCTACCACGGGGTGGATACACGGATCGCCCGCATCTTCAACACCTACGGAACTCGGATGCGTGCCGACGATGGACGGGTAGTGCCCAATTTCATCTGCCAGGCCATACGGGGGGACCCGCTGACCGTGTACGATGAGGGTTCCCGAACCAGGAGTTTCTGCTACATTGATGACATGGTCGAGGGACTCGTGAGAATGCTCTACTCCGACGAGACCGACCCGATCAACCTGGGTAACCCCCAGGAGATGACCATTCTGGAGTTCGCCCACAAGGTACTTGAGGTGACCGGCAGCGATTCCGAGATCACCTTCGTTCACCCCACCGATGCGCGGACGAAGGATGACCCCAAGGTGCGCTGCCCAGACATCACCCGCGCCCGGGAAGCCCTGGGCTGGGAGCCGAAGGTCTCCCTGGAGGAAGGCCTCGCAAAGACCGCGGCCTACTTTCGGGAGCATCTGTGATCCGCGCACGCGTCTCCCATCGCCTCTACTGGAACAGCCCTCTGTCCACAGCACTGGGGCTGGCGCTGGCTCTCGCCGCTGGCCTCCTGCTGACCCGCTTGCCGCTCCTT
>JASFWK010000013.1:0-30550 GCA_050049355.1 Anaerolineae bacterium | reverse complement strand
GGCGTCTACCGCTTCAAGAAAGGATTTGGAGCCAAGTTCGTGCGTCACATCGGTGCGTACGATTACCCAACCTCTTCCGCCGGCTACTGGCTCTACACCGCAGCGCTACCTCGCATCCTTGCCCTGATGCGCCTCCACCACTGGCGAAGCCAGCGCTAATACTCCTGGCTATCTGGCTGAAGGGTGGTCATTTCCCTCACCGGTGACGGCGCCGCACGAACATCAAGAGCATCAATGCCGCTGCCGCTCCTCCTGCGATCAGACCCGAGTAAACCCGCAGTCCTGAGACAACCCGGTGGGGAGATCCCAGCGTGGCAGTCGGGACTGAGGTCGAGGCAGTGGCCGGAGGTATCGCGGTAGGCGTTCGCGTCGCCGTGGGGGATGAGTAGACGGTGACGGTAGGGGTCGGTGTAGGAGTTGGCACAGGTGGCGTAGGGCTGGGTACAGCGGTCGCCTCGGGAGTCTCACTGCGGGAAGCAGGTGTGGACGTAGATGTTGGCAGCGGTATGTCCGTAGGATCCACAACGGCAGTTGGCGGTGGCCCTGGTGGCACCGGCTCGCTAACCCTGTAGAGGTCCCCCATCTCCCTCGTCAAGTCGAGGTAGAAGGTCCCGTACGTGACACTGGGCTCGATCTGCGTCCCCTCCATCCACTCATTGAAACTGGTGATGATCACCCAGTCCGCCCCACTTTGGATCGCTCCATCCCAACAGCGACGGTAGTAGGCTCCATCGGATCGATCTTGCACAAAGGCGTCTGCCCTCCCTGTGACCCGGTCGTCGTAGCCAGGCATAACCGTCCCAACCCAGTACTTGGCAGCCCCGTGTTCGGCGTTCCACCCGCGGATGCGCTGCCCCCACCGAATCAGCGTCCCCTCGGGCTCCGGATCCCAGGCTACGCTGTAGAGATGGTTGCCATCGAACGGCCCGAGGTAGTCCAGATCCACCCCTTCCATGATCCAGATGGAGGCCCGTCCCGGATCCACCTGCTCGCGGATCGCACTCCAGGTCTCCACCGGATAGCGATCCTGCCGCCAGAAGAAGATGACAGGTCGCCCGCCGACCCGCAGGTAGGCAGGGTGGCTGGCGTGGATTGTCAACAGATGCTGGAGCGCAGCCACCACGTCTGCCTCGGAATGGAGGAAGGAACTGTCCACCTCCAAATCCACCGCCACTGCGAAACCATGCCGGGCAGCGACATCCAGAAGGGTGGCGAAGTTGGTCTCGGTCTGATTGCCCTCTACCTGGGGACCATACCACGACTGGACAAAGGCGTCGATCCCGGCTTGCTGAGCCTGAAGGACATGCCGCTCCATGGCAGCCGAATCGCGCGAGGCATATGGTTGGACTGGATAATCGGAGAGGTTCTCTTGCCAGGTACTTGAGTCAAACCAGGCGTAGTAGAAAGACAGCACAAGCCTCTCATCCAGAGCGCTGGTGGGAGGAGGAGCGACCAAGTAGCCAGTCAGAGCAGAAAGCAGGAGCAACACTGTCAACAGCTGGCTGCTTCTGCGCATGATCGACACAACTACCTTTCGAGCGAGCGGCGCCGGGACCTACGGTGTGAACAGGTCCTGAACCAAAGGACGAATCAACTCCCAGCGCGGGAGGAGCACCGCCGCACCCGTGGGCTTGGTCCAGGGCTGAGTCATCTCACGACCGATCACGTGATGCTCGATGCCATCCACGCCTACGCGATGGACGACTGTGAAGAACAAGAGCAGGTCCCGTGTGGTCAGATCGGTATCCACACTACTCGTCACGGCACGGTGGACAAGCGGCAACCTTGGCCACGTCCCGGGCTCGAGCAGACGGTGAGCCAGCGCGATGAGGACCTGCTGTTGTCGCTCGGCTCGGTTGAAGTCAGAAGAGCCGTGACGCGAGCGGACATAGCGTAGAGCGGTTTCACCGTCCATGTGCTGCTGCCCGGCCGGAATCTCGATCCGCACGACGCCATAATCGTCGGAGGGATAGGCATTGTCCACAACGGCCTCCTCGACGAAGACATCGACGCCCCCGGCGGCGTCTATTATGGCGCGGAAGCCATCGAAGTCGACACGCACGCAGCGGTGGACAGGCACACCGAACGCCTGCGCCACCGTCCGCGAGGCCAAGACCGGCCCACCTCCTTCGACCTGGCTCTCGCCCCAGAAGTGGGCAGTGTTGATGCGATCCGCGCCAACGTCAGGGATCTCCACATATAGGTCTCGAGGTACAGATAGAATGGCGGCCCGCGGACCCGACCGGTAGACCGTCATCAGCATCATCGTGTCGGACCGGACTACGTAACCTTGGTCCGGACGGCGGTCGAGACCGAGTACGAGCACATTCAAACGCGGAGGGGTCGATGCCCACCAGAAGAGGACGTAGGCGCCCAGGCACACGGTCCCCACCACCAGGCACAGAAGCAGGGTGGTCAGGCAGGAACGACCACGAGACTGGGTCAACAAGGGCATGTCTGAATAGGGCAATAGGACGGTCTGTGTGCCTTCGACTCTATCATCCGCTACGGCAGGCGAGCATTCTAACATCGCAGACGAATGATGTCAACGTTGGGCAGAGCGGAAGAAGCCGAGCCGTACAGGCATGGGGGCCACCAAGTATGACCCTGCAGTCTTTCTTCGTCTGTGCTTTGGCAGCACCGCATTGAGCTCCCGGTTGTGCTTTGACAGAGCACGCCGCCGCAGAGTATAATCTCAACCGATGCCAGAGTTACCCGAAGTGGAGATAATCGCCCGCGGCCTGCAACAGCTCACCGGGCGGCGGATAGTTGGCACGGATGTGCGCTGGGAGCGCTCTGTCAGCACCCCAGAGCCAGGTGCCTTCATGGATCATCTGCAGGGTCGGCAGATCCTGCGGGTGAGCCGGCGAGGGAAGTGGGTGCACCTCCTCCTGGAGGGGAGCGCGCACCTCCTGATCCACCTGCGTATGTCGGGACGACTGCTCGTAGAGCCGGCTGATGCTCCAACAGGCGAGCACACCCGCGTACTGCTCCTCCTCGACGACGACCGACGGCTCAGGTTCTCCGACCCGCGCAAGTTCGGTCGGATGATTCTCACAGCCGATGCGGATGAAGTGCTGGGCGAATTGGGACCGGAACCACTGGCGGAGGACTTCACGCCCGAGCAGCTGGGGAAGATGCTTGCGGACCGACGAGCCCGGCTGAAGTCCCTGCTGCTCAATCAGCGTTTCCTGGCTGGTCTGGGGAACATCTACACGAACGAGGTCCTGTGGCGAGCGAAGCTCCACCCTCTGCGCCGGGCAGACACGTTGAGCGCGCAAGAAGTGGACCGGTTGCACGCGGCGATCCAGAACGTATTGAAGGAGGCAATCGCCCGGCGAGGGACCACGCTGTCAGACGAGCGGTACGTTGGAGTGAATGGAGAACCAGGCGACTTCGCTCAGCAGCTGGCGGCATACGGCCGGGCAGGAGAGCCCTGCCCCCGCTGTGGGTCGCCCGTTGTGCGCATCGTAGTCGGCCAGCGCGGCACATACATATGCCGCTGTTGTCAGCCCGAGGACAAGCTCCGGGCGACCCACTGAGCGCGCAGGCTGGTTGCGAAGCCGGTCACAAGAGGCCCCCTACTCTCCCGATACCCCCGATATCCACCGCTCGAACAAAGCCCGGTGTGGGTCGCCAGCAACCATGTCCACGGTCGTCAAGAAGGAATCGGGGGTGGCAATCCCATACCGGTGGCGACGGTAGTAAGCTCTCAGAATATCGAAGAACACTTCGTCCCCCACCTCCTCCCGCAGCGCGTGAAAGTAGAGGGGACCTTTACCATAGACCACTGACGCGTAGAGACCGCGATCGTAGGCAGCCACAGGCAGTCCGACTGGCATATCCTCCCCTATGTCCACCAGCCTCTCCTGAGTCTGGACAAAGCGGCGGTCCAGAATATCTGCAGCCATCTCGGAGCCATAGGCCACCTCGTGGTAGAGGAATGTGCTGTACTGAACCAGCGCTTCGTCCAGCCACGGCTCATCCACCTGATCGTTGCCCACCACGCCATACCACCACTGGTGACCCACTTCATGCGCCACCACCCACTCCAACCGGCTGCCTGCTTCGTAGAGTCGATCACCGATCACCACCAGCCCTGGGTACTCGATACCTCCGGCTCGGGTTGGGGTTTCCACCACGTCCAGCTCCGCATATGGGTAGGGACCAAAGAGCTCACTGAAGATGGAAAGCGCATCAGCAGCTATCTGCAGCGCCCTCAATCCTCCTTCCTGATGATCGGAGTAGAAGTAGCTGTTGACCAACACACCTTCGACGACCCGGCTTGCGCGCCGGTGGTCCTCCCCCAAGACCAGGGCGAACTCACGCATCAACGCAGCAGAGCATTCGTGCTCCCCCTGCTCAAGCGTTGTGCAAGAGCCAGAGGCCATCAGGCCGAAGGTGGAAGGGAGGGTGACCCGCACCGTGTAGAAGGCCACGTCGGAGTAGACCGCGTCGCCGTACTCCGGCGCCAGTTCGACGTTCCACCCCTCATCGTCGTAGACGGGAATCAAGGGATAGACGTTGGGAAGAGCCATCACACCGTCCAGCCAAGAGAGTTGAGCATAGCCGAAGTCACCGCTGGTGGGGACGGTGACGGTGAAGTCCGTGTGGACAGTCACCGTCTGGCCTGGCCCCAAAGAAGGTTCCAGCGGCACCCTCAAGGCGGAATCTGCAAGCTCGGTGGTGGGAGTGACGGGCCCGCCGTTCACGGTCAGCCCACCGACAGTCATCTCCCCTCCGTACCCAGGGGTGTTGGGAAAGAGACGAAAATAGAGACAATCCAGGGCAACCTCGTCGGTGTTGGTATAGCGGACCTGTTGCTGTCCGGTAACCTGGGAGAGTTCGGGATCGACCGTCAGCCATATCTCGTACCGAGGCGCATCAGGGAGCAAATCGAGATCTGTTGCGAATTCCGGTCGCAGTGGATTCTCGGGTGAGGAGACGGTCGATACCGGAGAGGGTATGGGGGTAGAGACAGCAGCAGGACTGCACGCAAGAAGGAGCAGGAGAGAGAAGAAGACGGTCAGACACTTGATCAACATCGGCACCGGGGTCCTCCTATCCACCTCGATCTCCTCGGCTTCCAAGCCTACGATTGGCCTGAGCCTCGATTGAGTCACGCCGTCCGCGACCGCGGGAGTGTATGACGACCAAGGAAGGAGGACAAGACCGGCGTGCGTGCCGATGCCCAGTGTGGCCCGGCCCTGCGGGATCACGGAGCAGCACAGGCCAGAGCTCACATCCCACGGGGCTCGCCCGCCCCAATCTGGAGGCAGTCGGGTCGTCGTCCACCGGCGACGCTCAGGGAACGCTTGTGACCTCCCAGCTCGTTCGTTCTATGCGCACCGCGTCCGCATCTCCGCCGCTTCCCCAGAACCACCACTGAGGAACTTGCAGGAATGGGGCGATGAAGCCTTCCGGCCCCGGCGGGTCCAGCTGTATGTTGAACCCCTTGTTCAGGATGATGCGTTGGTTGTCCATATTGCCGAAATAGTAGTCGCGCTCCGCAGGCTCCGACTGCCCTACGGTAGGGTCGACCGGTATCCAGCCAAACGGCTCCACGTAGAACTCCGCCCAGACGTGCGTCTGCTCGATGCCCGAGATGGCCCAGTATCCCACCACAGGCCGCGCCGGTATTCCCTTGGCTCTGCACAGAGCCACGAACAAGGCTGCGTAGTCACCACACTCGCCAACGCCTGTCGTGAGTAACTCGCGCGCCCCTCGCAGCCCTTGCCCCAGCAGCTGGTAGTCGGCGGTGTCGATCACGGAATCGTAGAACTTGCGCGCCAGCAGATAGGGGTTCGTCTCTCCCCCGGCGAGCTCATCGGCGGTCTTAACGATCAGGGGATCCGCTGCCATGATGAAGCGTTCCGACTGCGTATGCCGTGCATAGAGAGGGTCATCCTTGTTGTAGGGCTGGACCTCGGCGGGCTGGATGCTCGTTCTGGTTTCATAGGCCGTGACGCTGAACTCAATCCGGAAGGCGGTGCTACCTCCACGTGATGGCTCGCCCAGCAGCTGCCAGTAGTACATGCCATTGCCGAATACGAGATCCAGCCCTTCCGTCGTCGGAGACGGCGAGACCTCCTCGATCTCCACCTCCGCTTGGCCGTCCCACTGGATAGGCCGGGGCTGGCATACGCGGAGTTCGTCAAGGTCGAATCCCTCATTGTAGACCGTGACCACGTATTCCACGTGGTACCTCTGAGGGTTCTGAAAGCTGACCGGCTCTTCAGGTGGCGCTGGTGTATGGGGAGGCGACGTAGACACAGGCACCGGCGTGGCCGTTGGCGAGATAGACGTAGAAATCGTCTCCAGGCTGCACGCCAGCAAGAGCAGTGTGAGCAACATCAATCCAGCGATCTGCCTGAGTCCTCTATGGTGATGCACTCCCCTTGCCTCCGATTCGAAAACAAGCCTTGGGTCAGATATACGCACTTCCTGGACCGCGTGGGCGGTCGGCGCGACGCTTCACAGACCAACGATCCTTTCATGCCACCGCTCCTCCGCTATGGGTAGCCCCGTAGCACCAGCGGGAGGTAAACGAACCACGGTTCCTCAAACGCCCCCAGATCGTACGCATTGCGCTGCGGACGGGAGGTTCCATCCAGGTCCACCGTCAGCCAGGGGATGGTGAGCCCGGCGTCCAAGGCCGGTGAATCATTGCTCAGGTGGTAGTCGGCCGCCAGCAACGGGTCCTGGAGGATGGCGTTGGTCCCGGTGATGGGATCGGAGCTGTTCCAGAAGAGATTGGTGTCGGCAGAGACGGTGCTGCTGGCAGGGGAGGTGTTGTCGATCCCCACAGCGTGACCGGCGACAATGTTGTTGATCAGCGTCAAGTCGGCGTATTGCCACACCACGATCCCACTGTTGCCGTTATCGGCGATGGTGTTGTTGATCAGAAGAACGGGAGTGGCGGGGGAAGAATACGATGCCGCATACACACCCCCACCGCCGCCACCGCTGGCCGTGTTGCTTACAATGAGGTTGGCGGTCAACGTGACCGGCTCGCTGCTGTCGACATAGACACCACCTCCAGGCGCCATGAAGCCACCTCCCTCGGGAACGCTGGCGTTGCTGATGATGGTATTGCGCGATAGGTGGGCGTTGCCATTCCAGACACACACGCCACCGCCATACCCGGCGAAGTCGGGATTCGTCCAGTTGTTCTCAATGCGGTTGCCCGCGATGTACACGTTCCCGGCAAATAAGGAAAGACCTCCACCGCTGCCGCTTCCGGCCGAGCTGCCCCTGGAAGCCTCGTTGCCCCGAAGGGTGTTGGTCAGCACTTCGGCCGGAGCCACGTCATAGAGAAAGATGCCGCCACCATAGCCCCCTGTGCCGGCTGTACTCCCCACGTTGCTCAAGACCTCATTGTCCCTCAGTGAGACGTCGCCGTATCGAATGAAGATGCCTCCGCCGTAGGAGTAGTAAGTCGCCGAGGGGTCTGTGTTAGCGACGTTACTCACTATACGAGTACCCCAGATCTCGACGCTGTGGCCAGAACCATCGACATAGACGCCGCCCCCGTCCGCCTTCGACCCTCCCGCTGTACTGCCCACGTTGTTCGTGATGACGCTGTCGGCCACCCGCAGGGTGGTGCCCGTCGCGTAGATACCTCCCCCACACCCGACGGTGCCACAGTTACCGGTGCCATCGCCGCCAGTGAGCGTCAGGTGATGAAGCAGTACATCCCCAGCGTTGGTGATACTGATCACCGAGCCCCCCCACTGCGCGTCCAACACGGTTTCGTACAAGCCCGGATCATGAATGGTGCAACTGGAGTCGTATCCGCCGCGGATCACCAACTCCTTGCCGGCAATCACAGCCACCGTGCCGCCCGCCGGTCCGTAGTAGGTGCCGCCCGCGATGTTGATCTCGTTGCCGGTGATCACTACGTTCACAGCAGCTTGGACGGAGGAATAGCACCTCGCTCCGTACGAGCTATCGCATCCGGTCCCCGTCTGGTTGACGCAGTGGGCATCCGGGTTGGCCCTGACCGGCCCCGCCGCGCCCAGCCACAAGAGCGCCAGGGCGAGACCCATGCCCGCGCAAGCCGCGAGCAATACGTAGGAAAGTCGCTTCCTCATCGGTTTCCCTCCCGTCTTGCCTATGCTCATCCAATCCGTCTCCGGCCGGACCGCAGAAATGACATTCTGCTCCCGACCAGGCCAAGCTCAAGTCAACTTTGTACCGACGCTCGGATCACCGTCTCCTACTGAGGCACGGATGGGCAGGTCAGAGACGGTAGTTCATAAGATAATCCAGGAGGGAACGGGGGGGAGCGGGCAGCGGCAAAGTGTTCGCCCCCTGGGCCAACAGATTCCTAGAGCCATAAGCCTTATCGTAACCGCCTGTGGAACAGGGGGTGAGGAGAGGAGGGCAAACACATCTGCCCGGACCCTCTGCCCTACCCACCCATTGAGGCTGCGGGGCTAACCAGAGGGATAATGCGATGGCAGAGTAACATTGAACGTTTGACTAATGTGGAGGCAGTGACAGCGCAGAGGTCAAACGTCCAGGTTTCGCACCTCCTTAGCGTGAGTCTGGATGAACCGCCGCCGAGGCGGGACCGACTTTCCCATCAGCATCGTGAAGGTACGATCAGCCGCAGCTGCGTCCTCAATAGTCACCTGAAGCAGTGACCGGCGCTCGGGGTCCATCGTCGTCTCCCACAACTGCCCGGGGTTCATCTCGCCCAGGCCCTTGTACCGCTGCAGACTAGCCTTCTTCTCCCCCAGCTCCTTGAGGATGCGCTCCCTTTCAACCTCCGTGTACGCGTACTGCACCTGCTTTGAGAAGGCAATCCGGTAGAGGGGAGGCTGAGCGATGAACAGGTGCCCCTCCTCGACGAGCGGCCGCATGTAGCGATAGAAGAGGGTCAAGAGAAGTGTACGGATGTGAGCGCCATCGACGTCGGCGTCCGTCATTACGATCACGCGGTTATAGCGCAGGTTGTCAAGATCAAACTCGTTGCCAATGCCCGCCCCCAGCGCCGAGACGAGTGCCCGTATCTCCTTGTTGCTCAGCACCCTGTTGAGACCCGCCCGCTCCGTGTTGAGGATCTTGCCCCGCAGCGGCAGGATGGCCTGGAAGTGACGATCCCGTCCCTGCTTGGCGCTTCCTCCAGCGCTATCCCCCTCGACGATGAACAACTCCGTTCGCCCAGGGTCCTGATCGGAGCAGTCGGCCAGCTTGCCGGGCAGTGTCATGCTTTCCAGGACGCTCTTGCGGATGACCAAGTCGCGCGCCTTGCGAGCTGCCGCCCGCGCCCGCGCCGAGGTAAGACATTTCTTCACTATCCGCCGCGCGGCGCTGGATTCACGCTCGAGGAACTCACTGAATGCATCGGAGACCACAGACTCTACCAATCCCTTGACCTCGGCGTTTAGCAACTTCACCTTCGTCTGGGATTCGAACTGGGGGTCGGGATGTTTGATGCTCACAACAGCGGTCAGCCCCTGCCGCACATCCTCACCCGAAAAGTTGGGATCCCTATCCTTCAGGAGCCGCGCCTCACGAGCGTAGTCGTTTACGCTGCGAGTCAACGCAGCGCGCAGCCCGGTCAGGTGCTTGCCGCCGTCCACCGTATGTATCGTGTTGGCAAAGGGGTAGACCGATTCGCCGTAGGAGTCAGTGTACTGGAGTGCCACCTCAATCCCCGTGCCGTCCACCTCTCGCTCCACATACATGGGCGAGTGAAGAGTCTCACGGTTCCGGTTGAGGTAGCGGACGAAAGAGAGAATGCCTCCCTCGAAGTAGAAAGTCATCTCGCGCGGGAAGTCATCAGGACGCTCGTCAATCAGGCGGATCGTGACCGCCCGGGCAACAAAGGCCAACTCTCGCATCCTCTGGGCCAGGGTCTCAAAGCGGAAGCTCAAATCCTCAAAGATGGTGGGATCGAAGCGGAAGTTGATGGTGGTGCCGGATCCCTTCGCCTTACCAATGACCTCGACCGGCCCGTCGGGCACTCCCCGCTGGTAGCGCTGCCGATATCGCTTCTTGTCTCGAGGATTGTCAACGATGACCTCCATCCACTCCGAGAGAGCGTTGACTGCCGACACACCCACGCCGTGCAGGCCACCTGAGACCTTATAGCCGCCTCCACCGAACTTAGCCCCGGCATGGAGGGTCGTCATGACCAGTTCCAGCGTCGAGACTCCCTTCTCCGGGTGAGGGGCGGTTGGGATACCGCGGCCGTTATCCCGCACAGTGACGCTCTGGTCCTTATGGATGACTACCTCGATCTCGTCACACGCATCAGCCAGAGCCTCGTCGATGGAGTTATCCACCACCTCATAGATCAAGTGATGGAAAGCCCGCAGGTCAGTGCCGCCCACGTACATACCGGGCCGGCGGCGGACCGCCTCCAGCCCTTCCAACACCTGCACATCAGCGGCTTCGTACTGCAGCAGTTCTTTCTCTTTCTTCTTTGCCATTCCACACTCCGTTTCTACGTAGGCCTTATTCTACCATAGATCGTTGCCCTGGCAAAGCGCGTTGTGGACAAGGGATCTTGGAAGCACATCAAAGCCCTGAGCCAAGATCTCCGTCGCGCGCCGCGCCACAGCTAGTGAAGGCAAATCATCCCCGTCCTGTACGTTGGCTCACACTGCACCCCTGCGACGGTTTCCCCGGCTGTGTTTTCAAGGTATAATGTATTCTCTTCCTGACGGAGCAGCGTCACTGACCGAATTCCGGAAGAAGGGAACACCGTGAAGGATCTAGCCGACTTGCTCTCCGGCATACGTGCTGATCCCACCTTCATGCGCTGCGTAACGGCCTGGGAGCGCATCCCCGCCCGCCGGGCGCGCACTGCACCGTGGCCGACCGACCTCGATTCTCGACTGGTCGAGGCAGTGCAAGCGGCAGGGGTCGGTGCGCTATACACTCACCAGGCCAACGCGATCGCCCCGGCGCTTGCGGGCCAGAACGTCGTCCTGGCCACAGCCGCGGCGTCCGGCAAGTCACTCGCCTACAACCTCCCGGTGCTCCAGACATTGCTGAACGATCCCGAGGCCTGCTCCCTCTACCTCTTCCCCACCAAGGCCCTGGCACACGACCAGATGGCCGCCTTGAAGCCGCTCATCTCAGCCCTTCAGGCTCCCATCCCGCTCCGCCCCTATGACGGTGACACCCCCTCCTCGCACCGCGCCAGCATCCGGCGTGAGGCACGGCTCCTGGTCAGCAACCCTGATATGCTCCACATGGGGATCCTCCCACATCACACCCGCTGGGTGCGGTTCTTCTCGAACCTCCGCTGGGTAGTGCTCGACGAACTCCACGTCTACCGGGGCGTCTTCGGGAGCCACGTCGCCAATCTCCTGCGCCGCCTGCGCAGGGTCTGCCGCTTCTATGGAAGCGATCCTCGCTTCCTCTGTGCCTCCGCTACCATCGCCAATCCCCAGGGGTTGGCGGAGCGGCTGCTGGAGGCGTCGGTTCATCCGGTAGAGGAGGACGGCTCACCAAGGGGCGAGAAGCACTTTCTCGTCTACAATCCCCCTCTGGTGGATCGGCAGCTGGGAATTCGCCGCTCGGCGCTGCTGGCGGCATTAGAGGTGACGGATCACTTACTGAGAGCAGAGGTGCAGACCATCCTCTTCGCCCGCGCGCGGCTCACTACTGAGGTCCTCCTGGGTTACCTTCAGGACGCAGTCTCGAACCGTGGGCGCGACCCGGAGCGGATACGTGGCTACCGGGGCGGGTACCTGCCCACGCAGCGACGCCAGATCGAGCAGGGACTGCGGGAGGGAGAGGTCCGTGCGGTGGTGGCGACCAACGCACTGGAACTGGGCGTGGACATCGGCGAGTTGACCGCCTGCGTCATGGTCGGCTAC
Organism: Anaerolineae bacterium; assembly: GCA_050049355.1. Taxonomy (GTDB): domain Bacteria; phylum Chloroflexota; class Anaerolineae; order B4-G1; family DUEL01; genus JASFWK01. Next base: position 18,710 of record JASFWK010000013.1, on the reverse strand, counting down.
CCCGGTTCGATCGCCAGCACCTGGCAGCAGGCAGGGCGGGCCGGCCGCCGCGCCGGAAAGTCGTTGGCGATCCTTATCGCCAGCCCTTCTCCCCTCGATCAATACCTGGCTGCTAACCCCAGGTACTTCTTCGGGCGACCCGTGGAGGAGGCGCTCCTGGATCCGAACAACCCAGCGATCCTGGCTGACCATCTCGCCTGCGCCGCCTTCGAGTTGCCATTTGAAACGGGTGAGCCGTTTGGCACCGTCAAAGATGCAGACGAACTGCTCGACCTTCTGGCCGAAGAGGGGGCCTTGCATCGCGGCGCCGACCGCTACACCTGGATCGGCGAAGGGTATCCGGCCGGCGCTGTGGGGCTGCGCACCAGCACACCGGATACGGTAGTCATCCAGGAGGCAGACACCGATCCGCCCCAGGTCATCGGCGAGGTCGATCGGCCCAGCGCTCCCCTGCTGGTCTATCCCGGCGCCATCTATCTACACGAAGGGGAGTCATATCTGGTGGAAAGCCTGGACTGGGAGGCAGGACTGGCCCACGTGCGGGCAGAGGACGTGGACTACTACACCCGCGCCAGCGCCACGACGGAGGTCGAAGTGCTAGAGTCCCTGGAGACCCACTCCGCCGAGGGAGGTTGGGAGACTGGATTGGGGCACGTGAAGGTCACCACTCGAGTCGCCAGCTACCGCCAGATCCGCCGCTACACCCACGAGGGGTTGGGATGGGGAGAGGTACACCTGCCGGAGCAGACCCTGCAGACAGTGGGAACCTGGCTGGACCTCTCCGAGGGTCTGGTGGAGAAACTGCAGGAGGAGAGGGTTCTGCGCCCGCCAACCGACTACGGCCCCAACTGGGCCGCGCAGCGGGACGCAGCCCGCGCTCGAGATGGCCACCAGTGCCGCTACTGCGGCGCGCCGGAGCGAAGGGGGCGCCAGCACGACGTCCATCACATCACCCCCTTCCACCTCTTCGGCTATGTCCCAGGCCTGAACGAGTTCTACCGGCCAGCCAACGCATTAGACAATCTGATCACCCTCTGCCCGTCCTGTCACCGACGGGCAGAGCGAGCGCGAGGGGCGAGGAGCGCACTTTCCGGCTTGGCCTACCTGCTGCGACACCTGACCCCACTCCACCTTCTGTCCGCACCGGGCGATCTGGGCTCGGCGGTGCAGGCGCGCGCGCCTGAGACCGGCTTGCCCCGCCTGACTTTCTACGACCGGGCAGCGGGCGGGGCCGGGCTGAGCCCGCGCCTCTATGAGTTGTTCGACAACCTGCTGGAGACGGCCCTGGAGCGTGTGCGCTCCTGTTCCTGCGGCGACGGCTGCCCCAGCTGCGTGGGACCCGCCGGCGAGCATGAGCCCGGCACGAAGCACCGCACCACGCGGCTGCTGGACGCGATGGTGGGGTAGCCCTCCACTCCCTTCGCTCCGCCGAACGATCCCAGGGGTGAGGTTCAAGCCCCAAAGAGCGATGCCTGTGTGACCAGAACGTTGGATAGTCCAAGTAGCGAGAAGGAGACATTGCCGTGAGACGGACAAGACTGCTGATTTGCCTACTGGCCAGTTTTCTGCTCTTGACCTGCAATCTATCGCAGTTCAATCTGTTCGAGTTCGATCTGGGGAGCTCCAACACCGAAGGGCTCATCCTCTACCAAACCCTCGACGATGGCGAAGATGAGCTCGTGGTCAGGCCTATGGTGGTTGATCCAGGTGGAGGAGAACCACGCAGCATAACCCTGCCGGACCCGATAAGCGGGGGTTCCTTCATCCCGACTGAGAGCGGACGCAGGGTCTGGCTCTTCGTCCCGGGCAGGCAGTTGTATCTAATAGACGTCCGCCAACGAACCGCGCGGGAGCTTGATCTCCCCGAAGCGGTCCAATCGGAGGTCGTCCCCAATGCAGCGCAATTCCGCTTCAGCGGTGGAGGAGAACGCTGGACCTTGATCGGCAATCCTATGGCCACCATGGCCTATCTGGTCAATCTGGAAACCGGCGATGCGCACGACCTGACCACCATCAACGACGAGATCGCCCACATTGTGTACGCGACCTTCACATCGGACGAAGAGCACATCCTAATCAACACCGGCAATCTCTGGCTGGTGCCCACCGCGAACCCAAGCAACGCCCGGCGCCTCGGCGGGGATGAGCCCGCCAGCGGCGGCAGCTTCTCCAGCGATGGGCGGCTGGTCGCCTATGTGGTACGGGCAACGACGGGCGGGTGGGTGGTGGTGGTCGAGAGGATAGGTGGCTCTGAATCCCTGGTTGTTGCCAGCGGCGAGAGGTTCTACTCGGCTGAGTTTGTGCCAGGGCAGAACCAGCTGGTCTTGGTGGAGGAAGACAGAGTGGTTCTCCTCTCCCTAGACAGTGGCGCAGAACAGGAACTGCTCACGTATGCGGGCCGACCGCAGCGGCCCTGGTTCGCGCCCGATGGGCATACCCTGCTGTTCGGCTATGAGAGTACAGAGGGAGCCACCTGGCACCTGGCAGATCTTGGACAGGGGACGCATCGGCCCCTAGACAGCCTGACCGGATATCATCCCCTCCGCAACGATCGCGACCACAGCTGGCTGATCTGGACGGGCTCCTTCGAAGTTGGGGGAGGTCGCCAGTTTCTCAGCCTCGACCTCCGGTCGGGCGAAACCCGCCAACTGCTACGGGTGGATGAGGATACCCGCCATTCCAGGTTGGCCGGATTCTCAGCCGACGGCCAGTTTGGCCTTCTGCAAGTTATGCCTGGGGACGGAGATATGCAGCTCTGGCTCCTGCAGTTAGATAGCGGCGAGTCGCGCCTGCTGGCGGAAGCCCGGTTAGTTAGCGGCGCTCTTTCACCCGACGGCCGCTGGGTCGCCGTCGGCACCTTGGAGCGCACAGACGAGGAAAGCGAGACCCACCTCGCACTGATAGAGACAGAGGGAGAGGAGACCAGATCCCTGGGAGAGGGCTTCAGTCCAGTTTGGGTTCAACCCTGAGGAGTGAGGGGGGTGAGATGGGCTTCCCTTTGGAAACCGAACGCCTGTTGATTCGACCGGTCGCACCGGAGGACGCCGGGGACCTTCACGAGGCTTACGGCGACCCCGAGGTGATGAGAATCATCCCAGGCGGCGCATCCGAATCGCTCGAGGCAACACAGCGACGCCTGCAGAAGCTCATTGAACATCAGAACGAGCACGGCTTCAGCATGTGGTCTGTGGTCGAGAAAGAGAGCGGCAAGGTGATCGGCGTCTGTGGCCTCATCCTCGTTGAGGGGAAGGGACCAGACATCGAGGTGGCGTACCAGTTCGCACGGGCCCACTGGGGCAAGGGGCACGCCACAGAGGCTGCCAGGGAGTGTATCCGCTTCGGGTTGGAGGAACTGATGCTGGCCGGCATCGTCGGCATGACCATCCCGACCCACATAGCATCTCGGCGTGTGATGGAGAAGGCCGGAATGACGTACGAGGGAACAGGACGGTTCTACAATCGCGATATGGTCCTCTACGCAGCATCGGGCGGGCCACCTGTGCACAGCCGCGAGTAGCCATCGGGCGTGTGCAGGAGCAAGCGTCAAGTGGGTAGAGGTGGGTGGCAGATATGACTATGCGAACAGTTGGCCGCGGTATTTGTGTCCGCAAGACGCTTGGGCTATAATCAGCCGGGAGGTGCCCTGAGGCATGACGGATGAGACGATCGCCGAGACGATAACGCAAGAGCTGGCTGAACGTGAGCTGACCTTGGGAACCATAGAGTGCGGAGTGAACGGTGTTGTCAGCCGGCACTTGTTCGATACAGACGAAGGCCCCAACGTACTCGGAAACAGCCTCATCGCCGACGACGTAGATTATGCCATCGGCCTGATGGATCTGCCTCGGCCCCAGTTCAAGAGCGCAGGAGAGTTCTCGGCCAAAGCAGCGCGGGCGGCTGCGAGGGAGGGGTGCGACTTCCTCGGGGTAGATATCTGCCTGGCGGTCTGGGGGCGGCTATCCAGCGGGGAGGACTCGGCCAAGGTGGTGCACATAGCACTCAACGCAGGCAATGAGGTGATCGATCAGACGTTCGAGGTCGAGGGAACCAACGAGCAATCCAGGGATGAAGTGGCAAGGCGAGCCTTGAATATGCTTAGGGACGTATTGTAGCCGCGGGTCGAACGGGAATGGCGCCGCGGCTTGCCTGACCAGTTCATTCGATGAATTCGTCTCCCGCCGGCAGATTGCTCGTCGGGAGCCGCCACCGCCCGACGCTGGGAGCGATGATACGGGTCGCTGAGGCCATGATCAGTCGCCTCGTCCGCCCAATCGGCCTCAAAGAATATGGATAGCACCGCGAATACCGCGAACGCATCGTCCGGTGCCATTCCCCAGGGCAGAAGGGAGAGCCTATGGACATAGAGACCATCCACGGCGCGATTGAGGAAAGTGACGCCGATGCGATCGTCGTGAACCTCTTCAAGGACGCCCAACCCGGCGGCGCGACGAAGGCCGTTGATCAGTCACTCGACGGCGCGATCAGTGACCTGATCGAAGGCGGCGATTTCAGTGGCAAGGCCAACGAAGTGGCAGTCTTGTACCCCCGGGGCGCGATTCCAGCCCCGCGCGTGATCGTGGTCGGACTGGGTCCGCGTGACGAATTCGACATCGATGCAGTTCGCCGCGCTGCAGCCCGCGCCGCTCAGGAAGCGCGCCAGCTCAACGTCCGACGCGCAGCGACCATCCTCCACGGAGCCGGCGCGGGAGGCCTTTCCATTGAGCCAGCAGCTCAGGCCATCGCCGAGGGCAGCCTCCTGGGCCTGTACAAGTACCTAGGCCAGAAGACGGACGAGTCGCCTGAAACCCTGCCGCAGATCCTCGAGCTTATGATCTTCAACGCACAGGACGTTTCCCCAGCGCAGCAGGGCGCGGACGCAGGCCTGGCGATCGCGGCCGGTGTCACGCTGACGCGCGACCTGGTCAACCTGCCGCCCAACATCTGCACCCCGGCCTACATGGCCGAGGCCGCCCAGAAGACCGCAGAGGCGGCCGGCCTGCGGGTGGAAGTGCTGGGTAGAGAGCAGATGGAGGCCTTGGGGATGGGAGCCCTGCTGGCGGTGGCTCAAGGCAGCGATACGCCTCCCAGATTCATCATCCTTGAGCACAACGCCGAGCGCACCGATGAGCTGGATTCGATCGTGCTGGTGGGTAAGGGCGTGACCTTCGATACCGGCGGGTATGCCATCAAATCCAGAGACGCGATGAAGAGGATGAAAGCCGACATGGCTGGCGGCGCCGCCGTCATCGGGGCCATGCGGGCCATCGGTGCGTTGGATCTGCCCCTCCACGTCGTGGGGCTAGTCCCCGCCGCCGACAACATGATCAGCGGACACGCCTACCGCCCACAGGAGGTCGTCACAGCAAGCAATGGCGTCACCATTGAGATCATCAGCACCGATGCCGAAGGGCGGATGTTGCTCGCCGACGCGCTCGTCTTCGCAAAGCGCTACGAACCGAGCGCCGTGGTGGACATCGCCACGCTCACCGGGGCTTGCGTCACCGCACTGGGGGGTGTGGCGGCGGGACTCTTCACCACCGATGAGACGCTGCACGATATCCTGCTGGCCGCCGCTGAAGCCACCTCCGAGCGACTCTGGCCAATGCCGCTCTTCCCCGAATACGAGAAGAACCTTGAATCGGATACGGCGGACATCAGGAATACGGGTGAGAGACAGGGAGGCGTGGGCACATCGGCGACCTTTCTCAAACGCTTCGCCGATTATCCCGGGTGGGCACACATAGACATGGCAGGAATGGCAACCCGCGCCAAGGAGAATCCCTATGTGCCCGGCAAGGGCGCAACCGGCTATGGCGTGCGACTGTTGACAGAATTCGCGCGCCAGCGGGCTGAGCGCGAGTAGAACCGGCCCCCTGAGGCAGGGGTTTGGGCACTTCAGAATCCATCACAGAAGAGACTCTTCGAAAAGGAGGCGAAAATGGGCAAGCGAGCTCTCTGGATCACTCTGGGTGTGTTTGCGCTCCTGGCGCTCACCAGCAGTGCAGCGTGGGCAGCTCCCGGTTTGGACGATGAGGTACTCCAAACAGATACTCTGTGGGTCACCCTAGCCCCCCTGATCGCCATCGCTACCTCGGTGGAGCGAGTGCTGGAGGTGGTCTGGGATCGCTGGGAGAAAGCCAGGGTCTGGCCGAATCTGGCTGGCGTCCCCAACACAAAAGCATCCGACTACGTGAGCAGCAAGAGGATACGATCCCACTGGCTGGGCACCTTCCTGGCCGTGATTGCCATCGGCCTCACCAACGTTCGCTTCTTCCGCCTGCTGGGCTTCGAGGTGCTCTTCGACAGCCTGGTGCTCTTTGACTCTCCCATGGGGGGGATCTTCGCAAGCTTCACCCTCGGCACTTTGATCGACTGGCTGATGACGGCGGGCATCATCGGTTGGGGCGGCACGGAGCTGACCCACAGCATCATCGAAGGATTGGTCAGAGGCCGCAACCTGTGGCGAGAGATGCAGGAAGTCCAGCAAGGCCGCAAGTCGATGCTCGATATCCGATTCTTCAACGAGTTCATCAAGCCAGAACTGGAGAAGCAGGGAATTTCAGTAGAGATGCTTCGCGACGCTTTCCAGACTCTGAGAGTAACGAGCGTGTCGGTGGACGAGTTCGCAGCTTCAATGACAGTGGGCGAGGTGGACAAGTTCTTGGGCCAGCTCGAGGAGAAGGCCGAGACCGAACCCGAGAAAGGCAGGGCTGCCCAGGCCGTGCGAAACCTGTTGGAGGGCGTGCCACCGGAGAAGCACCCAGAGATCCCCAACATCATCAACCTACTCACCCGGGAGCAGCGGCGAAGGCTGCTGGGTTTCTGAGGCATAGCTCGACCGTAAGCCGTGTCCACTCGTCGCTCATCGGTAGAGATCACCTTCCAGCCTCTGGGGCGCGGGGGAAAGATACCCCAGGGCACCACGCTGCTGGAGGCAGCACGCCTGCTTGGCGTGGGCCTCAGTGGGATCTGCGGCGGGACTGGGGTCTGCGGCACCTGTCGTGTCACGGTCTCACCCGAGCACCGCGCCTCCCTTTCGGACCCAACCTCCACCGAAGGGGAGCACCTGAGCCAGACAGAACTGACACAGGGGACACGCCTGGCCTGCCAAGCTCGGGCTCTGGCCGACCTGCACGTGTTGATCCCTCCCGAGTCCCTCACCGCCCGCCAGCGCACGCAGGTGGAGGGTCGCCAGACCTCGGTGGAACTCGACCCCGCGGTGATCCCCTACAACTTGGCACTTCCCCCTGCCAGCCTGGAGGACCTTCGCCCGGACGCGACCCGTCTCAGGGATGGTCTGGGTCGGCCGGTGCGGATCGACCTGGATGTACTCCGAACCGCCCCATCCCAGCTGCGTGAATGGAACTGGCAGGCGACGGCCGCAGTACGAGGTGACGAGATAATAGCGCTCCTGCCAGAGGGGATCTCCCTTCTGGGGTTAGCGTTGGACCTGGGGACGACCAAGCTGGCCGGGTACCTGCTTGACCTGGAGACCGGCGAGACGCTGGCCGTGGGAGGGGAGATGAATCCCCAGCTGGCATACGGCGAGGATGTGATGGGACGCATCACCTATGCCATGCGCGAGCCAGCAGGAGCAAGGCGGCTCCAGCGGGCCGCCGCAGAAGGGATCGGGGATCTCCTGAGCCGACTATGCCGCCAGGCGGGAGTGGAGCAGAGCCAGGTGGTGGAGGCGGTTTTGGTGGGCAACACTGCTATGCATCACCTCTTCTTGGGCCTGCCAACCGAACCGCTCGGGCTGTCTCCCTACGTACCGGTGCAAAGCGACCCGCTTGAGGTTCGGGCGAGGGAGCTGGGGCTGGATCTGGCACCTGGCGCCATCGTCCATCTACTGGCGAACGTGGCCGGCTTCGTTGGAGCGGACCACGTGGCTGCGCTCCTGGCCGCGCGCCTGGACGTGGCAGATGAGCCCACCTTGCTCCTAGACATCGGCACGAACACGGAGATCTGCCTGGCAGCCAACGGTCGGCTGCTTTCCTGTTCCACTGCCTCTGGACCCGCCTTCGAAGGAGCCCACATTCGGTTCGGCATGCGGGCCGCGCCCGGAGCCATTGAACGAGTGCGGCTGATCGAAGGAAACATCTTCTGGGAAACAGTGGAGGATCAGCAACCGGTAGGGATCTGCGGCTCCGGCATACTGGACGCTGTAGCCCAGCTGCGTCAGGCGGGGGTGTTGGACAGTCGAGGCAGTATGGACAAGGGGGCATCCCGAGTACGGGAGGGTCAAGATGGACCGGAGTTCGTCCTTGTCCCGGGGGAGACCTGCGGTCTGGATCAGGACATCACAATCAGTCGCAAGGACGTCAGCGAGATCCAGTTGGCGAAAGCGGCCATCGCCGCCGGATGGCAGATCCTCTTGGACGAGGGAAGCCTAGAAGAAGAGCAGATCGCACGAATCGTCGTCGCCGGTGCCTTCGGTACCTACATCGACGTGGAGCAAGCCATCGCCATCGGAATGCTCCCCAGAATCTCGCTCGGAAGATTCGAGCAGGTGGGAAACGTCGCCGGGACCGGAGCGCGGATGGCGCTGGTCTCATGCAAAGAGCGGGAGAGAGCGGCCCACATCGCCCGTCAGGTCAAGTACATCGAACTGACCATCCATCCCGACTTTCAGCAGAGATTCACGCAGGCGCTGAGCCTCGAGGCGCGGTGAAAGGGACGCCGGCCAGTCCGGAGCTACTCAGAGGAGGCACAGGCCTCGGGGTCCTGACACGCCGCGCACTTAATGATCTCCACCTGCGAGCGATCCGTAACCTGTATGCGCACCCTGCCCATCGACTCTCCTATCGTCCCGTGAACGTGGACACACACACCGTCTAGTTCCCCGCTGATGACAGAGCAACTAGAGAAGTACTCACACCAGTCGTCACAGCGCACCCAGGCGTAGAAATCGCCGCAGCAGTAGTCGATCCTGTGCCGGACCGAGGGGTCGAAGAAGAAGTAAGCGAAGTAAGGCTGGTTGGCACGGCGCACCCAGTAGATGCGGCCCTCGGCGCAGGCTTCCTCGCCGACGTGTTCCGGAGCGTCGTACCAGGGAATGCACTCAACCTGAGGAGCCGGCGATGGGGTCGCGGTTGGGATCGGCGTGGGGGGCGGCAGCAAGCTGCCGCAGGCGGAGAGCGCGATCGGTGTCACCAGGCGCACCGCCATGATCACGAACGGCCAGAAGCCCTGTGTGCACACCCAAGTCTTATCCAAGGACTATTCTCCTCTACGCGACCGCAACTCTACCGATCTCCTTACCGAGAGCATCCAGCAAGGTTCTGTATCCGCCAGGACATTGAACCGCGTCGCGTGGTCCTGCACCACAAGACAGTATAGCAGAGCAGCGCGCACTCCCACAACCGCAAACCCCTCACTTCCGCGATGGAGGGGATTGTGGATTTCCACAACTTGAAGTAGTCGACTGATGACGGGGGTTTCTGCACAGGAGAAGAACAGCCAGGTGCGGTTGCGGGCCGCGCCGAGATCAGGGTGTAAGGACAGATCAGGCTATCGATTGCGAGAGAAGCTGTGAGGAGAGCACCGGGTGACGGGCAGCCTACCGGGAGGCCGTCACTCCGAGGGGCGGACGATGCCGCCTTCAACCGTCAACATCAGCGCCTGTTCCAGGAACGTAGCCGGGAACATGCTCGAATCAGTGGCAGTCAGGAGCGCCTGTTCCACTCCATCCACTTGCTCCAGGAGGTACCTACGGCGCCCTCTGTCCAACTCCGCCACGACCTCGTCCAATAGAAGGACGGGGGTCTCTCCCGTCACCGCCCTCATCCAGTCCAGCTGAGCCATTTTGAGCGCCAGGACAGCTGTCCTCTGCTGACCTCGCGAGCCGAAGGTGCCCAGATCTACTTCATCGGCGATGAAGAGCATATCATCGCGATGAGGACCAGTGACGGTTATCCCCCGTGCCATCTCCTCTCTCCGCCGCTGGCACAGCCGAGCGCGGAAGGCGGTCACCAAGTCCTCAGCATCGACGCCGTGGGGGAGGTCGGCCGACTCCGCCAGGGTCAGCCCCATCTGGTAGTCCAGCGCCGGGGGACGCGCGGGGTCGAAGTTGGGCCGGTATTCCAGTCGAAGCAGCTCCCTCCCGCCACTCAGGTCGTGGTGGATGCGAGCGGCACGGCGAGATAAACTGGCGATCAGGTAGCGGCGGCTCTGGCAGACGATCACACCGCTGCGCGCCAGGCGCTCGTCCAGAGGCTCCAACTGGGCTGGATCTCCCCCCTCGTCGCCCAAGTGGCGCAGAAGGGCATTCCGCTCGCGAAGAACATCGGTATAGGTTGACAGGGCATCACTGTATTCAGCATTCACCTGGCCAAGGGTATCGTCCAGGTATCGCCGGCGCCCTGAAGGGGATCCGGCGACCAGATCCACGTCTTGAGGGAGGAAGAGAACCACGTTGAGGCATCCCGCCAGGTCGCGCTGACGGCGGGACTGGCGGTCAACGCGGATTTGCTTCTGCAGACGCACTCGGCCCGTGTTTCCACGACTCTTCGCCAGTGCGATAGAGATCTCCCGAACGTGGTCCCGGTAGACTACCTCAGCCCGCAGACGGGCGTAGTCCAGCCCCTGCTTCTCAGCCGCCCAGTTGATCAGATGTCGATCTACATGGGTAACGGGAGAGTGAGCAGTCGCCAAGTAGTAGACCGCCTCAAGAAGGCTGGTCTTTCCCTGCGCATTGGCTCCGCAGAGCAGCACTGCCCCCTCGGGCCACTGCTGCTCCAAGCGGGCGTAGTTGCGGAAGTTCTCCAGGCTGAGAGAGCGAATGCGCATAAGAGCTATTGTAGCACGAGAGAGAAGGAAGGGAAAGAGCGGAGCCCGATCCACTCCTCTTCAGAGCCCATAGCCAGGTCTGAGATCTCTCTCACCCGACAGTGATGATCACCTTTGCACCTTCCGTGCAGGGGGCCCTCCACCTCCGTTTGAATGGGAGATCTAGTATGCGGTCCACTCATCCTCTGCCTCCTCCACTCCTCGGCGGTGGGGTGTATGGGAAATCATCAGAACGGCGAGAAGTTGACATCTGTTCCCATCAATGGTATAGTCAAACTGTCAATTGTAGACCTTCCCGGGGGAGTCCGGGCGAGCCGGGCTGAGAGAGCGTCCGAGGCAGAGACCACCGACGCTGACCCCTTGAACCTGATCTGGGTAATGCCAGCGGAGGAAGGGAGACTCGCCGAGGAGGCTGGGCCGTCCCGCTGGCAGGACGGCTCTATTCGTCTCTGACCAACGATGCGTGCAGTAATCTTCGCCAACGGCCTGTTTCCGGAACCGGAGGCCCACCGCCATCTGCTTCAGCCCGATGGTGAGGCGGCTGAGCCCCTCATCATCGCCGTCGACGGGGGAGCGATTCACGCTCAGGCCGCCGGCGCTATTCCCGACGTCGCCATTGGTGACCTCGATTCGCTGGACGTGGAACTGCGTACCCAACTGGAGACAGAGGGAACGCGTTTCATACCGCATCCCCCTGCCAAGGACGAGACCGACCTGGAACTGGCGCTCCTCTACGCCGCCCAGGAAGGCGCGGATGAGATTCTCATCCTGGCTGCCCTGGGAGGCCGGTTGGATCAAACCTTCGCCAACGTCCTCCTCCTGAGCCACCCCGCCTTGGCAGAGATCCAGGTTCGAATCATCGAAAGGAACCAGACCGCCTTTCTCATCCTCGATCAGGCTATCATCGAGGGGAAGCCGGGCGATACCGTCTCCCTTATCCCATTAGGGGGTGATGCACACGGGGTCACCGCCGACAAGGGGCTCAAGTGGCCTCTGCACGACGAGACCCTCCACTTCGGCCTCGCCCGAGGCGTCTCGAATGTCCTCCTGGGAAGGCAAGCTCGCGTTCGCGTACGGGAAGGAATTCTCCTGTGCGTCGTCATCGAGAGCCGACCAAATCGTCGTCACCACAAGGAGGAAGAGAGATGAACAGGAAATACATCGGTCTCATACTGCTGGCCCTGCTGGTAGCTGCCTGCGCGCCCACCCCCACCCCACCTGCCGAAACCCCACCCGGCCCCACATCCACCTCAGCGCCCACCAGTCGACCGAGCCCCACCCCAAGCGAACCACGCACCATCACCATCATGACTCACGACAGTTTTGACATCGGTGAGGAGACCATCGCCGCTTTCGAAGCAGCCCACAACGCCCGCGTGGAGATCCTCAAGTCCGGCGACGCCGGGCTCATGCTCAACCAGGCTGTCCTTAGTGCCGACAACCCCCTGGCCGACGTCCTCTACGGTGTAGACAACACGTTGATGAGCCGGGGGCTGGGAGGTGATATCTTCGAGCCTTACGATTCACCTCTCCTGGACGAGATCCCGGATCATCTGGAGCTGGACGCCGAGCACCGTCTCCTGCCGGTGGACTACGGGAACGTCTGCCTGAACTACGACAAAGCCTGGTTCGCTGAACAAGATCTGGAGCCCCCTGCAAGTCTCGAGGACCTGGTGGAGCCGGCCTACGAAGGGCTGACGGTGGTGGAGAATCCCGCCTCCTCCTCACCAGGACTGGCTTTCATGCTGGCGACGATCGGCCACTTCGGTCTGGAGGGGGAGTATACGTGGTTGGACTACTGGACCGACCTGCGGGCTAACGACGTGCTGGTGACCGACGGTTGGGAGGACGCCTACTGGGGTCATTTCACCTATGCCTCCGACGGCACCCGTCCCATCGTAGTCAGCTACGCCAGCAGCCCACCTGTGGAGATCTACTTCTCGGAGGAGGAATTCGAGGAAGCTCCCACCGGTGTTGTCGTGGCGGACGGAAGCTGCTTCCGACAAATCGAGTTCGTCGGTATACTGAAGGGCACTGCCAATCGCGATCTGGCGGAGGCGTGGGTGGACTTCATGCTGGGGACAACATTCCAGGAGGACATCCCGCTCCATATGTTCATGTTCCCAGCCAACGAGAACGCGGAGTTGCCGGAGGTATTCGCCCGATTTGCCATAATCCCCCAGAACCCGGCCGAGGTGAACTCAGACGCCATCGAGGCCAACCGCGAAGAGTGGGTTGAGGAATGGACGGAGGCAGCCCTGCGGTGAGCGAGCAGGGAGGTGCAGGTCTACAGGTGCACAAGCGTGCTAGCTCGCTGCTGGCAGGCTTGTCACTTGCAGGCCTGCCCCTTTCTTATCTGTTTCTCTTCTACTTCTACCCTCTGGCCTCTATCCTGGTCCTCTCTTTCGCACCTGAAGGGCGGCTCGACCTGACCGCGCTCGCCCGCTTGATCCAGACACCTCGCTACCTTCAAACCCTATGGTTTACCACCTGGCAGGCAGCGCTCTCCACGCTTCTGACGGTGGTCGTCGGACTACCTGGGGCCTACATCTTCGCCCGCTACGCATTCCCTGGAAAGTCGCTCCTTGAGGCCCTCATTACCGTTCCCTTCGTCTTACCCACCATTGTGGTTGCGGTGGCGTTGACCGCGCTGCTGGGGCCTCGCGGGCGGCTCAACTTGGCGCTGATGAACCTCTTCGGGCTGGAGCAGGCTCCTCTGGACCTGCAGGGAACCCTGGCGGCCATTCTGCTGGCCCACATCTTCTACAACGCGGTGCTGGTAGTGCGCATCGTGGGCACGCACTGGGCCAACTTGGACCCCGAGCTAGTAGAGGCGGCGCGTACGCTGGGGGCCAGTCGCTGGCGCGCCTTCCGAGAGGTCACCCTCCCGCTGCTCACCCCTGCGCTGGGAGCGGCCGCTCTGCTGACCTTCATCTTCTGCTTCACCAGTTTCGGCGTGGTCCTCATACTGGGAGGCGGCCACTACGCTACGCTGGAGGTGGAGATCTACTACCGCACTGTCTATCTACCCAACCTGCCCCTGGCAGCCGCGCTGGCGCTGATTCAGATTCTCTTCACCTTCGGCTTGATGCTGGCTTACACTCGCATCCAGACTCAATTATCGGTGCCGATGACCCTGCGCCCCCGTCGGGTTACCCAGCGCCGGCCTCGCGCTCTCCGCGAGTGGGCGCTGCTCGCAGGAAGCCTGACTCCATTGCTCCTCCTGCTCCTGGCCCCGCTTGTGGCGCTGGTAGACCGCTCACTGACGATTGGGGGGGCGGCAGCCCTAGCCCACTACCGGGCGCTCTTCGAGAATCCCAGGGGCTCCGTCTTCTATGTGCCTCCCGCCGCTGCTGTGCGCAACTCCCTGATATTCGCCCTGGCGACGGTGGTGCTGTCCCTCATGCTGGGATTGATGGCAGCTGCCGCCATCGCCGGACGGGGGCGACAACGTTCTCCACTTGCCCGACTTATGGACCCGCTCTTCATGCTTCCGCTGGGCACCTCGGCGCTGACGCTGGGGTTGGGGTACATCGTCGCCCTGGATGAGCCGCCGCTGAACTTGCGCACCTCGCCGGCGCTGGTCGTCCTGGCACATACCCTGGTAGCCCTCCCCTTCGTGGTCCGCTCAGTGCTGCCCGCGCTGCGCTCCATTCACCCCCAGCTGCGAGAGGCCGCGTCGACGCTAGGGGCCTCTCCCTGGCAAGTATGGCGGGAGGTGGACCTGCCGATCGTGGCGCGGGCAGTGGTGGTGGGAGCAGTTTTCGCCTTCACCATCTCCATGGGCGAGTTCGGGGCTTCCGCCCTCATCGTCCGGCCCCAGTTCCCGACCATGCCCATCGCCATATACCGGCTCCTGGGTCAGCCTGGAGTCACCAACTACGGCCAAGCGCTCGCCATGTCTGCGCTTCTGATGGTAGTCTGCGCTCTGGGTTTTCTTGCGATAGAGCGGTTTCGAACAGAATTCTAGTTCCAGCTCCGGGTTTCAGTTCCGCGAGCCGCGTAAGTCAGAGGGGAAGTGGGGATCCAGAAGTGTCATGCCCTTTCTAGAGATTCGCAACCTAGGCAAATCCTACCCCGACGGCTGGACCCTATCTGAGGTGACTTTGGCCGTCGAAGAGGGAGAGATCATCAGCTTCCTCGGCCCCTCAGGCTGCGGCAAGACCACACTCTTGCGCCTCATCGCCGGGCTGGAGACGCCCGAAGCAGGAGAGGTGCTCGTGAAGGGAGAAGAGGTGACTCACATGCCGCCTCACCTGCGAGGCTTCGGGCTGATGTTTCAGGAGTACGCCCTCTTCCCTCACAGAGATGTCTTTGGCAACGTCGCCTTCGGCCTGCACATAGCGAGTGCAAACAGAGACACTACTCAGGCGCGAGTCACTGAGGTGTTGGAACTGGTGGGATTGGCTGGCTTCGAGCAACGGGACGTCAACCAACTCTCTGGCGGAGAACGACAACGGGTGGCGCTGGCCCGCAGCCTCGCCCCTCAACCGCGGCTCCTGATGCTGGACGAGCCCCTTGGAGCCCTGGATCGGACGCTGCGCGAGCGGCTGTTGGAGGAACTTCCCACCATCCTCAAACGAGTCGGAGTGACCACCATTACAGTGACCCACGACCAAGAGGAGGCCTTCGCCATCGCCGATCGGGTAGCAGTCATGCACGCCGGACGGGTGGTGCAGCAGGGCACCCCGGAGGAGGTTTATCGAGAACCCGCCTCCCGGTGGGTAGCTCAGTTCTTGGGGTTGACCAACTTGCTGAGCGCACGGGTCGTGGCCGAAGGGACCGTAGAGACCCCACTCGGCCAACTCCAAGTGGGACGCATGGGAGGAGTAAGCCCAGGATCAGAGGGGACGCTGCTTGTGCGTCCGGAGGCGGCCCGCTTGGGAGATGCGGAGACGAACCGGGTAAGCGGTGTAGTGACGGGGCATACCTTCCGCGGCAGCCGCTACCGAGTAGATCTCAAGCTGGAAGGCGAATTCGACATGACCTTTGACTGGCCGGCCAGTCAGCAGCCGCCAGAAACAGGGACGAGAGTCGTCGTGTCGCTAGACCTCAAAGGCTTGGCCTTGCTCACAGCATAGAGGCGAGGACCCCCACGTATCACCATTGCCACTCACCAAGAGAAGAGAGGATTGGCCCTACGGCCTTGCCACCCACGACACGGTAGTCTGGGAGCCCTCTTGCTGAGAGGGTCAGGCAGTCCTACCTGCCAGGCGAGGTCGTAACGCTAGCCAGCAGACACCACCGAGGAATATCAGACCAAGGCTCAGCACGCATACCACCAGACCCCACCCCACGCCGATCTGTGCCCCGTACAACTCGGCGAATAGAGATCGCACGCGGGCAAACTGGGCAAGTCCAGGGATAAGTCCGAGCGCCGCCAGCCCGCTCCCCATCGCCGCTATCACCTGCACCGGCAGTCGGGAAGCCAGAGGGCTCAGGAGGGCCAGAAACGAGGCGGTGGCGGACAAGAGGAGCTGCCCACGGTACTCGGGGTCGCCAAATGCCGTAAGAACCGCCGGGTACGGCGGCAATGCCGCCAGACCAATCAACGCCGCCAGACCGGGGCAGAGCCAGCGAGCTGTGCGATAAGGGGAGTCAAGAAGAACCGAGAAAAGAGACAGCAGCACCGCGGAGATCAACAGTGGCAGCAAGTAAGCCTCCCGAAAGAGAGAAACCGCGCCTGAGCGAACGGCGGGCAGAAACTTGATGGCCTCAAAGAGATAGAATCCACCAATTGTCAGCCCTGCCGCCGGGTGAGAGATCCAGGGAGCGATCCCGCCGACAATCCCGGCTGCCGCGCCGGCGGTCAGCAGGAATGGGAGAAAACGAGGCATCTTGCTCACTCAGGTCCAACCTTCCGATAGAACAGCGGGAGGGGCTCCACTTGGTCAGGGCCAATGGTATGAGCAGCAAGGAGACGCTCCCGGACCGCCGCGAGCCGGTCCTCATCGTTGGAGTGAACGGTGAAAAGGGGCATGCCTTTCACCACCCGATCCCCGACTTTGCAGTGTGTGACGACGCCCACGGCATGATCTACCTCCTCTCCCTTCTTCTCACGCCCACCGCCCAGTTCCATCACCGCCATCCCTACCTCGGAAGCGTTCACACGTTGAAGATACCCTTCAACAAGGGCAAGAACCGGCTCGACCAGACGAGCACTCGGGAGCCGATCGGGGTCTTCGACAGCAGCCACATCCCCACCCTGTGCCTCCACCAACGTGCGGAACTTCTGCCAGGCATCTCCCGACGCGATGGCTTGCGTGGCCATCTTCATCCCCTGTGCGGAGTCATCCACTCTTCCGCCCAGCACGAGCATCTCGGCCGCGACCACGCGACAGTGCTCGGTCAAGTCGGCCGGCCCTCCCTCGTGGAGCACGTCAATCGCCTCCCGCACCTCCAGCGCGTTGCCCACCGCCCAACCGAGAGGCTGGTTCATATCCGAGATCAGCGCCAACATTCGCCGGTCCAGCCGTGCCCCGATCCTAACCATCGCCTGGGCCAGTTCGCTCGCCTCATCAACCGTACTCATGAACGCACCGCTGCCCACCTTGACGTCGAGCAGGATACCATCGGCGCCTGCGGCAATCTTCTTACTCATGATGGAGCTGACAATGAGGGGCAGAGAGGAAACCGTGCCAGTTACGTCCCGCAGGGCGTAGAGCTCACGATCGGCAGGAGCCAGGTCGAGCGACTGGCCGGAAAGGACGATGCCAATTCGACCCAATTGAGCCGTGAACTCCTCCGGAGTGAGATCAGTCCGATACCCCGGGATGGACTCCAGCTTGTCCACCGTGCCTCCGGTGAAGCCCAACCCTCGCCCCGTCATCTTGCCCACTGGCAGCCCGCAGGCGGCGACAGTGGGGACCACGATTAGACTGACCTTGTCACCGACTCCGCCAGTCGAATGCTTGTCCACAACCACGGAAGCCACGTCCTTCAAGCTCAGCGTGTCCCCCGAATGGGCCATCACCAGTGTAAGGTCCTGGATCTCTCTCTCGGTCATGCCCTTCAGGTAGACCGCCATCAACCAGGCTGCGGCCTGGTAGTCGGGGATCTCGCCCCGCGTGTAGCCCAGGACGAGGAACTCCATCTCCTCGGCGGTCAACTCGCCGCCATCCCGTTTCTTGGCGATCACATCCACTGCTCTCATCATCACCCCCCACAAAGGCCTAGCCCGCGCCTCCGCCGGCAGCCTCAGCAGTAGCCTGGCTTGCCTCGCCACCGCAAGGCGCGGGCCCGAACTGAGTAGATCGGAAACGGCCTCGCCCTCTGCCCGCTCCTAGTGCGTACCTACCCCAATTGTAGCTCATGCGGATAGAGGCGGCAAGTGGAGGAAGATCAAGCGAGATTCCCAGTTTACTTGCACTGGTGATTACCCATCCGCAAGCTGGAGCGACGCAGACGTGTTCCGGGCAGCAGCGTCGCCGGGGCGGCTATGGATCGCCAAGACCCCTATCTGCTCCTACTTGGTCTCCAGGCTGTCTTGATTGCCCTCGCTGCCCAACACAGCTCCCTCAAGCTGCCAACAAGATGCCCTCCAAGGCTTCTGCCCCTCTTCCCTCTCAGCCGGGAGGAATCAGGGGGAATAACCAGTACTTGCAGACTTGCGCCTTTTTCCCACAGGACATATAATATTAGCATGGGTTGGCTGAACACAATAGTTGACTACTGCAATGTCAGGACAGCCTCAACCCCTAGTTATTAGGAGGGTGCCATATGTTTAGGAAACGCATCAAGGATGCGTACAAATCACTGACCCCAAGCTTCAAGCGCTTGGGCGATTTCATCATCAGCCATGAGCTGGACGTGGCGTTCATGACCGCCACGGAGCTCGCCAAGGCGCTTGACGTGGACGCCGCCACGGTCGTCCGCTTCTCCCAGGCGTTGGGATACTCCGGGTACCGCGAGTTGTCCCACGA
>JASFWK010000142.1:0-5262 GCA_050049355.1 Anaerolineae bacterium | reverse complement strand
CTCAGACCTATCCGCCTGCCTTTGAGCCCCATCTTGTTGTGTCTCTTCGATTCTTCTCAGAAGTGACATTTCGTCCTTCCCTCACTCTTGCCTGGCAAAACCATCAACTACATTGCAGTCTCATTCTGTTTGCCTGCTTCTAACCCATGATCCGGCCCAGCAAGCGACGGCTCGTCTCAGCCGAATCCCATTCCTCCTCCGTGTCCTCCTCCGCGGTCAGCTCCTCTATTCTCTCCAAAGTGATCTGTGCCATGTTCGTAAAGCCCTGAACCAGTGGCTTTCCCCGCTCCTCCGATACTAGGGGGAGGCCTCGGTTGGCTGCCGAAAGGCCTGCTCGCTCGTCGAAGGGGATTTGGGCGATGGCCGGCTTCAGCGCTCCTTCGATTTGATCCACACGAAGGCCTGTTCGCCGATCTGCGTGGTTGATGACCAGCCCGATTCTCCCCTCCGGGTATCCCAGCTTGTAGGCCAAATCCATAAAGAGCCGAGCGGACTTGATTGCCGGGATCACGGGCGTAATGACCAGCAGGATCAGTGTTGCCCTGTCGAGCAGGGTCAGCGTCACGTCATCCACCCAACTCCAGGTGTCGGCGATCAAGAAGTCGAACTCTTGCAGCATCCCATCAACGATGACCTGCAGGTTCTGATTGGAGGTTCTGGACCCTTCCTTGCCCGTCTCGCTCATCCAGAGACTCTCCGCCGCCGCAGGACTTGGGGGAGGCAGCAGCACCTTGATCCCAGAAGGATGGGGAGTCACCACGCTTGTCAGCATGTCCGAATCTAGTTCGCCCGTGCGGTCGGCCAGGTCCGCGATGCTGCGATTGGCCTGCAAGTTGAGCATCACACCCACGTCGCCAAACTGCAGATTGGCGTCCAACACGGCTACCTTCTTCTCGGGCTCCACCTGCCTATGCAGCGCGATGGCCAAGTTGACCGCCACCGTAGTGCAGCCTACTCCTCCCTTGGGAGCGAAGACGGTCACAAGGCGACCACGCCTTACCGCTTTGCGCGCTCCCGACGGGACCTCGGCGGCCTCTGGAGCGCGGGAGATCAGAGCGGCCTGGCTCTTGCCAATCTCATAGACGCTGTGGATGGTGCTCACCAATTCGTCGCTGCTGGGTGGCTTGACAAGGAAGTCCCGCGCGCCAGCCGCCATCGCCCGACGCATGTAGCCGGACTCTCCCTGAACCGACAAGATGACGATCTGTGCGGTCGGCACCTCCTGGGCGATGCGCTTGGTGGCAGTGATGCCATCCATCCCGGGCAGGTTGATGTCCATCAAGACGACGTGGGGACGCGTCTCTCTTGCGAGCTCGATCCCCTCCTCGCCTGTGGCTGCGACTCCAGCTACGTCGATGTCTGGATCGAAGGAGAGCAGCTTGCGCAGGTTCTCTCGCGTCTCGACGATGTCGTCAACGATCAGGACCCGAATTCGCTCGGTGGATTGTGCCACTCAACTCTCCCGTATCTACCGCTCCTGGTCGGGCTACTCAGATGAGAGGTTGTTCGTCGGCGGCGTGATGCCGTATGGGAGCTTGGGTGGAGGCTCAATCTGGTAGCGATCCATCAGAAACTGGAGCGTGACTGGGTCGGTGAGAATTTCGTCCGTATCCCCAGTTCTCCGCAGCACCAGTGAGAGATGGGCGTTGTTCAGCAAAGCGAACTGCAACACCGCAGCGTCCTGCGCGGCGACGCCCAGAGTGAGGACCTGCAAAGTAGTTGTCTCCCTTGGCTGCGCGGCCCCTTCACCTCCTGGCTGAGGCGTTGGGGTCGCCTCGGCCTCTTGAGCCTCCGCGGTCTCTTCGCCCTCCACTTCCTCGCCGGCAGGGGCGCCTTCTCTCACCTCGGCCTCCGTCCAACCTCCGGCATGGAGTACGATGGCATCTTGGACGGTCAGCTGGGTAACCAGACGGGGACGCTGCGCCTCGCTCGGTATCACGTTGACCACCGAGCCGTCGGGCAGCACCTCTAGCCTGCCCAGCTCGCCCTCTACGCATTCCGCGCCTGCAGGAGGGGACGTACAGCCACCCAAGTTGGGCAATATGCTCTGGAAATCCTCGTCCAGTTCCACCAGCAGCATGGATATCAGCACGTCCACTCGGTCGCCAGCCTCATATCTCCAACCGGCCTCGGTGAAGTTCTTAACAGGCAGCACGACCGCCACTCGCCCTTCTGGTATCCGCATGGCGATTTCGGATCCCTCTTGGGGTACCTCGCTCAGATCGGCGACCAGCATGCTCTCCACGACTGGGATTCCGCGGGGAATATCCGTGCGGGCGAACATCCCGTAGGCATCCTCAAGCGAGGTGAGTGCCCCCACCGGCACGGCGTCTGCCGGCCAGTTCTGCAGAATCACTGCGTCCTGAGTGATCTCGTGCTCCCTCGGGATCTCCTGAGCCGAGAGCACTATCTCGCTCATTCCGGCGGGCACAGCTGTGGCCGCCGGGGTCGGCTCTGCCACCTCTTCCCCTCCTCCGGTAAGCGACGGAAGGAAGACGGCGACGGCTGCAGCTCCCACCACCACGATCAGCCCTATCAAGATGAGTACGCGACGGTTGCGCATGATATCCTCCTTGGGTTCATCTGGGCAAAGGCACCGATCAGGCTGCCTTCAGTCAGGGCATAGGCTAATCATACCTGGGTCAAGCTGTAAAGTCAAGCGCGCTGGCCGTCGTGTCTGCGCTGACGGATTGCCATAGGCCTCGTCGCCCCCGCAAAGTGTTGTGGGCTTGGTGTGGGAGATCCTCCACAGGCTCGTTGGGGCGTTCGTGAGGTGGCAGGTGGTTGAGCAAGTCGCGAGCACGAGTGCCTGAGGTCCGCAGAGCAGGCTGCCTCGCCTGCTCTGTGGGCATTCATCCCCAGGGGAAATGTTCTGCTTCTGTTGGTTTTCTATGCAAAGTCGCGTGCCCTATCTCTCTCACACTGATGTCTGTCGCCAAGATCGCTTGCCCCGGGACTCGTGGGCTGGCCTGCTAGTGCCAGAGACTCACTACCTGCATGTTGAACCTGCAGCCAGATCCCCCGTATCCCTCCTCGAGTGCGTCTGCCGGAGGGCACGTCTGTCCGGTGCCGATCTGCTCTACAAGCTCCAGCGTGAGCGTCTTGCCGCCCTGGTCGTAGCCGGTGACCTTGACTGCTGTGAAGCCGATGATGTGGTAGTAGAAGCTCCCGCCCCCCGGGGCCTCAGGTGCCTTGGAGGAGGGAATGTCTTCGTACGGGACAGTCGCGTCGAAGACCGGCACGAAGATGATCTCATCATTGTTCATTGGAACCTGCGCGTGCGGAAGTACGGACGCAGCGGCCCCTGGTACAGCTTGGGCCCAATCTCCCCAGCCGCATTCTTCCCACCCGCAGTCGTCAGAGTGGAGTGTGACGTCTAGCCCATTCTCCATCCACATAATCAGCAGGTTCTTGCCGGCGTTCGGATATAGGGCGCGAGGCCAATGATCGTTCTCATCCTGGTTCCAGACGTAGCCTATGTTCAACCACCCCCGGTGCTGGGCGTTGCCGCCCGTCCAGCTGACGGTGCATCCATCTTCTTCTTGGCAGTTCGAGAAGTCGAGTGTGAATGATCCACCTGGACCCAGTTCGTCCAGGATCTCCTCGGGTACGCCAAAAGGCCTCATCCCACCGCCTGCGACCATGTTCCCGGTGATCGCAGTGGCATCGGCAGCGGCCGTGCCCATGGGCTGACCTACCAGGCCCATGAAGTAGGTCGGGCGGGTGATGGCGGTGGTGACTACGACACCGACCGCGCCGTCGGGGATCTCTCCATCGCCGACCGGCTCCGGCGGATCGAATTGGACCACAGTGTTGTCCTCGCTCGTGACGTAGTAGGCATCCATCGCGTCGTCACCGTCAACCCCGTTGCGCACGGCATAGTCCAGGACTGCGGCGGCGATGGCGGCGTCGTTCACTGATCCATCTCCACAGATCGCCTCTGCGAGCAGCCGAGTCCCGGCCAGCGCAGCTGCATCGGAGGCGTTCTGCATGCGCCGGCGGTTGACGTAGACTGTACCCCCATCAATTGCCAGGCCGGCAAGTGCCAAGAGCACGACGATAGCTGCTGCCACGACGACGACTGCCTGGCCACTTTCTGTATTCAAGATCTTCTTGCCCATATACCTAATCCTCCCTGCTCAGCTGGTGGACTGCGTGGATAGGATCACTTCTGTGGCCGTGCTGCGCAGCCTCAGTCTGCCGCCGGTCACCATGCGGTTGATAATGGGGGTCGCCACCGTATAGGTGTAGCTGACGGTCACCGTGATCGGTGCCCCGCTCGCTATCGTAGGGGGGTAAGCGACCTCGACGGCGTCCGGATCGATCTCAACGAGTCCCCCGCTGGCGGCCTGGACCCGCTCAACGATCTCCCCGAAGTTGTTCGGGTCAGCGGCGGCGTAGGCAGCTCCTTCTGCTGCCGCATCGGTCACGGCCACGTAACTGAAATAGGCACGCCCCAGGTCGACGAGTCCCCCCAGGATAAGGAGCAGGACTGGCAGAACGAGAGCGAACTCGACCAGACTCTGCCCGCTCTGTTTCCGCTTGTTTGCCATACTTACCTCCGTACGCTCAGGGTGAGACGGACAGAACCTGCATAGTGCTGGCGTCTATCACCAGCGCCAGCAGGCTTTGGTCGCTGACGTCCAGCGCCGTGATTGTCCAGGCAGGTCCTTCACTCTCTTCCTCAGACAGGTGCAGGCCAACTACTGCTCCCGGGTGTTCACTGAGAAACGCGCGTCCGTCATAGGCCAGAAAGACTAGCAGCGCATCCCTCGGTCCCTGCCGCCAGACCTCCCCGGTCAGCACTGTCGGCGTGACCCATACCTGTGTTTGGTTCACTACCCGTGCGGACCCAGCGTTCACGACGACGTCGAGGACGTGCTTGGTGTCGGCCGACCAGAAGACGAACGACCAGTCATCGGCGCCGGTCACCAGTGTCCCTTGATCCGCATCCTGCCACTGGGTGGAGGCGGACACCAGCTGTGCATCTCTTGCTTCTGCTTGTGCGGCAGCCTGGGCCTGCCCATACGCATCCCACAGCTCGATCGCCGTCTGCGCCTGACCTCCGGCGCGGCCCGATCCCCAGGGCAGCTGGCATCCTGATAGAATCAGGCAGCCGATCCCCAGCCCCAATCCTGGCAGAAGAAGCGCCCGCATCCTGCTCTTCTTCGCTGTCACTCCTAGTAGTTCCTCGTCAGGAGTGGCAGAAACACCTGGTTGACGAGTTCGCGGGCGTAGTAGGTCTCGTAGTAGGCATGCGTC
>JASFWK010000141.1:0-5264 GCA_050049355.1 Anaerolineae bacterium | reverse complement strand
TTGAGCAGCTGGGCGACTGCACCCGTGCCGGCGAAGAGATCCAGCGCCAGGCCTTCGCGTGGGACGTGGTGAGTCTCCAGGACGGCTTCGATCTCCTCGAGCAGGCTGTACTTGGATCCGATATAGTTCATCTGGTGCCTCTCTGCACCGCACGTGCCATCCTGGGTCTCCCGGCAGGTGAGGTCGATTACCTAGTATACCTAACCTTGTCTGAGCGGCAAAGCAGCCCAGCTCTGGCGGTGTCCTTCGACAGTGGCCGATTCCCGCCCCACGGCTTGAGACCGCGCGTGCCGGGCTTGCGAGGTTGTCCTTCGTCCACCGGGAGGGCTTTGCGTGGGTTGCCGGATCTCCAAATGTGGCCAACTGTGGGAGACTCGCCCCAAAGCCGAAGTCCGCTCCTCTCGTCCGCCTCCCCACCCGGCCTCCGCTGGGGCTGTTAGCTTTTACTCCAATTGGTCCTAGTGTATACTTCACAAGTTGACTGTGGCGCGAAATCTGGCCCTGTGACACTTTCGAGTCTGACCCTCCCGCAGGTTCGGAACTGGCATCAAGCCCGCGGGAGGGGGATAGACTGTCGGGTGGTCAGGCGCGAAACCTCAGACACTGTGCGGTGAAAGCAGCAAAGGGAGGACGGAGATGGAGGGTTTCTACAATCGGATTCTGCGGGTGAACCTGTCCGAGCGGACCTGGGCTGCGGAGGAGCTCAGTGATGAAATCCTGACGCGCTACCTGGGTGGTAAGGGCCTGGCTGCTCACCTTCTGATGGAGAACGCTCCCGCTGGCGTCGATCCCCTTTCGCCTGAGAGTCCCCTTGTTGTGGCCACCGGCCCGGCGACAGGTACCGTGCTTGCACCTGCCAGCCGGTATGGCCTCTTCGCCAAGTCGCCTCTGACGGACGTCTTTGGAGAGTCATACGCAGGTGGCCACGCGGCGCCTCAGATCAGCGCCACCGGCTGCGATGCCATCTTGGTGGAAGGGGCCGCCGACGAACCGATCTACCTGGAGATAAGCGATCGTGAGGTTACGTTCCACGACGCCACTCCCTTCTGGGGGATGGACCTCTACGAGGCCGAGGAGGCTCTTGAGGAGGCTGTGGGAGTGGGCGGTGCGAAGGCCATCGTCATCGGCCCCGCCGGTGAGAACCTGATCCCGTTCGCCGTGGTGGGCAACGATCGAGGTCACCAGGCGGGCCGCACCGGGATGGGTGCGGTGATGGGCGCAAGGCGCGTCAAGGGGATCGTGTTCCATGGAACCGCGCAGCGGCCTCTCTACGACGAAGAGGCTGTGAGGGATTACGATCGGCAGCTGCGAGACCGGGGGAAAGAGAACGCTGGTGCCAAGGCGTACCGTGAGATGGGCACACCGATGGTGGTCGCCATCGCAAACACGGCGGGTTCCTTCCCCAGCTACTATTGGTCGGCAGGCACGGTCCCGCACTGGGAGGAGATCAGCGCCGATGCGTTGGTGGAGCAGTTCGGGCCCAGGTCCAGGGCCTGTCATCGGTGCTTCTTCGCGTGTCGGAAACTCACCACCGTTCCTGCGGGACGCCACGCTGGCCTGACCATAGAGGGGCCGGAGTATGAGACGATCTTCGCTTTCGGCGGACTGTGTGCCGTGGATGACCTCGCCGAGATCATCTACCTCAATCACCTATGCGATCGGCTGGGGATAGATACTATCACCGCTGGCAACGTCGCCGGTTTCGCCATTGAGGCTGCGCGGCGTGGGGCGCTTGAGCTCGAGCTGGACTATGGGGATGTGGATGGTATCGCCGACCTCCTGCACCAGATTGCCAGGCGGGAGGGAGTGGGTGAGCTGCTGGCTCGAGGGGTGCGTGCGGCCGGCCAGGAACTTGAGTTGGAGGATCTCGCGATCCACGTGAAGGGGCTGGAGCCGGCGGGCTACGATCCCCGGGCGCTCAAGGGGATGGGCCTGGCTTACGCCATCTCCGATCGGGGCGCGTGCCATCTGCGCGCCACGGTCTACAAGGCGGAGTTCGCCGGATGGGTGGATCGCACGACGGCCGAGGGTAAGGCGGAGGTGGTGCTCGACTTTGAGGACCGCCATACCGTATTCGACACGCTGATTTTCTGCCGCTTCTATCGAGACATGATCGGGTGGGAAGACCTGCCGGTCGTCATCAGAGGGCTGACCGGCCTGGAGATGGACAGAGAGGGACTGGAGGCCCTCTCGGCCCGCATTGCCGACAACATCCGACGATACAACCTGAGGGAAGGGATGACGCCGGCCGACGACACCCTGCCGGAGCGCTTGCTGGGTGAGCCCCTCGAGCCGAGCGCTGAGACGCTGACCGAAGCGGAGCTTAGAAAGATGGTTGGGGAATACTACGCCCGTCGGGGATGGGAGATGTCGCCCTGAACTGAGGGGAGCTTCTGGTCTTGCGCAGAGGCGCGGCCGCGCCGACTGGGTCACGCTAGCAGGCTGAGCGAGACGCGTCTCGGGGTTTCCCCGGAGGTCCCAATGAAAGCAGTTGTTATCACCGGCAGCACACGAGGTATCGGCTGCGGTCTCGCCACTTCATTTCTCACGCTGGGCTGCGGGGTCGCTGTCAGCAGTCGCTCTCCCGAGAATGTTGAGAAAACAGCTGCGAAGCTGTCGGCAAGACATGGATCCGACCGAGTGTTCAGCTGCTGCTGTGACGTGACCCGCTACGAGCAGGTGGAAGCATTGTGGGAAGCTGCGCAAGCTCACTTTGGCAAAGTCGACATTTGGATCAACAACGCCGGGCTTGGTCATCCGCAGATGGACTTCTGGGAACACCCGCCGGAGGAGATCAGGGCGGTGGTGGAAACCAACCTGGTGGGAGCCATGTACGGAACACGGGTAGCGCTGAAGGGGATGTTGGAGCAGGGCCATGGAGCCATCTACAACGTAGAGGGACTGGGGAGCGATGGACGGAAAGTAAAGGGGTTGGGACTGTATGGGAGTACGAAAAGCGGCCTGGCGTATTTCACCGATGCACTGATAGAAGAGATGAAAGGAACGCCGGTGCTGGTGGGGGCGCTGAGGCCAGGGATGGTGACTACGCGGCTGTTGATGGGGCAGTATGAAGAGCGTCCGGAGGAGTGGGAGCGAGCCAAGGGGATCGTCACCATTCTGGCAGATCGGGTGGAGACGGTGACTCCGTGGTTGGCGGAGAGAGTGCTGGAGAACGAGAGACACGGCGTACGGATCACCTGGCTGAGCCGAGGGAGGGTCCTCAGGCGATTGCTGACCGCTCCGTTCTGCAGACGTGAGTTGTTTGAGAATGGAAGGGCATAGAAGACAGCCCCTGGGCAGACTTCCCTGGAGTCCTTCGAGAGGGGTGCAGCCACCCGACAGTTCAGCAATCGGCAAGTTGTTCGCCGAATGCCGAGCCGAACATATGAAAGTGAAGAAGCTATACCTTATTGGAGGTTACTACTCAGGCTAGGGCTCGGAGATTTCGGCGAGCGTCGGTCGAGTAGGACTCGAGCATCACGAGAGCCCGTATCGAAACCAGCGTATCGAAATCGAGGCTCGGGTCATCGGTAGCAGGAACTGCCGGGTGGCCAGAAGAGAGGTGAAAGATGACGTCAGTTCTGCGAACGCCGGATGAGCGATTTGCTGACTTGCCCGGTTTTCCTTTCGAGCCTCGCTATGTCGAGGTCAATGGCCTGCGGGTACATTACGTGGA
Organism: Anaerolineae bacterium; assembly: GCA_050049355.1. Lineage (GTDB taxonomy): Bacteria > Chloroflexota > Anaerolineae > B4-G1 > DUEL01 > JASFWK01. The sequence goes on along the minus strand of JASFWK010000141.1, from coordinate 1,588 downwards.
TGAGGGTAAGGGGGAGGGGATCCTCTGTCTACACGGTGAGCCTACCTGGGCCTACTTGTACCGCAAGATGATTCCAATCCTTGCTGTCAAACACCGTGTGCTGGCGATGGATTTCATCGGCTTCGGACGATCAGACAAACTGGCCAGGAAGAGGGACTATTCGTTTCAACTGCACCATGATACGTTGGTGGGGTTCATTCGGGAGCTTGATCTGGAGCGTATCACCCTTGTGGTGCAGGATTGGGGCGGGCTGATAGGACTGACGGTAGCGAGCGAGATGCCGGAGCGGTTTGCACGGTTGGTGATAATGAACACGGGATTGCCAACAGGCGAGGAGCCGATGAGCAAGGCGTTTCTGAGGTGGCGTCGCTTTGTGGCGGCGCTGCCGGACCTGCCGGTAGGGCGGGTGGTGCGAATGGGTTTGGCGCACCCAGAACGGGTATCGCGGGAGGTGATAGCGGCGTACAAGGCGCCGTTTCCGAAGGCATCCTACAAGGCTGGGGCGCTGGCGTGGCCCTTACTTGTTCCGCTCCACCCTGATGATCCGGGGGCAGAGGAGATGAGGAATGCGCGCGCGGCACTCTCTGGGTGGCAGAAGCCGGTGTTGGTGATGTTTTCGGACTCTGATCCGATCACGCGAGGGGGCGACGCGTTTTTTCGACGGTTGATTCCGACGGCGAGAGAGCAGCCCAGGATAGTGATCGAAGGAGCGGGACATTTCCTGCAGGAGGAGAAGGGGGAAGAGATCGCGCGGCACATAGCGGAGTTCATGGAACGTACTCCTGCGGAGTGAAATCTGTCCAACATCTCGAGTCCGCCCAACCCGCACACCGAGCAATAGGAAGGGAGACAGTGACTGACTTGGTAACCACATATCGCGGCGTAGTCTATCCCTGGCAGTGTGACCACGTTGGTCACATGAATGTGATGTGGTACGTCGGGAAGTTCGATGAAGCGACCTGGCAGCTGTTCGTAGCGCTTGGTATTACACCGTCCTATCTTCGTAGGCAGAACCGTGGCATGGCAGCGGTAGAGCAGAACATCCTCTACAAGCGTGAGCTGCGGGCAGGGGATGTGGTCTCGATCTACTCTGGCGTCCTTGAACTGAGAGAGAAGGTCATTCGCTTCTATCATGAGATGCGGAATGAAGAAACGGGGGAGATCGCAGCGACGACGGTTCTGACAGGCGTTCACATAGATTCTGAGGCGCGCAAATCGTGCCCCTTCCCGCAAGAGATTGTCGAACAAGCCCAAGAGATGATTGTTGAGCTGGACCAGGGAAGTGTGTAGTCCTTCCCATTGAGGAGGGCAGCTGTACACAGCGCTCAACCGCCCGCGATCTCATCGCGGTGCCCAGCGAGTCACGTAGAAGGACAACTTCGGACTTCTACAGTTCCCAGACCTCTTCATCTGTTATGGACGGATCATCATAGCGGGCCAGCGTCGCCAACCATTCGGACATCTCTTCCTTGATCTAGCTACCGGACAGTTTAGCCTAGCGCCGAGCCGAGGCGCTGATCGAGTGATCGAGCGAAGCTCGATCGTATCGAGATCAAGCCTCGGCGGTTCAAATCGCTGTTCTTGGTCT
>JASFWK010000012.1:0-31382 GCA_050049355.1 Anaerolineae bacterium | reverse complement strand
TCAGACGATCTGTGGTACACTTATTCATGGGAGATCTCCTTTGCTAGTGTCGACAATGTCCCTATTATAGGGACAAAGGGAGATCTCCTCATCTTTTCTTCTTCTGCGACAACTCGTTAGTGCACCCGGCGAACGGTTACCCCTTCTGCCTGGAGTGGGGTATAATCTGGGGGTGGAGGTGACGAATGACCGATTCGGTGGCACTGGACGGCGAGCACCTGACCATAGAGCAGGTAGTGGCGGTGGCGGAGGGGGCGGGGGCCACGCTGTCAGAGAAGACTCATCCCCGCATTGAGAAGGCGCGGGCAGGGGTGTTGCGGGTGCTTGAGCGAGGGGTGGTGACCTACGGAGTCAACACGGGCTTCGGGGCGTTCAAAGACCGCGTCATCCCCCTAGATCAGGTGGCAGAACTGCAGAGGAACCTGGTCCGCAGCCACGCTGCTGGGGTGGGGCATCCACTGGATGAGCGGGCCACGCGGGCGACGATGCTCATTCGCGCCAACACCCTGGCCCGAGGTCACTCGGGTGTTAGGCTTGAACTCATCGAGACGCTGCTGGCGATGCTTGATCGAGGCGTTCACCCTCTTATCCCCGGAGTGGGCTCTCTTGGGGCCAGCGGCGATCTGGCTCCGCTGGCCCACCTGGCTCTGGTGCTTATTGGGGAGGGGGAGGCGCTCTACCAGGGAGAATGGCTCTCCGGTGGTGAGGCATTGGCTCGGGCCGGCATTCAGCCGCTGACTTTGGAGGCCAAGGAAGGATTGGCGTTGGTTAACGGCACGGCGATGACCGCTGCGTTGGCGGCACTTGCGGCCCACAGGGCCGAGAACATGGTTCAAGCAGCGGACGTCGCCGGAGCGCTCAGCCTGGAGGCGCTCCGTGGCACTCTTCTAGCGTTCGATGAGCGGATCCACGCTGCGCGCCCCTATCCTCATCAGATGGCATGTGCGGGGCATTTGAGGCAGCTCTTGAAAGGGAGTACCTTCGCTCGCGGGTACGACTCCCGCCATGTCCAGGATGCCTATAGCCTTCGCTGCATGCCCCAGGTCCACGGTGCAGTGCGAGATGCGGTGGCGGTGGCGCAAGAGCGGGTTGAGGTCGAGTTGAACGCCGTGACCGACAACCCGCTTCTTTTTTTCGACGAGGAGGGTGAGCCTGTTCTCATCTCCGGCGGTAACTTCCACGCCGAGCCGTTGGGATTGGCCATGGACTACGTCGCGCTTGCGCTGACCGAGCTGGGCAATATCAGTGAGCGGCGGATCGCGCGGCTGATGGATCCTGCCTCTAACAGCGGGCTGCCGCCATTCCTCACCCGTAGTGGTGGGCTGGAGAGTGGACTGATGATCGCTCACTACACGGCCGCAGCGCTGGCCTCGGAGAACAAGGTCTGGGCGCATCCGGCTACTGTGGATACCATCCCCACGTCTGCGAATGTGGAGGACCACGTCAGCATGGCCGCCACGGCGGCTCGCCACTGCCACCAGGTGCTGGATAACCTGGAGCGGATCCTGGCAGCTGAACTGCTGTGTGCCGCGCAGGGGATAGACTTCCGGCGAGAGATGTTGGGAGAGAGAGCGAGGCTAGGTCAGGGTACTCAGATCGCTCACAACGAGGTCAGGACCCACGTTCCCTTCTTGGAGCGGGACGCACCGCTGGCTCCCCACATCAGGGCGCTGACCGACCTGGTGAGCAATGGCACGCTCGTCGCCAACGTGGAGGCGGATCTAGTGTATGACTCGTGATGCGCCTATCTTCTCGGCGGCTTCCGGAGTTCTCCCGGCGCGAGGAGGCGTCGTGGCGGGGGTATGGGGGAACTTGAGGCAGCAAGGCGTGCCATCACTTGCGCGCTCCTCCAAAACGAGTATACTCCGAGTCGCCATTAATCATGTGTCAATGCGCGCTGAGAGATAGAAAGTGGGTCTTGAATGACTTCCAAGCTCCTTGATGCTGCCACGTTCGATCCCGATATGGCGGAGCGCGTTACGTCGGAATGGGAGAAGTTGTTCTCCTGCATGCAGTGCGGCACCTGCACCTCCTCCTGTCCTACTGCCTATGCCATGGACTACACACCGCGTCAGCTGTGGCAGATGATGCGGCTGGGCATGGAGGAGGAAGTGCTGAACAGTCAGACCTTCTGGCTGTGCACCGTCTGCAAATCGTGTCAGGTGCGCTGTCCAAGGGGTATCTCACTCGCCGATACCATGGTCGCCCTCAAGGAGTTTGCCACCCGTCAGGGCATCAATGTCCCCACCGGTATGCAGATGCTCGGCGAGACTGTCATCAAGAAGTACAACATATCCGGCGACGACAATGCCTCGCGTCAGATCTGGAGCGAGAACCTTCCTCATACCCCGCTGGGTGTGAAACCTCGACGCCGGCGGGCGGAGGTGGTCTACTTCGTTGGCTGTGTCAGCTCCTTCTACCCACGAGTATACAGCATTCCCCAGTCGCTGGTGCAGATCCTGGAACGGGCTGAGGTGGAGTTCACCACCCTCGGCGAGGATGAGTGGTGCTGCGGTTATCCGCTGTACGTGGCAGGGATGGCGGATCGGCTGGCGGAGCTTGCGCGCCAGAACGTGCGCCAGGTTCGCAGGATCGAGGCCCGGCGGGTCGTCTTCAGCTGCCCCTCTTGCTACTACGCTTGGTCCCACCTCTACCCGAGCGTGGTAGATGTCTCTGGCATACAATTGCAGCACGCCACAGAGTTCTTGGCTGAGCTGCTGGCTGGGGACGAACTGGCTATGGGGTCGGTAGAGGAAGCGGTGACCTATCACGACCCCTGCGACCTGGGACGGAAGAGCGGCGTATATGATGCCCCGCGAGAGGTGCTCAATCGAATCCCCGGGCTGGAGCTGCGAGAAATGGCTGCCAGTCGAGAGAATGCCCTGTGCTGCGGAGGTGGGGGTGATGTAGAGGTCTCTGACCCCACTGTCTCAACTGGGGTGGCTGGGCGCAGGCTGACGCAGGTGGTAGACACCGATGTTGGCTACGTTGCCTCTGCTTGCCAACAATGCAAGCGCACTCTCCAGGAGGGGGCTCGCCGGAATAGGATCCGTGTTCGAGCTGTGGACATCGTTGAGTTGCTCTGGCGGTCCATGGAAGCCGCAAGGAGTTGAAGGAGACGAATCCTCACGAGATAGCTCTGGCCGGCGGGGAACGGCTGGCCAGATTATCTCTGTGTGGAGTGACCACGATTGAGTCGTTGGCTTGACTTGTGTAATGCGGGGAGGATGACTTATCCTGCAGGAGGAGGCGCATGAAGCTTCGCGAGGTTCTGGAGGTCATTGAGGGGAAGGTGATTTCCGAAGACGTGGATCTCGATCAGGAGGTCCAGATGGGCTGTGGCGCCGATCTGATGAGTGATGTCCTCGCCTTTACCCATGAAGGTACCTTGCTGATGTCTGGGCTAACCAATCCCCAGGTGGTGCGCACAGCCGAGATGGCTGGCATCAAGGCCATCGTCTTCGTGCGCGGCAAGATTCCTCCGCCGCAGACCATCGCCCTGGCTGAGGAGAAGGGAATCCCACTGCTGGCCTCGAAGTACACGATGTTTGAGACTTGTGGCCGGCTCTACAGGGCTGGGCTTTCTAGTTGCGGCCTGTTTGAGCTCACCCTGTGTCGATGGCGTGAGGCTTTCGAGGGTATCTGATGCGCGTGGCCCCACGTTCGTAGGGAAGGACCCAGGTGGAAGAGGGGACAGAGAAGGAGATCACCAAGCTTCAGGAGCTTGCCTATGAGCTCAAGGTCAGGCAGGCTATGACTGAGGAGGTGATCACTGTTTCCCCAGGCGACACGATAGCTCAGTTCAGAGAGGTACTGCGCGCCAATCGCATCTCCGGTACGCCGGTTGTTGAAGAGGACCATCTGGTTGGCATCATCAGCGTTGAGGACCTGATTGAGGCCCTGGCGGCCGGCGAGATGGGCGCGACGGTGCGCGAGAAGATGACCGCCGGCCCGGTCACTCTCTACGCGTATGAGCCCCTTGTGCATGCGGTGAGCAAGTTCAACAAGCTTCGATTCGGCCGCTTCCCCGTCATCGACCGCGAGGGGGAGTTAGTTGGTATCCTCACGCAGGGGGATATCGTCCGGGCGATGCTCAGACAGCTGGAGGTGGATTACCGCGAGGAGGAGATCCACCGTTATCGGGCCAGCCACATCTTTGAGGATATTGTTGCGGACGACATTGCTCTCGTCTTTGGCTATCGCGTGGCTGCCAGGGACTTCAACCGGGCCGGTGAAGCCTCGAGCGGGCTGAAGAAGACCCTGAGCCGGTTGGGCATTCACCCCCGCATCATCCGCCGCGTGGTCGTGGCGACCTATGAGGCAGAGATGAACATTGTGATCTTCACCGATGGGGGTGAGCTTGTGGCCGAGGTGCGGCCCGAGAGTATCAAGATCCAGGCCCTGGACAAGGGACCCGGGATTCCAGACATCGAACAGGCGATGCAGCCGGGGTTTTCCACCGCCCCTGAATGGGTGCAGGAGATGGGGTTCGGCGCCGGGATGGGCCTGGCAAACATCCAGGCCTGCTCTGATGAAATGGGCCTGGAGTCTACGGAGGGAGTGGGGACTCATCTGGAGGTCACTATTCACCTAGACGAAGAGCAGACTTAACGCCAACTGCCTCGCTTCCGGACTGAGGCACTCCCAGCCTGACACTGGGGACCTGACTGAATTGCTGAAGGACGTCACAGTGGACAGGTGCCATCGCTAGGCTCAGGACGACTTTGCCGAAGATGGGGAGGGCCGCAAGGCTCGAAGCCGAGGCAGTAGTGCTGACAGCCACACAAACGAGATCGTGAGGAGAGTGATATGAGCCTAAGAATTCTGGACAAGGGAGCTGTTGCTCCGCTGGTCAATGCGCTGATGGCCGACTACCAGGTCGTCGGTCCAAAGGCGCGAGGGTCTAAGTTTGTCTTTGGCCCGATCTACGACCCCGCTGAGCTGCGATTGGACTACGACACTACAATCATACCGCCCTCGAAGGTTGTCCTCCAGCCCGCGTGGGAGTCTCTCGCCACCCTTCAATTGAAAGATGAGCCCTCTGTGGACTCGGACGTCGAAGGGATCCCCACAGTGCTTATGGGGATGCACACGTGTGATGTGCATGCCATCCGGCTGCTGGACCAGGTCTTCTCTGAGGATTACGAGGACGCTCACTACTTGGAGCGGCGGGAGGAGACCCTGATCATCAGTTTGGAATGCCTGCGCCCGTGTGACGAACATTGCTTCTGCAAGGATATGGAGTCTTTGACAGCCGACGAGGGCTATGACCTTCATCTGACCGACATCGGGGGTGCGTACACGCTTCACGTGGGGACGGATAGGGGCGAGGAGTTTCTGCAGAAGTATGACCACACTCAGCCCGCTAGCGAGGACGATGTTCGCCGTCTCAACCAGGTGCTCAGCGGCAAATGGCCCCGTTTCAGCTATCAGCTCGACTTCGATGCGGCGGAACTGCCGGCTCTGCTAAGCGCTACGTATGATCATCCTCTCTGGGAGGAGTTCGGGGAGCGCTGCTTCGCCTGCGGGTCATGTACGAATGTCTGTCCGACATGTTACTGCTTCAACGTCATCGACGAGGTGAACATGGCGGTGACCGAGGGGAAACGTCAGCGGACTTGGGACTCCTGTCAGTTGGACGAGTTCGCCCGTGTAGCCAGTGGCGAGAACTTCCGCGAGGCCCGCTTGGCTCGCCAGCGCCATCGCTTCATGCGGAAAGGGAAGTACATCTACGAGAAGTTCCACAGGTTGGGCTGCGTGGGCTGTGGCCGCTGCATCCGAACATGTCTGGTTCACATCAACATCATCGAAGGCTTTAACCGGCTTCACAAGACGGCAGTAGGAGGAAATGGACGATGACGCAATCTGTCTACAAGCCTGAGGTGGCTCGTCTGGCCGACGTTGAGCAGATGACCTCGTTGGAGAAGCTGCTCACCGTTGAACTGCCGGACGGGCGTAGCCTGGGCCACGATCCGGGACAATTCGTGATGGTCTCGGTGCTGGGCATAGGTGAGGCGCCGATCTCCATCACCTCTTCGCCCAGTCGCTCCAACGGCTCTTTCGAGCTCTGCGTGCGTCGGGTGGGCGACGTGACCAACGCGCTCCACCGCATGCAGTCGGGAGATTGGGTGGGCATTCGTGGACCTTTCGGCCATGGCTTCCCCATGGAGAGGATGCGCGGCAAGGATGTGCTCTTCGCGCCGGGCGGTCTGGGACTGGCACCACTTCGTTCGCTGATCAACCAGGTGCTCGACGAGCGAGGCTCCTTTGGGCGAGTGATTGTCCTCTACGGAGCTAAGCGTCCGCAGGAGCTGCTTTTCCGTGATGAGTTGGATGAATGGGTCGCCCGCGATGACGTTGAGTGTCTCGTTACGGTGGATCGAGGGGATGATACCTGGACCGGACACGTAGGGGTCATCACCACCCTGTTCCCGGATATCACCGTCGACCCGCGCAACACGGTCGCCGTCACCTGCGGCCCGCCCATCATGTACCGCTTCGTGCTGATGGAGCTCTTGGGTAAGGGTATTCCGGAGACCCAGATCTATCTCTCTCTGGAGCGACGGATGAAGTGTGGCGTGGGCAAATGTGGCCACTGCCAGATCAACGATATCTACTGCTGTCAGAAGGGCCCCGTCTTCACCTACGCTCAGATCAAGAACGTGCCGGAGGCACTATGATGAAGAAGCCGAAACCTAAGGTAGCATTCTTCGACTTTGCCTGCTGTGAGGGTTGTCAGTTGACGGTCATCGACTCTCTCCAGACGCATCTGGACCTGTTGGACGCGGTGGAGATCGTTAATTTTCGCGAGGCCAGCTCTGAGCGGCGGGAGGACTACGAGATTGCCTTCATCGAAGGGTCCATCACCCGTCCGCAGGATGAGGAAAGGATCCTGCGTATCCGCGAGCAGGCTGAGGTCCTCGTCGCCTTGGGGGCCTGCGCTCACATAGCCTGTGTCAACGCTCTCAAGAATCTCCACCCTCTGGAGGAGGTCCGCCGCTACGTCTACGGCGAGTGCGCTGACTGGTATGACACATATGCCGTTCGCCCCGTGGGCGACGTGGTCGAGGTGGACGCTGTCATCCCCGGTTGCCCTATCGATCGGGAGGAGTTCGCCCGCGTGGTCAAAGCACTCCTGGTGGGCAAGAGGCCGCCAGTGCCGGACTATCCAGTCTGTGTCGAATGCAAGAAGAAGCAGAACGTCTGCGTCTTCTTCGAGGGGAGGACCTGCCTCGGGCCGGTTACCCTGGCTGGCTGTGATGCCAGGTGCCCCACCTATGGTGCGGGCTGCGAGGGATGCCGGGGGTTCATACCGCATCCCAACGAGAATGCGATGAAGGAAGTGTTGGACGAAGCCGGATTGACCCTGGAAGAGGTTATGAGCCAGTTCACTATGTTTAATGCCCACCGTCAGTTGGAGATGGAAGAATGAGCACGGTAAAGATCAACGTACATCACATAACGCGTGTTGAGGGCCACGGCAACATCGTCGTGGACGCCCGCAACGGTGAGATTAAGGAATGTCGTTTCGAGGTCGTTGAGGCGCCACGTTTCTTCGAGGCGTTTGTGCGCGGTCGCCCGTACAGTGAGCTAAGCCACATTACCTCGCGTATCTGTGGCATCTGCGCCGTGGGCCACGCTACTACGAGCCTGCGTGCCACAGAGAAGGCGCTAGGGGTGAAGCTTCCTGAACAGGCAGCGCTCTTGCGCAAACTCAACTTCCACGGCGAGATCCTAGACAGTCACGTCCTCCACACCTACTACCTGGTCGCCCCAGACTTCCTGGGGGTCCCCAGTGTCATCCCGTTGGTGGAAACCCACCGGGACGTGGTGGAGCGGGCGCTCAAGCTCAAGAAACTCGCTGGCGATCTCTGCGAGATGGTCGCTGGCCGCCACACGCACCCCTGCGCGATGGTACCCGGCGGGTTTACCCACACGCCCACTGAGGTCAAGCTGCGCGCAATGCGAGAAGACCTCGTGGCAGCTCGTGTCGATATGGACGAGACGGTGGGTCTTTTCTCCACTCTACCCTGGCCGGAGTTTGAGCGGGAGACCGAGTATGTCTCCCTCAAGAAAGATGAGGAGTATGCCTTCATCGACGGCACCATCGTCACCTCTGATGGCTTCTCCTATCCTATCGAGGAGTACGAGAAGGTTACCAATGAGGAGTGCGTCCCCTACTCGACGGCTAAGTGGACCCACCACAACCGCGATGCCTATATGGTGGGCGCTTTGGCGCGGCTGAATAACAACTTCGACCAGCTCCACCCCCGGGCTAAGGAGGCGGCGGCGAAGCTGGGCCTCGAACCTCTCGTCACGAACCCCTTCCTCAACAGCGCCGCGCAGGTGGTAGAGATGGTCCACTGTGTCGAGGATAGCATCTATATCATAGACGAGCTGCTCGCCAGAGGTGTTCAGCCGGAGGAGCCACCGGATGTCGAGGTAAAGGCTGGGGAGGGGGTCGGCTCCTGTGAGGTGCCCCGCGGCATCCTTTTCCACCACTACGTCTACGGCGAGGATGGCCTCTGTGAGGAGGCAAACTGCATCATACCCACCAATCAGAACATGGCCAACCTCAACGCCGACATGAAGGAGCTGCTGCCCCAGATTATGGACCGGCCCGAGGAGGAGATCCGACATCTGCTGGAGATGCTGGTGCGGGCCTATGACCCCTGCATCTCCTGCTCGACCCACTTCTTGACTGTGGAGTTCGTATGAGGGAACGGCGAGTTGGGAGTGGCGAGTTGTCCGGTTCGCAGCCCGCCACTCTCATCATCGGCTTGGGTAACCCTCTGCGTGCCGACGACGGAATCGGTCCTCGCGTGGTGGAGGAGTTGGTCCGCCGTGGGTTGCCGGAGGGAATCACAGCCCGGGACTGTGGAACAGGAGGGCTGGATCTCTTGCGAGTGGTGGAGGGATGGGAGCGCGTGGTGGTAGTGGATGCCGCCGATGTCGAGCGAGAGCCGGGAGAGTTTGTCCGCTTCACGCCGGATCAGGTCAGGCTGGCTGAGGCGGTCGATTCTTTCTCCCTCCACGACGCTGGCCTGGCAGAGGCTCTGGGCCTCGCTCGTGCTGCGGGCCGTTCCCTCCCGTCTATGGTCATCTTCGGTGTGCAGCCAGAGCGGATTGACTGGGCCGTGGGACTCAGCCCCACCCTCGAGGCTGCCCTCCCAGCGTTGGTGGAGGCCGTACTAGGAGAGGTAGGAGAATACGATGACTCACAAGATACTGATTATTGAGGACGATCCGGATATGGTGACGGCGCTCCGTATGCCCCTGGAGGCTGAGGACTATGAGGTCTTTACCGCCTCCTCGGGAGAGGAGGGGCTGGAGAAGGTCAAGGGGATCGAGCCTGACTTGATCATCCTGGATGTGATGATGGAGACGACCACGGCGGGCTTCCAGGTATCTCTCAAGCTGCGCAGCCCTGAATCCGATTCGGAGTATGCCCGTTACCGCGATATCCCCATTCTCATTCTCACCGCTATTCACACGACCACCTCGCTGCGCTTTGGACCAGATGAGGCCTATCTTCCAGTGGACGACTTTGTCGAAAAACCAGTGGATCCGGACGATCTCTTGGAGAAGGTGCGTACGCTGATACGGAAGGCGGATTAGAGGCACTGTACGCTAGCGCTTCTGTTGGAGGGGGCACGCTGTGGACCGGAGCCAGGTGCTGGACCGGCTAGCGGCGGCGGCGGCGAGGGTCCTTTCGACAAGGGCGGCGGCGGTCCTGTTGCTGGAGGAGGCAGGGGACCGCTTTGCCGTCGCTGCTGCGTACGGCGCGGAGGATCAGGTGAGCGCGTCGCCTGTGGACCGGGAGGCGCTGGAACAGTGGGAGCCGGTCATTGTGGAGGACGCCCGCACCGACCCGCGTGGAGTCGATCTACCGGCGGGCTTCTGTGCTGCTTTGTGCATTCCGCTCGGCACTGCCGAGCAGCCTTTGGGAACCCTCCACGTCTATGGCGCTCAACCTGGCCAGTTCGGCCCTCGGCACGCTGAGCGATTGCAGGCCCTGGCGGACGTGGGGGCGGTGGCGATCCGGATGGGGCGAGAAGTGGCTGAGCTGGAGCGGATTGAGGCCAGTATGTCCTCCTTCATCCACGTGGCCACGCACGAACTCCGCTCTCCGGTGACCGTCGCCCAGTCATTGGTGCAGGCGGTGCTCAAGGGATACGCGGGCCCTCTCACCGAACGGCAGCAGGACGTCTTTGCCCGGGTCTCAGGGCGGTTGGATACCCTTGAGTGCCTGGTCAACGATCTCTTGGATCTGGCAGCCAGCAAAGCGCCCGAGTTGGCCGAGGAGGAGGGCGCAGTGGCAGTCAACTCGTCGGTGGGACGAGCGGTACTTCTGCTCCAGCCTCGGGCTGAGGAGAAGGGAGTCGCTCTCGCGCTGCACCCCTGCTGTGAGGAATTGGCGGTCTGGGCAACGGAGGAGGGGTTGGACCGCATCTTCGTCAATCTGGTGGGAAATGCAGTCAAGTATACCCCCCCAGGAGGCAGCGTGTCCGCCTCCTTAGGCCGTGAAAGAGATCAAATTTGGGTGAAAGTGGTCGACAGCGGAATCGGCATTCCCAAGGAGGCGATGCCGAAGCTCTTTGAGGAGTTCTACCGTGCGCCCAACGCGCGTGATTTCGGCGTCGGCACCGGCCTGGGTCTGGCCATTGTGAAGGAGTTGGTAGACCGATATGGGGGAAGGATCGAAGTTGAGAGCACGGTAGGGGAAGGCAGCACCTTCACTGTGATTCTCCCCGTTTATTCGCTTTCCGGCTGACGCTCCGCCTTTGGCGAATTCCGCTGCACAAAGTATAATAACCCTTTGAGAGTCTTTCGAGGTCTTCGCCGCGCCACGAAAGTACCGGCGAGAGAGCTGTAGTCCAGTGGGTCGCCAGAGCCTTCGAGAGACTCTTGCCGCAGGTGAGAATGCATAGGGAGGCAGATGTGCCGACCAGTGACTCGCTGACCAAGCAGTTGAGAGATCAGGCCCGCCAGCTCCTGGAGAGCGGGCGGGTGGACTGTGTCATTGGATATGAGGCTGGCCCTCGCGGCGGTGCCCGGCCGACCTTCCTCTACGAGCCCGCGGACGCCGACCGGCTGATATGGGATGCGGCCTGCGTTCACAACTTGGTCACCTATCTTCACGATAAGAAGAAACCTACCAAGCGGGGGGAGGATCCGCCGTCCGTCGCGGTCGTCGTCAAGCCCTGCGATAGCCGGGCCATCAACGTTCTCTTGGCAGAGCGGCAGATCGAGCGGGAACGAGTCTACGTCATAGGTGTGGCCTGCGAGGGGATGGAGAACGAGGGAGGAGAGCCGCTGATCCGCTGTGCTCGCTGCGGGGACCGAGTGCCGGTGGTCTATGATGCGCTGCTGGGCGAGCCGCCGGAGGTAAATCCCATTGAGGACGATTTCGCGGACCTGGTGCGGATTGAGGAAACATCACCCGCCGAACGGTTGGCCTTCTGGCTGCGCGAGTTCGATCGCTGCATTCGCTGCTATGCCTGTCGTCAGGTCTGTCCCGGCTGCTACTGCACCACCTGTATGTTCGAGCGGGACGACGGGCTGTGGGTGGATATCGGGATCAAGTTGCCCCAGAAGCATATCTTCCACCTGGGCCGGGCGCTACACCTGGCCGGACGCTGTGTGGAGTGCGACGAGTGCGAGCGGGTCTGTCCGATGGGGCTGCCGCTCAGCCTGCTCAATCGGTGCCTGGTGAGGGAGGTGGAGGACCTCTACGGCCACCGGAGCGGGCGGGAGGAGGTTCTCACTCCACTCCTGTTCGAGCTCGGCGAGGAGGGGTCGCCGATATGAAGTTCATTACGCTGGATGAGCTGCGGACCTGGCTCGATCGACTGGCCCAAGATGAAACGGTGGATCTGATCGCTCCCCGCGATGTGGAGGGGCATATTCTCTATGAGTCGATCACATCCGGCGATACGGTTGTCTTCGACTACGAGCGGCCCGAGCTCTCCGCCAAAGACTACCTTCTCCCGGCCACGGAGACCTTCCTGCGGATCGAGAGACGAGAGGGAGAGGTGGCGCTGGAGGAGGTCTTGCCGGATCGCCGGCAGGTGCTGTTCGGCATCCGTCCATGTGACGCACACGGAGTGGCCGCGCTGGATGCCTTGTTCCTGGACGAGGATCCTCCTGACCTCTATTACCGCCATCATCGGCAGCGCAGTACGCTGGTCGGGTTGGCCTGTCCTCGGATGTGGAGAGGCTGCTTTTGCACGTCTGTGGGCGGCGCGCCTGATGACTCGACCCACCTAGATCTCCTGCTTCGAGAGGTGGAAGGCGGCTACGTGGTGGAACCGGTGACCGAGAAGGGGGCAGCGCTGCTGGAGGGAGTTGCGCTTGAGAAACTCCCCGGCGAGCCCTCGCCGTCTGAGATCGACACTAAGCCGGTGCCCGTGACGCCGCCGGAGAAGTGGCGCACGCTCTTCGAGGAGCGGATGTGGCTGCGGCACGGGGAGCGCTGTTTGAGTTGCCGCATCTGCACCTACGTCTGCCCGGCCTGCCGCTGCTTTGACGTCACTGACCAAGTGGTGGAGGTACGCCCCGGCGTTACTCGCATTGTGCGCATTCGCGTGTGGGATGCCTGCACCAGTGCGAACTATCGGCGCATCGCCGGGGGACACAACCCCCGTCCCACCAAATCGGAGCGGCTGCGCAACCGTTTCTACTGCAAGTTCTGCTACTATCCGGAGGACTTCGGGCCATTGGGCTGCGTGGGCTGCGGGCGGTGCATCGTCTCCTGCCCCGTGGATATTGATATTACAGAGGTGCTGGAGGATGTGGCAGAGGTGTGATGGGTGTGGTGCGCGGGTGTTGCGTACCGCGCGACAAGAGGTGCGGCTGCACCCTGCTTGATTGGCTCAGCGGGGTCAAGGGCGTTGGATTGGCCGAGGGAGGAGAGAATGACAGAGGAGTTTCGTGGCCGGAGGAGCGGCCTCCGCTGGTGGGGCTGGGCGCTGATTCTCGTCGGTTTGCCCGTGTCGATCCTCTTACTTTGGTGGTGGTGGCGCTCGCGGGCCGAGGCACGCGTCCAGACTACCAGAATCGAAATAGCGGCTCCATCTCAGAAGGTATCTGTTCCCGTCGAAGAAGCCGCAGAGCGAGAGCCCGACGACCTGAAGCGCATTGCGGGGATTGGCCCCAAGATATCCGCCTTGCTTCAGGACGCAGGGATCGCGACCTTTGCGCAGCTGGCCGCCACCAACGCGAGCGAGCTGAGCCGCATGTTGAAGGAAGCTGGTATCCCAATGGTGAATCCTAGCACGTGGCCCCAGCAGGCGAGCTTGGCAGCCGCCGGCGAGTGGGAGACGCTCGAAGCTTTGCAGGCCGAGCTCAAGGGCGGTCGACGATAGGGACGTGCCGCATGCTGGAGCTCTCAGAGACTTACTTGGAGATAATCCGCAAACTTGTCTCTTCGGTAGTGGTTCTGCTGGTCACACTGGCGGTCAACCGCGCCATCAGCAGCCTGCTGAAGGAACGCTTCAGAGATTTGTCGCATGTGCACACCCTGCGCATGCTGGCTCGCAATACGGTTCTCGTCGCAGGTACCGTCGTAATCCTGGCGATCTGGCTGGGCTTTGGCAGCAGTTTCACTGTGGCTATGGGCATCCTCGGCGCCGGCATCGCCTTCGCATCCCAGGAGGTGATTGGCTCCTTTGCTGGCTATCTGAACATTGTCACCGGCGGTCTCTTCCACATTGGGGACCGAGTGCGGATCGGGAATGTCGTGGGAGACGTGGTGGATATCACGCTCCTGCGCACGACAGTGATGGAGATTGGGGAGTGGGTCAAGGCTGACCAGTACACGGGTCGTATCGTCACCATCGCCAACCGCGTGGTCTTCTCCGATCCCGTATTTAACTACACCCAGCACTGGCGTTATCTCTGGGATGAGATCACGATCCCCATCACGTATGACAGCGACTGGCGACGGGCAGCGGAGATGATGGTGGACCACGGCGAGGAGTACAGTGCTCATCTTCAAGTTGAAGCAGAGGTTGAGCTACAGGCGATGGCGAATCGCTATCCCGCCCTATGCGAGACTTTGGTGGAGCCTACACTGTACACCGTGATGACGGACAACTGGATCGAGATGACCCTGCGCTACGTGGTTGAGGCGCGGGAACGTCGCACAGTGAAAGGAAAACTCAATCGCGAACTTCTGCAGCATTTTGAGGAGGATCCGGACATTACTGTGGCCTCCGCAACGGTCGAGATTGTCGGCTTCCCGCCGCTGCAAGGCGAAACTTTCACCGGCGAATAGAGCAGATGCCAAGGGGACCGATTGGCGCTGCGCTGCTCTCCAACCTGACCGACACACCGAGGTGAAGAGGTGAAATGACGAAGGCTATCAACCCGATGCGCCCATACACAGGCCGGTTGACCCAGGTGAGGGACCTGGCTACTGGCATCAAGCTCTTCCAGGTCGAGTTGACGGATCCGGACGGGCAGGAAGCCTTCGCTGATTACAGGCCGGGCCAATTCGCGTTCGTCTCCGCCTTCGGTGCGGGGGAGGCTCCGTTTGGCATCACCTCTACCCCCGCTCGGGGGCCACGGCTGGAGTTTGCAGTCAACGCCTTGGGCTATGTCACTCGCACTCTTCATTCTCTCGAGGAGGGGGATCCCGTCGGCGTGCGGGGGCCGATGGGTAACTGGTTCCCTATGATGGATGAAGTCGAGGGTCACGACGTGGTCATCCTGGGCGGTGGCATTGGCGGCGCACCACTGCGCCCGGTGATCCACACGATTCTGGATCACAGGGATGACTATGGCCATCTGACCATTCTGTGGGCCGCCCGCAGCCCGGATCTACTCGTCTTTACTGATGAGTTCGACGACTGGCGGTCTGCCCCGGACACCGAGTTGCGGGTGACGGTAGACGAAGGGGATGACGACTGGACCGGAAACGTCGGTCTGATCACCGAGCTGCTGGAGGAGGTCGCTCCTCCTTCAGAGAATGCCATCGCCATCACCTGCGGCCCACCCATCATGATTCACTTTGTCTTCCTAACTCTGCAGAAGCTGGGCTTCACGCCGCAGCAGAAGCTGACGACGTTGGAGGCGCGCATGCACTGCGGGGTCGGCAAGTGCGGACGCTGCAACTTGGGGGAAAAGTTCGTCTGCGCGGATGGTCCCGTCTTTTGGCAGCACGAGATCATGGAGTTCCTGGAAGGCTTTCTGTAGACGAATCGGCAAGGAGTTGCGAGCTCTAGTTTCGGCTCGGAACTCTCAAATCTAGAATGCGGTGTGAGTTTATGTCTCTCCCATCACTCGATCAGACTGACAGACGTGTACTGATGTTCGGCGGCAAGGGCGGCGTGGGGAAGACCACCTGCTCGGCGGCGACGGCACTGCACTTCGCTATGGTCGGCCGGAGGACGCTGATCATCACCAACGACTTTACGCCCTCACTCTCGGATATCTTTGAGATGACGATCGGTCCGACGGAGAAGCCGGTGGTTGGGGTAGAGAACCTCTGGGCGCTGGAGATCGACCCCGAGGGGGTGATGCGCCGCTGGAAGGAGAAGTTCGGGCCGGAGGTCTACGAGGCGGCTTCAACGTTGGTCAATATGCCCTATGATGAGGTTGTGGATTATGTAGCCATGGCCCCGGGCATCCAGGAGGAGTTCATGCTGGACTACATCCTGGAGCGGGTCCGGGGGGAGCACTATGACCTGATTGTCTGGGACACGGCGCCGGCTGGCGACACGCTGCGCCTGCTTGGCCTGCCCAGGCGTTTCATCGAACACCTGCGCACAGCCCCCAAGGTCTACATGGAGGTACGGGATACCTTCAACCTCTCGAAGACGCCCTTCACAGACATCATCGAAAGCTGGAGGGAGCTGGCGCGGCAAGTTGTCGACTTCTTCACCGACCCAGCCAACGTCGAGTTCATCCTGGTGACGATTCCTGAGGCCCTTGGCGTCTATCAAACAAGACGGGTGGTCAAGGATCTGGAGCAGTACGGTCTCGACGTCCGTTACATGGTCATCAACGATGTGATCATGGACGCTGACTGCGATCTCCTTACGCGGCGGAGAGAGATGCAGCGTCCCTACATCGAGATCTTGAACAAGGAGTACGGCGACAGAGTAACCCTGGCGGAGTTGCCATTGCTGCCTTACGAGGTCAAGGGGGTAGAACGACTGAGAGAAGTGGAGAGATTCCTTTTTGGAGGGGAGGGGTAATGAGGATTGGCGTCTACATTTGTCACTGTGGAAACAACATCGCGGGGACGGTGGACGTGGCCGAGGTGGCCCAGTGGGCAGCTGACCTGCCGGACGTCGTCGTGGCGCGTGACTATGAGTTCATGTGCTCCAACCTGGGCCAGGAGATGATCCAGGAGGACATCCGGGACCATATGTTGGACCGGGTCGTGGTAGCCTCCTGTACCCCTCGCATGCACGAGCCGACGTTCCAGCGGGCGGTGGCCGCAGGGGGGCTCAACCCCTACTACTTTGAGCAGGCCAACATTCGTGAGCAGTGCTCCTGGGTCCACGAGGACAAAGACGAGGCTACCCGGAAAGCCAAGGCCCTGGTCGAGGCGGCCGTGCTGCGCGTGCGTCACCATCAGTCGTTGAGCGTGGCGAAGGTTCCGATCCAACCCGCAACCCTGGTCGTTGGCGCCGGCATCACGGGCATCCAGGCCGCCCTGGAGCTTGCCAACGCTGACTATCCGGTCTATCTGGTGGAGCGGGAGCCGACGATCGGCGGGCGGATGGCTCAGTTGGATGAGACTTTTCCCACTCTCGACTGTAGTGCGTGAATTCTTGGCCCCAAGATGATGGATGCCGGTCGGCATCCAAACATCAATCTCCTGACCTACAGTGAAGTGGAAGAGATCTCCGGCTATGTGGGCAACTTCAACGTCCGCATCCGCAGGCGGGCGCGCTCGGTGGACGAGGAGAAGTGCACCGGCTGCGGAACCTGCGAGGAGAGGTGTCCCGCCAAGGTCGTGGACGACGTCTTCAACGTGGGCCTCGGGGAACGCAAGGCGATCTATCGCCCCTTCGCCCAGGCGGTGCCTCCCGTTCCCGTGATCGACCGAGAGAACTGCCGGTACTTTACCATGGAACGCTGTGGGCTCTGTGAGAAGATATGTCCCGCTGAGGCAGTTGACTACGAGCAAGAGGATACGCTCCTGGAGATCAAGGTGGGCAACATCATCCTGGCCACGGGTTACGATCCCTTCGACGCGGGGCGCATCTCTCAGTATGGCTATGGCCGCTACTCCAACGTCTTCACCAGCCTGGAAGTAGAGCGGATGTTGAGCGGATCAGGCCCCACGGGCGGTCGGGTCGTCTTGCGAGATGGGGAGACAGAGCCGGAGAGCGTCGCCATCATTCACTGTGTGGGCAGCCGGGATGAGAACTACAATGCCTACTGCTCCAAGGTCTGCTGTATGTACTCCTTGAAGCTTTCCCACTTGGTCCATGGGAAGACCGGCGCTCGCATCTACGAATTCTACATTGACATGCGCACCGGCGGCAAGACCTATGAGGAGTTCTACAAGCGGCTGCAGCGGGAAGGTGTCATCTTTGTTAACGGACGTCCCTCTGAGATCCTCCCAGAAGACGGCAAACTGGCGGTCTACGTGGAGGACAGGGCCTTGGCGAAGCAGATGCGTGTGCCGGTCGATATGGTCATCCTGAGTGTGGGGCTCGAACCCCGGCACGATGCCCAGGAGGTGGCCCGTCTGTTTGGCATCAGCTGTGACACCGATGGCTGGTTCAAGGAGAAACATCCCAAGCTGGACCCAGTGGCGACGATGACGGAAGGGGTCTTCATCGCCGGGTGCGCCCAAGGGCCCAGAGACATCCCCGATTCGGTGGCTCAAGGGGCGGCCGCCGCAGCACGGGTCCTCACTCTCATCCGCCAGGAGGAAGTGGAGATTGAGGCCTGTACCGCCGTGGTGGACGAGATGATGTGCGTAGGCTGCAGCCAATGTATCGAAACCTGTCCCTACTCGGCGATCGAGTTCCTGGAGGATCGCAAGGTCGCCCACGTGGTTGATGCGCTCTGTAAGGGGTGCGGCACCTGCGCCGCTACATGTCCCTCCAAGGCTATCGCGCTGCGCCACTTCACCGACCGGCAGTTGGTTGCCGAGATGCTGGGGGCGATGTACGCGATGCGGCAGGAGGTCAAAGCCACGTAGGCGAAATCGGGCTTGCCAGGCCCCAATCCACGATCTACGAACCTATAGGTCTGGGGTCTGCAGGCTCACTGATTCGGGAGGAGCAATGGCTTACGAGCCCAAGATCATCGGATTCCTCTGCAACTGGTGCAGCTACGCTGGGGCGGACTTGGCGGGGGCAAGCCGATTGAAGTATCCTCCAAACCTCAAGATCATCCGTGTCCCGTGTTCCGGGAGGGTATCGCCCGAGTTGGTGATCCGTACTTTCCGGGAAGGGGCCGACGGTGTGATGGTGCTGGGCTGTCACATTGGCGACTGCCACTACAGTACCGGTAACCACCGCACTGCTCGCCGCATGCCGATCTTGAAGGCCCTCTTGACTTTCACCGGCATTGAGCAGGAGCGGTTCCTTGTCAAGTGGGTCTCCTCCTCGGAGGGCGGGCTCTTCGCTCAAACGGTGCAGGAGTTCACCGAGAGACTCCGGGAGCTGCCACCGATGGAGGAGGTGATGGAGCGGTCTTTTTGATGATTCGGAAGTTGTTGTATAATAGCGACTTGCTTTGCTGGCCGTATCTCTAAGGAGGAAGTGAAGATGAATATCGCCGGCATCGAATTCCCAGATGATCTCTACTATGACCGGAAGCACAGCTGGGCCCGCGTAGAGGACGGCTTTGTGGTGCAGGGTCTGACTGACTTCGGACAAAGGATCGCTCAGGAGATCGTCTTCGTGGAGATGCCTCGCGTCGGGCGAGAGGTGGAGCAAGGACAGACCTTCATGTCCATGGAATCGGGCAAGTGGGTGGGCCGCATCGCCGCTCTGGCCACTGGCGAGATTACCGAGGTCAACGGAGAGTTGGAGTGGGAGCCCATGCTGGTCAACGAGTCTCCCTTCGACGAGGGTTGGCTGGTCAAGATCGAAGTGTCCGATCCCTCCGAACTGGAGAACTTGATGCGGGCCGATTCACCGGAGCTCAAATCCTTCATCGAGGAGGAAGCGGGGAAGTACGAGGAGCTCTTGGAGTAGACTTGCGGTTCCCGGATCACGTGAGGTTGTGAGCACGTGCAATTCCGCGCCGTGTAGGATGTAGGGCGGGTTACCACAATCGACCCTGCGGACGAAGGCGCGGAAGACATTATGGGAGTAAGCGTCTGATGAATGCAGAGACTGTCTTCTGGATTGTCCATCTTCCCCTGATGCTCCTCTTCCTGATAGGGATGGGGGTTGTCTTGAGGACCTGGTTCCGGGGCCGCGTCGAGGGGTATGAAAGTGACTCGACGGGTCGGAAGGGGCTGCGGATGTTCGGGACAGCCCTGTCGGCGATCTTTAGCCGACAATTTCCTCTGGTCGTCAAGACCTTCGTCACAGAGGTCTGGTTCAACCGTCGGCTGTGGCGGGCTAGCTTCTGGCGCTGGCTGAACCACTTCCTCCTGCTGAGCGGGTTCATGCTGCTGATGACGCTTTCTGGCATCGCAGCCCTCTCGGATAAGCTCCTCAACCACGTCTTCCACCTCGGGGATGTTCCGTGGATCGCGATGTGGTACAATCCCGACCATCCGGTCACGGCGGTACTGAACGAGGCGGGAGGCTTGCTGATGACGATCGGCTTCCTCTTCTTCTTCGTACGCCGCTACGTTTTCCGTGTTCCCCAACTGCGTACTGACCCGATGGATACGTGGATGACGTTCGGCTTGGGGTTGATCCTGCTCTCGGGGTGGGCTGCTGAGATCGTCCGTCTCAACTCCAGTCACGCCCTGTCGACAGCTTATCTCTCCTTCGTCGGGTATCCGCTTTCCCGTCTCTTTGTCGGACTTCAGCTGGATTGGGATCGTCTCTTTGAATGGATGTATGTGGGTCATGGTCTGCTGACTTCCGTGGTCATCGTCACTATCCCCTTTTCCAAGTTCATGCACGTGATCGCTGGGGGGCTGCTGGCCTGGATGGACCAATTCCAGGAAGAGACTGCCAGCGGCAGGAGGGAGAGAGGAGGCGCTCATGTCGGCGTATGAGCCGCGTTCCTTCACATTCAGACAGCTGATGGAGTTCGACGCCTGCACCCGCTGCGGCGAATGCGTCGTTTGGTGTCCCACCTTCGCTGAGAAGTCGGACCTGGATGCCATTACTCCCCTGCGGAAGATCGAGATGGTGCGGCGGTTTATCCAGAGGCAGCACGGGCTCCCGGCGCGCATCTTTGGCCCTCGCCCGCCGAGTCGAGCAGCACTCGAATCTCACTCCGCCGGGACCTACGCCTGTACGCTCTGCGGCCGCTGCGCTGTGGTCTGTCCAGTCCACATCGATACGCGGGATATGTGGATCTCGATGCGTGAGGAATTGGTCCAGCAGGGTATCTATCCCGGCGTCTTCGACGATCTGCGCGGGACCATTACCACCCACTACAACATCTCGGGCGACCCCAACGAGGATCGACTGATCTGGAGCCAGAACCTGCCGCGTGTGCCCGACGGAGTCAAGGGGAAGACACAGGCAGAGGTGGTCTATTTTGTTGGTTGTGTTGCCTCCTTCTATCCTCAGTCCTACTCAGTGCCACAGAGCATGGTCGAGATTCTCGACCGGGCTGAGGTGGACTTCTTGACGCTGGGTGGTGAGGAGTGGTGCTGTGGATTCCCACTGATCATCGCCGGCATGGGCCGTGCGGCGAACGAGGCTATACAGCACAATGTGGAGACGGTGCGTAGGACCGGTGCGAAGCGGTTGGTGGCTGCTTGTCCCTCCTGCTACCACACTTGGAGGGACGACTACCCGCGCATCTTGGGGGAACCACTGGGGTTCGAGGTCCTCCATGCCGCCGAGTTGCTGGAGGAGGTACTTGGCGAAGGCCGCGTCCGGCTCGATCCGCTGGAGCAGAGGGTGACCTATCATGATCCGTGCGACCTGGGGCGGACGAGCGGCATCTACGAGGCGCCCCGCAATGTCATTCGTGGTGTACCGGGCCTTACGCTTGTGGAGATGGAGCATCACCACGACTACTCACTCTGCTGCGGCGGAGGGGGAGATGTCGAGATGGGCGATGCCGAATTGACGGAAGCGGTGGCCCGAAGCCGTATTGCAGAGGCGAAGGCGACGGATGCCAAGGTCCTCCTCTCCGCGTGCCAGCAGTGTAAGCGTACGCTCGCTATCGGCGCCCGCCGCGAGAGAGTGCGCATACGGGTGATGGACATCGCCGAACTGGTGGCTCGACAGCTGATCGATTGAAGCGCACCTCGCCGCCTGGCATGCACTCGTCCAGCCCCCGCGGATCTGCGGGGGCTGAGTGTCTTGGGGAGCGGTATGATCTCGGGAATGCCATGGGTTTGAACCGCGTACGAAGCTGACAAGCTCCCAAGATCGGTGTTCGAAGCAAGCCAGGGCCCCCGGTTTGAGATCCATACCGCGCGCAGCGTGCCCCGACCTTTGAGAGGCGCGTGCGCTGTTCCTGCGCCCGGTGCTTCTGTGAACGGTTCCGAGGCCGGCCGTATGCTCACTGCTCGTTCTCTGACGCTGTTCTTCCTGTAGGGCCTCAGTACAGGAGTCAAGTACTGGGGCTGCCGCTCTGTGCCAATCGCACCTGGTCCGTACGCTGGATTGGATCGCCACCAGGATCTCGCGGCAAGCGGCTTGAGTTTGCGGCCCAGTTCCGCTATAATCTGTTTGGAGCTGCTGACGCCTCGATGACCGTCTACTGATACCTCCTGCCCCGAGTCCCTGACGCCGGTGCTTCCCGTCTTCCAGCAGCGACCATGAGGTGAGAAGGAGGGCCAGAGTGGGTGATCAATTGCAGTGGTTCATCGATAGCTTGGCGGACCAGGTGCTCGTCCTTGAGCCGGATTTTCGTATCGCACGCGCCAATAGAGCTTTGCTTCAAGCTCTGGGCTGTGCCAACGATGAAGTGGTGGGGCGCCCGTGTTATGAGGTAAGCCACGGCCGCTCCGAACCCTGTTCTCCTCCAAATGGAATGTGCCCTGCGGTTGACGTCTGGAACGGGGAGACCATGAGCCACAGCACCCACGTTCACGCCAAAGATGATGGCTCGCAGCGATTCATTGAGGTTGTCGCCACTCCACTCAAGGACGAGGAGGGGCGCGTTCGGCAGGTCGTCGAGGTCATGCGTGACGTGACTGCCCGCAAGAGGCTTGAGGCCGAACTCGTACAGCGCAATCGGGAGTTGGCTGCCCTGCTGAGCATGACTGGTGCGGTGGCCCGTTCGCTTGAACTGGACACTGTGGTGGCCGAGGCCCTGCGCCAAGCAGAGGCTTTGGTTGGCGCCGATGCTTGCGCAATCTACCTGTGGGGCAAGGACGCAGACGTGCCGGTGCTCGCAGCCTACGACGGGCTGACCGAGGAGTTTGCCCGAACATTGCCTGGGCTCCTCGAGGGCAAAGGCGAGGCCGCCGCCGCGACCCAGTCGAACGGGGTGGTGATCTATGAACAGCCTCCACCAGCGCTAACCGAGAAGTGCGCTGAGCTTGACGAAATCCCCATGGGTGCCCTGCTTAGCTTGCCTCTGCGGGTTGCCAGTCGGGCAGTCGGCATCCTGATTCTGGGTACTGAGGAGCCCTATGCCTTTTCGCAATCCGAGGTCGCTCTGCTAACTGCCTTGGCGCGTGGGCTTGCCGTGGCCATCGAAAACGCGCGGCTCTTCGAAAGCGTTTCGCGGACCGAAAGGGAGTGGGAGCAGACCTTCAGCGCGATCCGTGATGGTATCGCCATCACCGATTCCAGCTACAAGATCGTGCGCGTCAACCAAGCTTTCCTCGAGATGTTCGGGCTATCTGAGGAACAAGCCATCGGCCGGCGGTGCTGCAATCTCTTCTATGGCCGAGCCGGCCCCGCCCCGTGGTTTCGCTGTCATCGGCTGTTGGAAACCCAGCGGAACACACCGGTCGAGGTGGATAACCTTGCCATTCCCGGCACTTACCACATCTCACTGTTCCCAATCTACGATGAGGGCGGCGAGTTCGCGGGGTTGATACACAGTGTTCGGGATGTGAGCGAAGCTCGAGCCATACGCGACATTATGGCGCGCAACGAGCGACTGGTCGCGCTGGGGCGATTGGCTGCCTCGGTGGCCCACGAGATCAACAATCCCCTATTCAGTATCCGAAACTGCCTGACGCTCCTCGATGACGCGGTTCCCGATGATGAACCTTCCAAGACCTTTCTCCGCGTAGCAAGGAGTGAGCTTGACCGCCTGGCG
Source organism: Anaerolineae bacterium (assembly GCA_050049355.1). Lineage (GTDB taxonomy): Bacteria > Chloroflexota > Anaerolineae > B4-G1 > DUEL01 > JASFWK01. Next base: position 8,042 of record JASFWK010000012.1, on the reverse strand, counting down.
CAGACTGTGCGCAATCTGCTCGACTTCGTGCGCCCCGATCAGGAGCCCCGGGCGCCTGTCAATCTCAACAAAGTGCTGGAGCGAGCGATCTTCTTGACCGGCAAGCAGTTAGAATACGCTCGTGTGACTGTCGTGAGGGAGCTTGCTTCCGATTTGCCCCCCTTGCTGGCCTCGGCTGGGCAACTGACTCAAGTGGCAATCAACTTGATTCTGAACGCCATTGAGGCAATGCCGGATGGTGGTCAACTGCGAATTGTCACCCATCGGGGACCTCAGTGGGATGATATGGACGTCGCTCCAGGGCGCGCCGTGGACACCGTCCAGATGATCGTCGCTGATACCGGCTGCGGCATACCTCAGGAGCACTTGCAGGAGATTTTTGAACCCTTCTTTAGCACCAAGGACGAGGTCAAGGGGGTAGGCTTGGGGCTGCCGATCAGTCACAGCATCGTGCAGCATCACCATGGCACGATTGAGGTGCAGAGCGAGGTGGATGTGGGCAGCAGCTTTGCCATAACGCTTCCTCTGCTCACGGAAGAGGAGTGGAGATTGTGGGACGGCGAGGACGTGTCCTCATTGTAGACGACGAGCTGGCGATCCGCCTCACCGTGCGCGAGATTCTGCGTCGGGATGGCTATGATGCCGTTGCCGTTGCCGATGGTGAGGAGGCGTTAGAGCTGGTCAAACTGCGACGCTTCGACCTGGCTTTGATCGATCTCGTGATGCCCGGGATTGACGGGGTCGAGCTGATGACCCGCCTCCGGGAGGTGGTCCCACATATGGTGCTGATCGTGCTGACGGCCCGTGGCTCGATGGAGACGGCAATCGAGGCCCTGCGGTTGGGCGCGCACGACTACCTGACCAAACCCTGCGACGACGAACTGCTGAGGCGGTGCGTCGAAACTGGACTGACCAGGCGGGAGGAGGAGCTGCGCCGCCGGCAACTGATAGGCACCCTGAGCGCGGCTGCGCGGGAACTGGCTGGCGAGGAGGACTTGGAGACTGCTCCACCCGAGTCGACGGAGGAGGCTATCCGCCTCGAGGACTTGACCATAGACGTAGGTGGACACACCGCGACTCTGCGTGGTCGCATCCTCAATCTTACCCCAACGGAATTCGACCTGCTGGTCGTCCTGGCCCGGAACGTCGGCAGCGCCCTCTCGCACGGCGAACTGGTACAGGCGATTCGCGGCTACGAGGCTGAGGAGTGGGAGGCAAGGGAGATCGTCCGCTACCACATCCATGGCTTGCGCGCGAAACTGGGCGAGGCTGACTACGTCAAGACGGTCCGAGGCATAGGGTATCGACTGGTCGTACCGGAGGAGCAAGGGACGACGCCCGCGGCGCCTTGAGAGGACCGTGGCGGATTCTCCTCCGCTGCTTGCTCTCGCTCCCTTCCCTCTCGAGAGCGAGCGCTGCTGCCTCTGCAATCCTATCCTCTGTGTCTAGCACCGAAATCCCTTTACCCCTCCCCCCACGTGCGTGATCCCAATCTAACCCTAACGAACCGCTACCGTTCCAGCCCCATATCGGTGTTATGATATGATCAACAGGGCCACGGGATATCGTGAGCACTGTTGGGCGTGGGGCTCTCCTTGAAACGGTTCCTCCTCGCTTGTATGTCAACCTCCGCTGGAAGTTGTGCATCCACGCTTCGACTGGTTCTACCTTACCTTGGCAGAGGGAACGGAGGGAGAAGATGAAGCTTGAGAACTTCACATATCCCGACGAACTGTACTATGATCAGCATCACGCCTACGGTCGCGTCGGGGCGCAGACTGTCGTCGAGGGCATCACCGACCTGGGCCAGGGGCTGCTGGGTGAGATCTTCTTCGTGGAGTTGCCCTTTGTGGGCCGCAAAGTCGAGCAGGGGGAGTACCTGCTCTCGATCCAGCCCATAGACTCTGACAGGCGTCTCCACCGCATCCGCGCCATCGTCTCTGGGGAGGTCACGGCTGTCAACACGGCGCTGAAGGAGAATCCAGAGCTGGTCAGCGACGACCCCTACGGCACGGGGTGGGTGGTGCGTATCCGTCCCGACGACCCCCTGAAACTACAAAGCGAACTGGACGGGCTTCTGCGAGCCTGCGATTTGGCGCTCAAGACCTGGGCGCGTCGCGAGTTGGCTGCAGCCCGGCTGCGTCACGCGGATGCATTTCCCTCCTCCCCTCGGCTCAGGGCCGATGGGTATGACTTTCCGGACGGGTTCTATTTTGATCGCTCCCACGCTTACGTGTGCATCGAGGATGGCGTGCTTGTTGAGGGCGTCTCCGATCTGGGACAGGAACTATTAGGCGAGGTGCTGTTTGTCGAACTTCCCTACGTGGGGCGCAGGGTCAAGCAGGGCGATCGACTCTTCTCGGTGCAGCCCATGGCCCTGCGCGGCCGAGTCCGTCACATCCGCGCTGCTGTGTCCGGCGAAGTCGTCGCTGTCAACGAGGAGTTGGAGGAGCACCCGGATTGGGTCAACCGCGATCCCTACGGCGTTGGTTGGGTGGCTCGGCTCCGCCCCACGGCCCGATTGAGCGACGAGTTGAGTAGGCTGCTGAGGCCCGAGGATTCCGAGCTGCTGACGTGGGCGGAGAAGGAGCTGGAGGCCGAGGGGCTGCACCACCCGGTCACCCGACGCACCGCCGTCAGGCCATCGACAGCGGTCCCCGTGCCCAGGACGGCCCCGGTCGCCCCGCTCCGCCTCGGAGGATTCTCGCTTGGGAGTGGTGCCGCGGCACCCTCACAGGGCAGGCTGGAGGTGGCCGGCTACCAGTTTCCTCCAGACCTCTACTACGATGGATCCCACGCCTACGCCCGCGTGGAGGGTGATCTGGTGATCGAGGGCATCACCGCGTTGGCTCAAGGGATGCTCCACGAAGTCCTGTTCGTCGAACTGCCGCCTGTTGGCCGGCAGGTGAGGCAGGGAGAACACCTGCTGTCGATCCAGCCGGTGGAGCGCGGTCACCGCATCCGTCGTATCCAAGCCGCGGTCTCTGGAGAGGTCGTTGCTGTCAATGAGATACTGAGCGAGAATCCGACGCTTGTGGATCAGGCACCCTATGGGGAGGGCTGGCTGGTCAAGATCCGTCCCACGGACCAACTGGAGGCGGAACTGGCGGACCTGTGGCGAACCGACGACTCCGCTCTGGCGAACTGGGCCTGGGCCCAGTTCGAGCGGGATGCCCCGCCGCTGGAATTCCTCAGGCGATACCTGGCTGGGCGCGTCACGTACGATCAGATAGAGCGACGGGTCTACTCCCGGGATCTGGCTCCGGTGCCTGATTTGTTGGTGAGGCCCCTTGGCATCAGGGCCGAGCCGGAACTGATCGTGCGCCCCATGGACGCCGAGGAGGTCGCCGTCGTCATGAGGCAGGCGAGTCGACACCACATTCCCGTCACGCCTCGCGCGGCGGCTTCGACCGTCTACTTCGATGCGGTCCCTTATCGTAGCGGCATCTTGTTGGATCTGAACAATCTGCGGAGCGAGCCGGTTCTCGACGAGGAGCGCGGCACCGTGAGAGTCACATCAGCTGTACGCTGGGCTGAGTTGGATGACTGGCTGCGCGACCGAGGTTGGGCGCTGCTGACCTATCCCACCAGTGCTCCATCGGCCACCGTCGGTGGATGGTTCAGTACCGAGGGCTACGGCGTCGGGAGCCTCACCTTCGGCTGCGTACACGAGCAGGTTGTGAAGGCGTGCGTGATCTTGCCCGACGGTGAGATCACCGAGGTGACCAATGACTCGGAGCCGCCGCTGGCTTACTTCGCTGGGACGGAAGGGACGATGGGTGTTCTGGCGGAATTCGAACTGAAGGTGCGCCGAGCACCGGAGGCGGAGTCTCACCATGTGATCTATTTTGCCAGTATGACCGCTTTACGCGAAGCGGCAGTAGCGCTGGTCCAAAGCGATCCGCGTCCGTACACCATGCACTACACCGATGTGAGTTTCCATCGCTTGCTGGAGCAGGCTGGCTATGAGTCCCTCGGCGACCGTCCCGCGCTGGCGGTGGACTTTGAGGGCAGCACCGACGAGGTCTATCGTGGGATGGGGAACCTGATGAGAATCGTCGCCCGGACCAAAGGCGTGGAGGCCCCTCCTGAGGTCGCTCAACGTGAGTGGGAGGAGCGGTTCCGCGCTCTGCGTGCCAAGCGAGCGGGTCCTTCGCTGCTGGCAGCCAAGGTATGGCTGCCGCTGGATCAGCTCGACGCGTTCATCCACGACGTGGAGCGGCTGGGCCGTCAGATTGGGGTTGAATTCTACAACTACGGTTCGGTGGTGGCCCCGGGTGCGGCGGTCGCCTTCGCGATGTACCGCTCTGACGAGACGAAGGTCATGGAATACATTATGTCGCTCAGCATCACCAAGAGGCTGCACGACATCGGGCTCCGTCACGGCGGTCATCCCTACGGCGTTGGGCTGTGGAACACCCCATATCTCAGCGACATCTTCACCAAGGAGCAGATCGCGGAGATGCGCCGCCGCAAGGCAGCACAGGACCCGCGCGATCTCCTCAATCCTGGGAAGTTGTATCGCACACTGCCACTCCTTCCGCCCGTTCTCTTCAAAGTCGGTCTGTCTGCAATCTCGCTGCTTGCCGCGGTGCGCGGACGTCTGCGACAGGCATTAGCACGCCCGGCTCCGCAGCCTGCATCTGCGCCAGCTTCGCGCACCACGACGTCGCGCCCTGCTCTTGCCCTGGCCTCCCAAGGGGTCCCTGCCTACACTGGCGTAGCCAACGAGGCGCTCATCTGTGCCCAGTGCGGATACTGCCGCACCACCTGCCCCGTGTACGACGAGCTTGGATGGGAAACGAGTGCGCCACGGGGCAAGATCTCTGTCATCAAGAACCTGGGCCTGGGCGACGGGGGCAAGGCCGAGGTCCCTGAGCACTTCATCAAGCGTCTCTATCAGTGCACGCTGTGCGGCAGCTGCAAAGAGATCTGTCCGACCGGGATTGACACCCGCCGGCTGTGGCTCGACCTGCGGGAGATGGTAGCCGAGAGTGTCGTAGCCTCGGACAGTTTCGAGCACTTGAGTCAATGCGTCGCCCAGGAATGTAACATCACCTGCGAGGCTGGCGATGCCCGGATGCTTTGGACGGAGCGGCTAGAGATGGTGCCTGGGGGTCTTGTTGGGCAGCGCGGAGCAGAGTGGCTGTACTTTCCTGGCTGCGTATCGTCGCTCTTCCCGATGGTCAACGGCATCCCACGGGCCTTCGTGCAGACTCTGGCTCACGCTGGATTGTCCTTCACCATGCTTGGCGAAGACGAATGTTGCTGTGGCTTCCCGCTGCTGGCGGCCGGCAAGAAGGACGAAGCCCGCCTGGCGGCCTTGCTCAACGTGACCCACGCTCAGGCACTAGGAGTGCAGAAGATCGTCACGACTTGTCCTTCGTGCTACCATACGTGGGAGCATATCTACCCTGAGCTGACCGGCGAGAGTCTCCCCTTCGAAGTGTGGCACTCGACCGAGTTGTTGGCGGAATTGGTCAAGGCCAGGGCCTTTCCTCTTCGTCACTCCGATGGTCCCGTCACCTATCACGATCCGTGTGACCTGGGTCGCACCAGCGGTATCTTCGATCAGCCGCGAGTGGTCTTGTCCAGCGTCGAAGGGTTGCAGTGGACTGAGATGGCTCACAATCGGGAGGACTCGTTCTGTTGTGGGGGTGGGGGCAACCTGGAGATGGTGGATAGTGAGCTGGTCGCTCGGATCGGCCGGCGCAAGATGGCCTTGGTCCTAGACACCGGCGCCAAGACGGTTATCTCGGCTTGCCAGCAGTGCAAGCGTACTATGACTGCGGCCGCCAGGTCCACGAGAACCCGCGTGCGCGTCAAGGATATCACAGAGGTGGTCTGGGACGCGATTCAGGCTGCAGAGGCGCACTAAATCGACAGTCTAGCGTCTCAAGACGGTTGTCTGCTTTCTCCCGTTCTGTGACTGCTGGTGGCGGCAGATCCGCCCGGTAGGGACCGGGGGCTGGCGTTGCGGAGGATGTGGAGGCCGGGTCTCCGGAGCGAAGTCACGTTGTGGTACTAGCCAGCGTGTCGTCGCGAGCAGCGAGTGCCTCCAGCTACAGCTGGAGGCGTTCCTCTTTCTTGCACTCTCTTCCGTCTGTAGTACAATACCCGCCGCTTGGCTGTTGGAGGGTACTGCTGATCCTAGATCCAGCGCTTTCGAACTGCTTTGAAGACCAGTAGCGGGCACTTCACCCTCTTATCGTGAACAGTACGAATCGGCGAACTATGAATGTCTCTTCACAGGCATCGCCGCAGTCGCATAACTGCCCGGGTTCACCGCACAGACACAGGGGTCACGGAGGTTCCAGGATTCCCTCTGTCCTCTGTGTCTTTGTGGTTTCCCTCTGGCGCTCGACAGTGGCTGGATATGCCTTGTGTGCCGTTGGGTTCACTGATCGCTGAAAAGGAGAGATCGCTGGTGAAATTGCACCGTGTCGGCTCTGTTTCGTGGCAGGACTCGCAGCTTCTCTATCACGCTCTGCCCCGCCTGAACCGTGAGGGGTTAATCTTGCTGTCGCCCACTACCCCGTATCTGTGCATCGGCTATTTCCAGGACGTGGAACAGGATGTGGACGTGGCGTTCTGCCGCGAGCACGATATCCCCATCTTCCGACGCGAAGTTGGCGGCGGCTCCGTCTATCTGGATGGGGCGCAGCTCTTCTGGCAGCTTGTCATTCACAAAGACAACCCGTTGGTGCCGTCCGGTAAGGAGGCCTTTTACCGCAAGTTCCTCCAGCCTCCCATCGAGACCTATCGAGCGTTGGGCATCCCAGCTGAGTATAAGCCGGTCAATGACATCATCGCCGACAATCGCAAGGTCTCCGGCACTGGCGTCGCCGAGATCGAGGACTACATCGTCTTCGTGGGCAACTTGATCGTAGACTTTGACTACGACACAATGACCCGCGTGCTGAAGGTGCCCGACGAGAAATTCCGCGACAAGGTATATAAGACGCTTCGCGAGAACCTCTCAACCATCAAGCGAGAGATTGAAAGGGTGCCGTCAACGGACGAATTGTGGAGCCTGATGGCCGAGAAGTTCGCTGAGTTGCTGGGCCCTCTGGAGGTGGAGACGGAGGTGGATGCGGCGTGGCGCGGCAAGGCGGACGAGCTGGCGGTGCGCTTCCTTGCCGACGAGTGGCTGTACCTGAAGAGGAGACACCGTGTCAATCGAGAGGTGAAGATCCGCGCTGGTGTTCAGGTGCGCCAGAAAGTGCACAAAGCGCCCGGCGGTCTGATCCGTGCCACGGCTGAGGTGCGGGATGATGTTGTTGTCAGTGTCTCCCTTTCCGGTGATTTCTTCTTCTTCCCTGGGGAGAAGCTGACAGATCTGGAGGCGGCCCTGGTCGGTGTGCCGGTCGCCGAGGTGGAGGATGCCGTAGATCGCTTCTACGCCAAGCACAGGATTGAGAGCCCAGGGGTGACGCCAGCGAACTTCGCTCAGGTGGTGGGTTAGTCGTCTGCGGATGGAGGCTGACTCAGGCCCGGAGACACCCGGGAGGCAGGGTGGCGGCTGTGGATCCAATGAGAGTTCTCGCGCCTTGAGGTCAGAGACTTGAAGTCAGCCTTCTACCCTGGCTGTTTGGTCCTCCAGCGCATGCCGGAGTATGAAGCGGCCACTCGGGCCGTGCTGGGGGAGCTGGGGATCGAACTAGAGTTGGTCCAGCAGACCGCCTGCTGCGGCTCACCGGTTGTCGAATCGTTCACCGCTGAATGGGTCTACTTGGCTGCGTACAACCTGGGGCTTGTGGAGCGGATGGGCCACCGAGAGGTGGTCACGGTTTGTGGGGGCTGCACCAACACCCTCACTCGTGCCGCCCAAGCGCTAGAGGATTCCGAGCTGCGGGCCGAGGCGAACCGCCGCCTGGAGCCCCTGGGTCTCTCGGTCGCCCAGAACGTGGACGTGAGGCATATACTGCGCGTGCTGGTCGAGCGGAAGCAGGAGGTGGGGGAGCGAGTGATCCGGCCGCTCTCCATCCGGGTGGCCCTCACCAATCCCTGCCAGGTCTTCCGACCCGGCGATGTGATGGGCT
>JASFWK010000176.1:0-3736 GCA_050049355.1 Anaerolineae bacterium | reverse complement strand
ACCCCAGGGTGATCTCTGGAGATTCAGGTGGGTACCTGCTGTGATCGTCTTTGTTCTCTTCAACGCGGTCCTCGCTGCCTATATGGCCAGGTTGTGGGTCTCTGGCACACTGCGAGTCTATGAAAGTCTGAATACCTGGCAGTACATCTTCATGATAGGGTTGAAGCCGATTACGGCTGGCTTCTGCGAGGAGCTGATCTGGCGCGGTTACATCATTACCCGGCTGGAAGCCCGTGGACGCAGCCGGCGGCTTGCGGTCTTGCTGTCGGCGGTTTCCTTCGCCCTGATTCACGGACTCTTCTTCCCTGTCAAGTTGCTCGTTACATTCCTGATCGGAATCGTCACGGGCCTTTACTATACCCGGGAGCGCAACTTGGTGCCTTTGATGGTCACGCACCTGATCGCTGACGTATGGAGCTTTGGTCTGCTCTTGTTTGTGTGAGACAGAGCCTTGGATTGTGTCATAGGATGGATGTTATGAAGCCAGGCGGGTTCCGGGCCTTGGGGGTGTATCTGGCGCAGATCCCCATCGTGGTGGCGTGCGCAGCGGGGTGGATCCCTTTCCATCCCATCGTCGTCGTGCTGCCGCTGGTGGTCCTGCTCAGTGCCAAGGTCGAAGGGAGAGGATGGGAAGGGCTGGGATTGGTCGTTGTGCGCCCAGGCCGTTCTTTCCTCCTGGCACTGGTTCTTGCTGCACTGGCCTTCGGCGGGCATTTGATCGCCCTCAGGCTGGAAGCCGTCCCGCTGCGGTTCCCACCCCTCACGGCTACAGTCCTCACAGGGCTGATCAGAGACCTGGCCGTGGATGTCTTCATCATCGCCCTGTGGGAGGAGATCGTCAGCCGGGGTTACATCCAAACTAGGCTTCAGGAGGAATGGGGTTTCTGGGGGATGATCGTCGCCACAGTGCTCTTTGCCTCCTTGCACCTGCCCTCGGCCCTGCTCGATCAGCGCTGGTGCTGTTCGCTGGTGTTGTCCCGTCTTCTGCAAACCGGACTGTCGGGGTTCATGCTGGGCTACGTTTACTGGCGGACGAGGAGTGTCCCAGCCACCATTGCTGTGCACGGTTTGCGCAACTTCGCCTTGACGCTGACTGGGTACCTGAGCGATCTCCCACCCGCCCAGATCCTCGCCAGCCAGATACCCTTTCAGCTTGCGTGGCTGATGGGGCAAGTGGTACTGATGGTGCTGGCCGTTCGGCTTCTCTTTGGAGGTGGGGATGTCTGACATGGAGAAGATAGAAGTGGTGCCGGAATCCTCTGGGAGACCTAGCCAGGGTGCCTTGCCAAGGTCGAGGGGCAGTGGCTTGTGTGGTCTGGCGGTCGCGTTTCTGTTGATGATCGCAGCCGCTGCCTGCAGCGGTTCTGCTGCGCTGCCCACCGAAGCTCCTACCGCCGCTCCAACCCCGTCGCCGACGCCTGAGTGCATCCCCTGGTACGAGGCGCCTGATCATCTGGAGGAAACCACCTGCGTTGAGGGGCGCATTCTGCACGTTCGCAATGCCGATACTCCCAATCCCCGAGTCGCGTTCTTCATATTCGATCCTGTGTTCAACGATTTCGATTTCGAATACGGCAAGTTCTACGCCTGCGTGTACAGCGACGACTGGTGCGAGTACTTCCCTCATTGTCGGCGGCAGGGTCAGTACAGAGCGGAACTAGATGGCACATGTGCTCACGTTTTTGGTACAATAGAGGAGAAGTGGGGAAGTAGGATACGCATCGTGGTGAAGGATCGCTCGCAGATGGAGTATATCGACTGCTCGGCGTGCCAGCATTCCGATGCTTGCGCGCCTCCGCAGACCGAGCCGACTGGTGGGCCTGAGCGAGGGAGCGTGCTTATGGTCATTGCCCCGAGCGGTTTCAACGACGATGAGTACTCCGGGACGCGCGATGTGCTTGTGACCAACGGTTACACCGTCGCTGTAGCTTCACGCTCGATGGATCTGGCGAATGGGCAGTATGGGATGTTGGAGGCACAGCCCGATGTGCTGGTGACAGAGGTGGAGGCTGTAGACTACGATGCCATTGTCTTCGTCAGCGGGGAGGGCTCGGCGGTCTACTGGGACGATCGGGAAGCTCATCGTGTGGCGCAGGAGGCGCTGGAGCAAGGGAAGGTGCTGGCGGCTATCGGCACTGCGCCGGTGATCCTGGCCCGAGCCGGCATTCTGCAGGGGAGGGAGGCTGCTGTCTACGATCCGGCCACCTACTGCCCGCATTTGGAGGCCGAGGGCGCGATATGCACGCGGGAGCGGGTACAGCGAGATGGACGGATCGTCACCGCACGCCTGGAGGGAGCAGCTGAGGAGTTTGCAGAAGCCATTTTCGAGGTGTTGCAGGAAGAGTGAGTCAGGCGGGGCTGCACGAGGTCGCAAAGTGCCGAGCGGGGAGATGGAGAGTCTGTAGGAGACCTCATGAGATATCGAACCTGTCAAGGCGAGAGGCTTTCGGAGATCGGTGTCGGCACCTATGCGCTGAGCGGCGCATATGGGGAGAAGGACCCGGCGCAATTCATTGACCTGCTGCGGCGGGCCTACGACCTGGGGGTGACCTTCTTCGACACCGCCGACGTATATGGCCCCGCCGAGGAGGTCCTGGGCCGAGCGGTGGCTCCCTTTCGCGACCAGGTGTGGATCGCTACCAAGGTGGGGGCGAATCTGGATGGAGGACCCGACTGCTCGCACGAGCACGTGGTCTCTTCGTGTGAGCGGAGCCTGCAGCGGCTGCAGACCGATTACCTTGATCTCTACCAGATTCACCGCGGTGACCCTAACACGCCGATTGAGGAGACGGTGACTGCGCTCGAAGAGCTCAAGGCTGCAGGCAAGATCCGGCGCTACGGCCTGGCCCATCTACCGCTGCCTCAATTGCAGGCCTACTTGGCCGCCGGACGGATCTTCTCCGAGTTGGTGGAACTGAGCGCAGTAAGCCGAAAGACGCGGAAACAGATCCTGCCGCTGTGCCGAGAGCACGGCGCGGGAGTGATTGCCTTCAGTACGACCGGCCGGGGGCTCCTGACGGGGAAGATCGGGCTCGATCATGTCTTTGAGGAAGGAGACATCCGTCGGGTGGATCCCCTCTTCCAGCGCGAGCGATTCGCGTCTGGCCTGCGCGTGGTCGAAAGGCTAGAAGCGTTGGGCGAGAAGTACGGCAGGACCCCCGTCCAGGTTGCTGTTTCCTGGGTGTTGGCTCAGCCAGGGGTTGTCTGCGCACTCGTGGGCCCTTCCACCATCCCACATCTGGAGGAGGATGTGGGGGGCTCGGGCTGGACCATCGCGCGGGAGGATCTGGAGGAGTTGGAGCGGTTCTTTGAGAGGGAGGACGAGCGGACGCGCCAGGAGCAGGTGCGGGGTCTCCGAACCATCCTGGAGGAGAAGTTGGATCCAGACAGCGGCTTCGCCGATCTGATCTACGTCTTTGAGGTCTTGGTGGAGGAGGTGGGGCTCGCTGCGGAAGAGGAAATCCTACCGCTCTTCCAGAGCCTCTGGGCTCTGCGTGGACGGCGAGATGCTTCTGCGCTGAAGCGGATGCAAGCGATCCAGGGGGAACTGCGCGACGAGTTCTCCCCTGCTCTCGCTGCAGTGGAGGAGGAAGTGTGAGGTGGAGCGTAAAGGGCTCGATTGCCCGGGCCGTGCTTGATTGTTGGGCTTCGGTGGGCTGTTACCGATGCAACTGGGCCAGGTCCTTCCACTGACCCTGCGTCTGTACACTGGAGGAGAGACCTCCTTCCAGAACTT
>JASFWK010000140.1:0-5343 GCA_050049355.1 Anaerolineae bacterium | reverse complement strand
TTCGGTCCTCTCTTATGAATACCACCGCTACCACCCGGAGATGCTCGACTGGGTCGCCGAGGAGATCGCCGCGCTTGTGGACGAGGAGGGTGTCCAGCCGGGGGAGATCGTGGTGCTGGCTCCCTTCCTGACCGACGCGCTCCGCTTCTCGCTGGCAAACAGGCTGGAGCAGCGCGAGATTCCGGTCCGCTCCCACCGTCCTTCGCGGGCCCTGCGGGAGGAACCGGCGACTCGGTGTCTGCTGACCCTGGCGGGAGTTTCTCACCCACAGTGGGAAGTCTGCCCCACCCACTTCGACGTGGCCTACGCCTTGATGCAGGCGATCGAGGGGATGGACCTGGTGCGCGCCCAGCTCCTGGCCCAGATCGTCTACCGCGTCCGTGGGGGCGCGCCCGCCCTCACTTCGTTCGATCGCATCAACCCCGACATGAGAGAGCGCCTCACCTACGCGCTGGGCGAGCGCTACGAGGGCCTACGCATCTGGATCGAGGAATACGTCGCTGGACCGCCGGCGGAACTCGATCACTTCCTGAGCCGGCTGTTCGGCGAGGTACTGTCGCAAGCAGGCTACGGCTTTCACAGGGATTATGACGCCGGTGAGGTGGCCGCCAATCTGATCGAATCAGTGCAGAAGTTCCGCTGGGTGACAGAGAGCAGCGCCGCCGAGGGGAAGACTCTTGGAGAGGAATACGTCGAGATGGTAGAAGATGGCGTGGTGGCCGCTCAGTACTTTCGCAGCTGGCGGCTCCAGCCGGAGGACGCGGTGTTGTTGGCCCCTGCCTACACCTTCTTGATGAGCAACCGACCGGTCGATTACCAGTTCTGGCTCGACGTGGGAGGCAGTGGGTGGTGGGAGCGGCTTCGCCAGCCTCTTACTCACCCTTACGTGCTCAGCCGCGGCTGGCCCAGCGAGTCGACTTGGACCGACACGGACGAGTATGAGACCAGGCAGGAGGCACTGTACCGCCTGGCATTGGGCCTGATCCGCCGCTGCCGCCGTAAGATCTACCTGGGCCTCAGCGAGCTGGATGAGCACGGCGGCGAGCAGAAAGGACCGCTGCTCTGGGCCATTCAGCGCGTGCTGCGCGACCTCCCCTCCGAACAGAGGACCTGACCTTGCACAACTCCCCCTTCGCAATTCGCAGTTCGCATCGGGAGCGTTAATCCGGATATGAGATTCCAACCCCGTCCCAAACAGCAGGAGGTACTGGACTACACCGCTGGCAAGATGGGCGTCTCGGCCGTGCCAGGAAGCGGTAAGACCTGCACGCTTTCATACCTGGCCGCTAAACTGATCGACAGCGGGCTGTTGGAGGACGACCAGGAAGTGCTGGTGGTGACGCTGGTCAACTCCGCTGTGGACAACTTCGCGGGACGGGTGGCCGACTTCGCCGAGCGGCGCGGGCTGCTGCCCCATCTTGGCTATCGCGTGCGCACCCTGCACGGCCTGGCCCACGACATCGTGCGAGAGCGGCCAGCGCTGGTGGGCCTTTCCGACGATTTCCAGATTGTGGACGAGCGCGCGGCGGATCAGATTCGGCAGGATGCCGCTGAGGCCTGGCTGCGCGGCAATCCCAACGCCGACGACCACTTCCTCGCGCTCGACCTGGAGGAGGGGAAACGGGATTGGGTACGCCGCGATCGCTGGCCGAGCCTGGTGAGCGACATCGCTCTCAGCTTTATCAAGCAAGCCAAGGATCTGCAGATCACCCCGACCGAGCTTCGGGAGCAGCTGGATCAGCTCTCTCAACCCCTCCCGCTGGCGGAGATGGGCTGGGCCATCTACGCCGACTACCAGCGGGCGCTGGCCTATCGCGGCGCGGTGGACTTCGACGATCTCATTCGCTTGGCGCTGCGGGCGCTTCAGCTGGACCCCGAGTACCTGGAGCGGCTGCGCCATCGGTGGCCCTTCATCCTGGAGGACGAGGCGCAGGATAGCAGCCGGCTGCAGGAGAGGATCCTCCGGCTGCTGGCCGGTCCCGACAGTTCTTCGTCCCCGAGCGAAAGAGCTCTGGGGAACTGGGTGCGCGTTGGCGATCCTAACCAGGCCATCTACGAGACCTTCACCACGGCTGATCCAAAGTATCTGCGTGACTTCCTCGAAGAACCGGGGGTCAAGAAGCGCGAGTTGCCCAACTCCGGGCGTTCGACCCAGTCCATCATCAATCTCGCCAACTACCTGATAGATTGGACACGCGAGGAGCATCCAGTGGCTGGCGTTCGAACTACCCTCTCTCCTCCCCACATCAAGCCCACACCGCCCGGCGATCCGCAGCCCAACCCACCCGATGATCCCAACCAGGTGCATCTTCTCGCCAGGAAGCTAACCCCGGCGCAGGAACTGCGGGTGGTTGCCGACTCTCTGGCCCGGTGGCTCCCCGATCACCCCGACGAGACCGTGGCGGTGCTGGTACCGCGGAATCAGCGCGGCTTCGAGTTGGCGAGCGAGTTGAAGAGACGCGGGCTTGAGTACATAGAGATCCTGCGCAGCACGAGGTCTACCCGGGAGGCAGCAGGGGCTCTGGGCAACATCGTCAACTACCTGGCCGATCCCTCCTCTCCAGTCAAGCTTGCGCTCGCCTACAAGGTGTGGCGGCGGGATGACCGTGAAGATGAAGATGGCAAGGTGCGCCTCCAGAGGATTGCCAGGGCAATCCGCAAATGTCGCCGGGTCGAGGACTTCCTCTGGCCCCGCGTGGAGCGGGACTGGCTGGATGATCCGGGGCTTGCCAACGAACCCCCAGAGGTTCGTCAGCACCTGGTCACGTTTCGCAAGCTGGTTCGCCGATGGCAGGGGGCAACGCTCCTTCCCATAGATCAGCTCATCCTCACCCTGGCCCAGGACCTCTTCGAGGAGCCGGCCGACCTGGCCGTGGCGCACAAACTGGCCGTGGTCCTGCGGCGGGCGAGCGAGAGTCACCCCGACTGGCGCTTGCCCCAGCTCACGCAGGAACTGGCGGTCATCGCCCGCAACGAGCGCCGCTTCCTCGGCTTAAGCGGCGAGGACACTGGCTTCGACCCAGAGAGACACAAGGGCAAGGCAGTCGTGGCAACTGTGCACAAAGCCAAGGGATTGGAGTGGGACCGAGTCTACCTGATGTCGGTCAACAACTACAACTTCCCAGCAGGCTTACCCCATGACAGCTTCATCTCCGAGAAATGGTTCATACGCGACCGGCTCAACCTCGAAGCCGAGGCACTGGCCCAGCTGGAGGCCCTCCGCTCCAATGATCCAATTGCCGAATATCAAGAGGGCAAGGCCACCCAGGAGGCTCGGCTGGACTACGTCGCGGAGCGGCTGCGTCTGCTGTTTGTGGCCATCACCCGTGCAAAGAAGGAGTTGATCATCACCTGGAACACCGGCCGACGTGGCGACCAACAGCCAGCGGTGCCCTTCATCGCCCTGCAGGCCTTCCACGAGTCCACAAACCTGCAAATCGACGAATCTGCAAATGCAGACTGCCAATTGCAGGAGAAGACCCAATGACCTTCCCCGTCGACTTTCAATTCAGCCAGGCCAGTCTTCAGGACTACGTCGACTGTCCAAAGCGGTTCCAGCTGCGCCGCATCCAGCGGTTGGCCTGGCCAGCCCTGGAGGCGGAACCACCGCTGGAGAACGAACGGTTCCTTCGGCAGGGAGCTGCGTTTCACAGACTGATCCACCAACACTTGTCAGCCATCTCGCCCGAGCAGCTATCGGACACCGTGACCCAAGACGACCTCCGCCGCTGGTGGCGGAACTACCTGGAAGAGCCACCAGCCGATCTGCCCACAACGCGCTACCCCGAGGTGGTCCTCTCCGCTCCCTTGAACGGCCACCGGGTGATAGCCAAGTTCGATCTGGTGGCCATAGACGCGGGACGACGGGCAGTCATCGTGGACTGGAAGACCTCTCGCAGACGTCCCCGACGCAGGTGGCTGGCCGAGCGGCTGCAGACCCGCGTCTATCCATACCTCCTGGTTCAGGCTGGCTCCCACCTGAACCAGGGCCAACCTTTGCAGCCCGAGCAGGTGTCGATGGTCTACTGGTTCGCCAATTTCCCCTCCGACCCAGAACGCTTCGCCTACGACACGGCTCAGTATGAAGCGGATGGGGTCTATCTGACCTCACTCATCGAGGAGATCAAGCACCTGGAAGAGGGCGACTTCCCTCTCACCAGTCAACGTCGTCGCTGCCGCCACTGCCCGTATCGCTCCTTATGCCAACGCGGCGTCAAGGCGGGACCGTTCGACGAGGCAGAAGATGAGCCGGAGTTGAGGGAGGATCTTGACTTCGAGCTCGATTTCGAGCAGATTCCCGAGATAGAGTATGGTTAGTGAAGTAAGGAGGATTGTCATGTGGTGCAAGCGCAATCTGAGATCCACTCCTGGGCTCCTGGCCCTACTCGTGTTGTTTCTGAGCGCTCTGGCCTGCGACCTGCCAATCGGAATACCCGGAGTGCCAACGTCGCCGCCAGAGCCAACGGTGTATGTGCCCACCACGCCGCCAGAGCCGACGACCGAGCCTCAGCCAACGAATACGCCGACCCCCGACGTGATCTACCAGGGGACTAGCTTCTCCTACGATGCGTCGCTCGCGGCGAATGTGCGGGCAGAAACCGTGCCTATGGAGGAGGACCAATACGACATGCCGTGGCTGCCGGTCCCAGAGCACGTCGAGTTTGTGTTCGAGGGATACATCCTGCCTGAGACGTTCCACGAACCGCGCATCTACGTCTATCCCGTCGGCGAGTTTGAAGTTTCCAATCCAGATGCCGCCCAGGTCATCGCGGGCTTGAGGCAGTTCCTGGCAGACAGGCCAGCCGCAGCCCCAAGCGGGATTCCCTTCCTGCCTATGTTCAACGCCGGCCAGATGCTCCGATCCCACATAGGCTACATCGACTTCCAGGATGGAACCGGTGTGCGCTTTCTCACCCAGTATTCCCAGGCCGCCATTCCGATCAACAACGACGAACTCTTCTACACGTTTCAGGGATTGACGCACAATGGGGAGTACTACGTGGCAGCCATTCTTCCGGTATCCAACGCCATTCTGCCGCCTGACGGGTCGATCATTCCGGGCGGGGATCCGGAGGGCTTTGCGAGCAACTTCGAGAGCTACCTGCAGGATATGAAGCAGCAGCTCGATGCACAGCCTCCATCTAGCTTCGCACCCGAGCTGTCGCTGCTGGATGCGGTGATCCAGTCGCTCCACGTCGAGTGAGATCAGGAAATCTCAGCCCGCCTTCCCGAGAAACTGTCTGAGAATCTCGCCCTGCGCCTTTGGCGGACGATCGATCGATTCAGGAACTGCAGAGTCCACCGGTGAGGAAAAAGGACAACTACTCACCTCGGGCTTGCGGC
>JASFWK010000139.1:0-5349 GCA_050049355.1 Anaerolineae bacterium | reverse complement strand
TCCTGAGTCAAGATGCCCTATTGTCCTCAATAACGTGAATTCGTTAAGCTTTGCTCAATCCGGGGGTTGATGTGAGGGCCTTCTTCCGCTTCGAATACCCCGTTCGCTCATCCGCTTGACAACGGTGGGGGCAATGGTACACTGTGCCGTTGGGCAGCTACCGCGAGACCGCCGCCGGAGAGAGCATATGAGTCGCTACGAACCTGTCATCGGCCTAGAAGTCCACGCCCAGATCCATACCGTCTCCAAGATGTTCTGTGGTTGCTCTGTGGTGGAGGACACTGGAGACCTCCCGCCGAATACCTACGTTTGTCCAGTCTGCACTGCCATGCCCGGCACCTTGCCGGTGATCAACTGCCGTGCGGTGGAACTGACTCTGATGACGGGTCTTGCTCTGCACTGCGAGATCCCTCCCATTGCCCGCTTTGCCCGCAAGAGCTACTTCTATCCCGACTTGCCGAAAGGCTACCAGATCTCTCAACACGGACTGCCGCTGGCTGTGAACGGCTATCTGGACATAGGGACCGAGGCGGGATCCAGGCGCATTGGCATCAACAACGTCCACCTGGAGGAGGACACGGGCAAGCTCTATCACGTGGGCAATGTCAGTTTGGTGGACTTCAACCGCGCTGGGGTGCCCTTGATAGAGATCGTGAGCGAACCGGACATGCATTCTGCCGAGGAAGTGCGGACCTATGCCGAAGCCCTGCGCGAGATTCTGGTCTACCTGGGCATCAACTCCGGTGACATGGAGAAGGGCGTGATGCGCTTCGAGGCCAGTGTCAGCGTACGCCCTGAGGGATCGGCGGAGCTCCTTTCGCGCCATGAGATCAAGAATCTCAATTCCTTTCGTGCACTCGAGCGCGCTGTCTCTTACGAGATCGTCCGCCAGATTGAAGTGCTGGAGAGCGGTGGTCAGGTGATCCAACAGACCATGGGTTGGGACGAGATGCGAGGAATGACCTATGTTCAGCGTTTCAAGGAGTACGCTGAGGACTACCGCTACTTCCCAGAGCCGGACCTGCCTCCGCTGGAAGTGAGTCAAGAGTGGGTGGAGGAGCTGCGTAACCAGCTTCCTGAGCTTCCCGTGGCCCGTCGGGCCCGCTTCAAGGCGGATTACAGCCTGGGGGCTTTCGAGACCAACCTGCTGGTGGCCGAGAAGGAGGTAGCCGACTTCTACGAGGAGGCGGTGGCGGCGGCTGAAGAGGCGGACGCCGAAGCTATCGCCCACTGGGTGACTGGCGAGATCTTCCATCAGATGAAAGAGGAGAATTTGGGCATCTACGATCTCCACCTTCCTCCGGAGAGGCTGGCAGAGATAGTCGATCTGGTGGCCACGGACAAGATCACTGGGGGGACGGCCAAGGAGGTTGTGGCCGAGGTAAGGCACACTGGCCAGTCACCCCTTGAGATCGTTGAGCAGAAAGGCCTCGTTCAGATCTCCGACGAGGATGCCCTCCGGAAGGTCGTTGGACAGGTTCTGACTGATCATCCTGATCAGGTGGGGCAGTACTTGGATGGCAAAGGACAGGTGATGGGTTGGTTGATGGGTCAGGTGATGAGAGCTACCCGGGGAAAGGCAAACCCTCAGATGGCACAGAAGCTGTTGCGAGGGATGTTGGAGGAGCGACGGAACTAGGCACCGAGTCCTTCTGTCTGGAAGAGTCTCACCTGCTGGCAGCTAGAGCGGACCTGTGCTACAATGTCACTTGCGGACATAGGCACTGGTCCTACGTAACCGAATGGGCTTTCAAGCCCTCTCGGGTTACAGAGTAGACAGTACTTGAAGGAGGGTGATCGGAGAACGGTCAATAAGACTTACGGGTGAAGTGCGACACAAGTCCTGAGGTGATTTCACAATACCAGGGAGGAAGAGCTTATGTCGGAAGAGTTAAACCCCTTTACCATCGCTCAGCGTCAGCTGGATCAGGCCGCTGAGATCATGGAGCTAGATCCAGCGACTCACGAATTGCTGCGCTGGCCGCTGCGCGAACTGCATGTCACCCTGCCGGTGCGCATGGACGATGGCACCGTGAAGGTGTTTCATGGCTTTCGCGTCCAGTACAACGACGCGCGTGGACCGACGAAGGGTGGCATACGATATCACCCCCATGAGACCGTCGACACCGTCCGTGCCTTGGCCGCATGGATGACCTGGAAGACAGCAGTGGTGGACCTTCCGCTGGGCGGTGGCAAGGGTGGCGTCATCTGCAACCCGAAGGAGATGTCCACACTGGAGCTTGAGCGGCTCAGCCGGGTCTACATCCGCCAAGTGGGCCGCATCATTGGCGAGGAGGTGGATGTTCCCGCTCCTGATGTGTACACCAATCCTCAGATCATGGCCTGGATGATGGACGAGTACTCCTTCGCGCGCGGGTACAACGTCCCCGGCGTGATCACGGGTAAGCCGATCCCGCTGGGTGGATCAAAGGGCAGAGGGGACGCCACGGCCCGCGGCGGCATGTACTGCGTCCGCGAGGCTGGTAAGGCACTGGACATCGAGCTGACGGGTGCAACCGCTGCCATACAGGGCTATGGCAATGCCGGGCAGTTCGCCCACATCCTGGGACAGGAGCTGTTGGACTTGAAAGTCATCGCAGTCTCCGACTCCAAGGGCGGCATCTACGACGCTGATGGGCTGGATCCGAAAGAGGTCATCGCGCACAAGGAGGAGACGGGTTCGGTGATCGACTTCCCCGGTGCGGAGAACATAACCAACGCCCAGTTGCTGGAGATGGAGGTGACATTGCTGATCCCAGCCGCGCTGGAGAACCAGATCACCGGCGACAACGCTGGCGATATCAAAGCCCGCATCGTGGCTGAGCTCGCCAACGGTCCTACGACGCCGGACGCGGACAAGATCCTGTTCGAAAATGGCATCTACGTCATCCCCGACTTCCTCTGCAATGCTGGCGGGGTGACTGTCTCTTACTTCGAGCAGGTGCAGAATGCCTACGACTACTACTGGGAGTTGGAGACCGTCCATGAGCGGCTGGACAAGAAGATGACGGCCGCATTCCACGCGGTACACGAGACTGCACAGGAGTACGGAGTCCATAATCGAATGGGTGCCTATGTTGTCGCAGTGGATCGCGTGGCGGAGGCCTGCAAACTCAGGGGTTGGGTGTAGAACCTTGCAGAGAGCCCTCGCGTTCGCGAGGGCTCTCTGCTGTTGTGCCGCGAACTCCCGGGTGATTGCGGCGGGAGGGCGATCATGTCCGATCAATCTGTGCTTTCAAAGTCGCCTGACTCATCGCTGACCGATCGCGCTTCGTCACGGGAAGTCGAGACGGCAGGCGGCGACGCAAAGCTGCTGACGATCTTCAAAATAGCGAGAATCCTCGCCACGCAGCAGGATCTCGAGGATATGCTCTCGGAGTTCCTCTTGTGCCTCATTGAGACGCTGGAGGATGCGGAGGCGGGAGTTCTCCTGTTGTATGACCCATCTGCCGGACGATTGGATGTTAAGGCTGCGCAGGGCTACAATCTCGATAGCTTGATGCGAATCCACATCGTCCCCGGTGAGGCCATGTGCGGGAAGACATTCGAGACAGGTCAAGCGGAACTGTATCCAACACCGGGGGCTGTTGCTGCAGCAAGGAAGACTCTGAGGCTGGAGAATCGCGATCTATTCAAGTCAGCGACCGTCGGCCTGGATCGAGCTGTGAGTGCTGTATGCATGCCTCTCTTCGCTGGTCGGACCAAGGTCGGAACGTTGATGCTGGAGAACCGATCTCAGCCCAACAGTTTCGCGCCGGCAGACCTGCCCTTCTTGCGGGCCCTGGCTGATCTCATCGCCCTATCCGTCGAGAACGCACGCCTGAGAAAGGAACTGCAGGTCACTCAGGCCCTTGAGGAGGCGAACCGCTTGAAGGCGGAGCTGATCTCCACTCTCGCCCACGAGATGCGCACGCCGCTGACTTCAATCAAGGGCTACTCCACGGCTCTGCTGATGGATGAGGCCACCTTCGGTCCCGAGAGCCAGCGAGAGTTCTTGGGGATCATAGATGAGGAGTGCGACGTCCTGCAAGACCTGATCCACGATCTGCTGGAGTCATCTATCATCGACGCCGGTTTGCTGAGGCTGGAGCCGCAACCAGTGAGGTTGCCGCACATAGCCCGGGAAGTACTTGACGACATAGCACACCGCACCGATCAGCATCGCTTCCTGATCGATTTCTCGGACGATTTCCCCATCGCGGACGCTGACCCACGCCGTATTGGGCAGGTGCTGCGCAATCTGCTCGACAACGCGGTGAAGTATTCACCAGGTGGAGGGCTGGTGGTCGTGCAGGGCGAGGCGAGCGAGGAGGAGGTAATCGTAAGCGTGGCTGACCAGGGGGTCGGCATAGCCCCTGAGCACTTGAATCGACTGTTCGAGAAATTCTTCAGGGTCAAGTCGGGCCTGGGTCGTCACGTCGTCGGCTCTGGGTTGGGGCTCCCCATCGCCCGGACCATCGTGGAAAGCCACGGAGGTCGAATATGGGCTGAGAGCCAGATGGGACAGGGCAGCACGTTCTACTTCACGCTCCCCCTGGAGGGTCCGAGTCAGGAACTGACGGAGCAGGAGGACAAGGGGAATGGATGAGAAGATACTCGTCGTGGACGACGAGCCGAGGGTGGTGCGGCTCGTAAGCTCCGTGCTGGAGGCGGTGGACTATGAGGTGGTCGCTGCGGCCAGCGGGGAGCCCGCGATTGAGATGGTGGCCCTGGAGCAGCCGGACCTGGTGTTGTTGGATATTCTGCTTCCGCACGACATTGACGGCTACGAGGTGTGTCGGCGTGTCCGAGAATTCTCCGATGTACCTGTGATTATGTTGACGGCCAAGGCCCAGGAGGACGACGTGCTGCGGGGCTTTGAGGTTGGAGCTGATGACTACCTGATCAAGCCGTTTAGCGCCAAGGAGCTTGTGGCGCGGGTGAAGGCAGTCCTGAGGCGGGCACGGCATCCCGAAGAGATGGTCACATCCGCACTGACCTGCGGAGAGCTGAAGATTGATTTCGCCCGGCGCGCTGTCAAGATGCGAGGTGAGAACGTACGGCTCACCCGCACCGAATATGCGCTGTTGCGTCAATTGGCTCTTCACCCCAATCGGGTAATGTTGCACGAGAACTTGCTGACCGAGATCTGGGGACCCGAGTATCGAGACGACGTGGATTATCTGCGGGCATACATCTACTACCTGCGGCGCAAGCTTGAGGAGGACCCTTCCGATCCGAAGTACATCCTCACCTCAACCGGGGTTGGCTATATGCTGACCTGCCCCGAAGAGCAGGAGGAAGAGACTTCAGTGTAGCGTCCACATCTGAACGGAGTGACCAGCGGCGGGCGGCGCACCGCCGCCCCCC
>JASFWK010000047.1:0-14685 GCA_050049355.1 Anaerolineae bacterium | reverse complement strand
CCCCTCCATCTCGTAGAGACCAGAGCCGCCGATGATGCCAATGCGAATGGGGGATTCAGACATAGGGATCCTCCTAAGTGAGTTATCGTCCATCGAATGCTTTCGAAAGTCGGGAGGGTCTGTGGCCCAGAGTTGACCTGGGACGGTTTGCCCGGTTCCGGGGAAATCGTCGAAGTTCCTGACGGTGGTGATCCGGAAGCGAATCGAAGCTCAGAGAACCTATCTCCTGCTCACCGACGCAATAGAAGCAGCTATCTTCTGCACGATGCCGTCGTCAGGCAGAGGATGGGGCTACGTCACCCCGCGATACATCCCCCCATCCACCAGCAAACTCACCCCATTGATGTGGGAAGCGGCGGGGGAGGCAAGAAAAGCCACAGCGCGGGCGAACTCATCCGGCGTCCCCATCCGCCCCAGAGGGATCGCCTCTGCGATCTTCGCCGCTTCCTCCTCCGGCGCCGAATCGCCACGCGCCGCGCGGTCCCGCAGCAGCTGCTCCACCCGCCCCGTCCGGGTCCAGCCAGGGCAGACCATGTTGACGCGGATGCCGTCGGAGGCCAGTTCGTCCGCCAGTGTCTTCATCAGCCCAACCACGGCAAGCCGCAGGCTGTTGGACAGGATCAGATTGGGTAGCGGCTGCTTGACCGTGATGGAGGTCATCGCCACGATCGAACCCCCGCCCTGGGCTCGCATCGTCGGGACGACTCCGTAGCAGAGACGGACTGCGCTCATCAATGTCAGTTGGATCGCTGCCTCCCAGTCGGACGGCGTCAGGTCCAGGAAGCGGCCGGGCGGAGGCCCACCAGCGTTGGTGATCAAGATACCCAGGCGGCCAAACCGGTCCAGGACGGCTTCCACCAACCGATGCACGTCCCCCGGCACCGAGAGGTCCGCGGGGATGGAGAGTACCTCGGCACCGGTCTCCTCTCGGATCTCAGCAGCGGCCGTCTCCAGGGGACCCTCGTGCCGTGCGCAGATTGCCACGGCTGCCCCTTCTCGCGCCAGCTGCACCGCCACCGCCCGACCCAGTCCGCGGCTAGCAGCGGTCACCAGGGCGACCTTACCACTCAGTTGTAGATTCATCTCTCCACCTCAAACCGCAGAATCACCCGTCCGACGCCAATCAAATCCCCCGCGCTCACCACCGTGGGCCGGGTCACCGGCTCGCCGTTGAGGGTGGTCCCATTCCTGCTATCCTGATCCTCCAGCCACCACCGATCCTCTCGCCAAGCCAGCAGCGCGTGGTGCGCAGAGACGAAACAATCGGGCAGCACAATGACATTGGCAACGTTGCGACCCAGTGAGGTGACCTCACGAAGCGGGAAGGTCTTCCCCTCCTCAGGCCCTTCCTCGCCAGATTGCACCACAACCAGGCGCCCCTGGGAAGGCGGAGCAGGCCGCCTACCGGCGGTGAGGCGCAGATCTCTCCACAGGAATACCACCAGAACCGCCAGAAACGCGTAGAGAAGGAGAGCGAGCAGAATACGGAGCAGGAGAAGTACGACATCCAACGACATCAGATCTCGGCCTTCGGGCCATCCGCATCTTCCACCGTCATCGCCGGGGTGTCCTCCTCCTCTGGATCAGGAGGAGGGACGGGGGGATCCTCCCCATAGATGACAGCCGCGCCCGCGAGCGAGATGACGTCCCCCGGCTGGAGTACACACTCCTGAACCGGGTAGTCATTGATGGCCGTCCCGCCAGAGCTTCCCAGGTCGTAGAGTATGTAGCGACCGTAGCGGCGGCGGAGTTGAGCGTGGTGGCGAGAGACGCGGGAATCCTCCAAGATCACGTCGTTATCCAGAGCCCGCCCAATGCTGACCAGCGGCTCGGTGAGCTCCATGTGCCGCTCGCCCTCAACGATCAGGAAGGGACAACCACGTGGTTCTTCCTCGATGGCGGCCCGGATTGCCTCCCGTTCGTCCTGCTTCATCTCTCGAGTTCCCCCTGCCTCAACCTCCTCGGCTGCTGGTTGGCGAGCTTCGACGCGGGCGGAATGTGGCGATACATCCCTCGACGCCTCGACCGAGACGACGGGGAGAGCAGTGAGAACCAGCCCTGCCTCGCGCGCCAAGTTGGAGATGTATTCGATCAGATCCTCCTCGAGAGAGGGACGAACACCGACCAGTGCCTCAAAGTCATCGGGATTGAGATAGACCTGGTAGCAGGTGGGCGCCAAGGGCGTACCATCAAGGGTGAAGGTGCGCTGATCCTCAATAGCGCGCGCCAGGTGAGTTGCTACCTCCGCTGGATGGAGGTGGCCGGCGAAAAGCCTCGAGAAAGTGCCTTCCACCAACCGCTCAGCGAGAGCCTCAAAGCGAGCAAAACGACTCATCGAGGGAGGATTATAACCCGAGAAGAATCAGATGACAAGAAAGCATATGCAAGAATGAGAAGAGGGCCATCATCAGAGAGATGGCCCTCTTCTCGCGTTTGCGCTCAGCGCATGCTACTGCTGAAAGAGATGCAGACCATACTTGAGGAAGAGAGGCAACATGGTAATGGAGAGAATGTTCTGCATCTTGATCAAGATGTGTAGAGAAGGACCGGACGCATCCTTGAGTGGGTCGCCCACAGTATCGCCAATGACCGCCGACTTGTGCGCATCCGATCCGCTACCGCCCAGATGGCCATCCTCGATGAACTTCTTGGCATTATCCCAAGCGCCACCGGAGTTGAACATAAACATGGCCAGGGTAGCACCGATGATCTTCACGCCGATGAGGAAGGCAGCCAGAGACCATGCACCAAAGAGGAAACCCATGCCCAGAGGGAAGATCACCCCCCACAGCGTGGGCCCGATCATGCCCTTCAGCGCATCGCGCGTGGCGATATCCACACACCGCGTATAGTCGGCAGGGACTTTGCCTTCCAGTAGCCCAGGAATGTCTCTAAACTGACATCGCACCTCGTCCACCACCTTGTAGGCGGTGCGCCAGACCGCGTGCAAAGTCTGTGCGGAGAAGAGGAAGGGTATGGTAGAGCCGATCATGATCGCCGAGATGTTGACTGGATCAACCAGGGCAAACCTGGCATGATAGACAACGTCAGCCAGCGGCTGATCAAGATGACGAGCGATCTCAGTGATGTAGGTGAAGAGAATCACAACCGATGTCATCAAGGCACACGACATGCTGTAGCCCTTAGTGATGGCCTTGGCGATGTTGCCCGCCGAGTCCAGCACGTCTGCAGAGCTGCCCACCTCTTCGCTTATGCCGGACATCTCCGCGATACCACCGGCGTTGTCGGCGATAGGCCCGAAGGCGTCGCCAGCCATGATGATGCCCTTCATCTCCGTAATCCCCAGCGTGGCCGCAGCGATCCCGAAGAAGCCGGGCAGCCCGCCTCCCATGATCATGTAGGCTGCCACATTAGCCAGAGCGATGAAGACCTTGGGCGCTACCGCACTCTCGAACCCATAGGCCATGCCGGTGATGATGTTTATCCCAGGCCCACTCGTGGCCGCTCTGGCGATCTCCTGCACCGGCTTCACTTTGGAACCCGTATAGTACTGTACGATCAGCGCGCTAATCAGCGCACCCGCCAGTCCCAAGGTCAAGCACCAGAAGAGGCGCATATCGTTCATCACCCATTTGGACAAGGCAAAGAAGGCGATTATGGAGAAGATGCCCGTGGTAAAGTACCCCAGGTTCAGGGAGGCGATAGGATTGCGCTTACCGGTGCCCCGCACGGCCAGCACGCCGAGCACAGCGCCGATAGAACCGATAGAGCGAGTCAGCAGAGGGAATAGAACGGCGGCGAAGCCATAGCCCGCGAAGTTATACTCCGGTATCGGGTTCATAAAGGCCAGCCCCATGATCATGGTGGCGACCAGATTGTCGGAGCCGGATTCGAAGAGATCAGCCCCACGACCGGCGCAGTCTCCCACATTGTCCCCCACCAAGTCGGCGATCACACCGGCATTGCGAGGGTCGTCCTCCGGTATACCGACCTCCACCTTACCCACCAAGTCAGCGCCCACGTCGGCTGCCTTGGTGTAGATTCCGCCACCGAGCTGGGCAAAGAGCGACGACAGACTGGCACCGAACCCGAAGCCAACCAGGAGGCTCACGCTCTCGGGATTCTGTGCACTCACTCCGAAGAGGATAGAGAGAAGGGAAATGCCCAGGAGATTGAAAGCCACAATGGTCAACCCCATGACCCCCCCACCGCGAAAGGCGATGGTCAACGCCTTTCCTGGCAGAGAACGGGCCGCCTGAGCTGTGCGCACGTTGGCCCGCGTGGCCACATTCATGCCGATGAGAATGGCCAGCATCGATGCAACAGCTCCGCAGAAGAAGCCGAAAGCAATCTGCCACTGAGGCCAGAAGACGAGCAGCAAGAGCGCCCCAATCCCGGCGATGAAATAGGCGATGGTTTGAAACTCCCTGCGCAAGAAGGCATTGGCCCCCTCCTGGATGAAGGCAGCCACCTCCCGCATTCGAGGTGTCCCTGGATCCTGCTTGATGACCCAGCGTGCGAGCAA
The DNA here is from genome assembly GCA_050049355.1 of Anaerolineae bacterium. Classification (GTDB taxonomy): domain Bacteria; phylum Chloroflexota; class Anaerolineae; order B4-G1; family DUEL01; genus JASFWK01. The sequence goes on along the minus strand of JASFWK010000047.1, from coordinate 10,199 downwards.
CACCATGACGATCAGAGAGAAGACGCCGGCCACGGGGGTGAAGTAGATGATGAACGTGGACGAAAGCGAGTTCATGTTTTGCAACCTCCTTCACAAAGTGGCGACCATCCGCCCGCATTGAAAGTCATCTACGGCAAGCAGCTATGCAGCATACTATGTTCCACGGCGGACTCTCATCCGCCGTGTCCAAGGCGATAGTCACCTAAGCAGAATGTGAGTAAATATGGAACGACAAAGCCTGCTGCGGTGGTAGACCCCCGCACAGATGGGCTATTATATCCAGTTCAGCGAAAAGCTCAACCTACGCAGTCCCGCTCACCCGTCAGCGACAAGCCGTCTTAGGGCCTCCGTCGAAGCCGCCTCCACCTCATCGTGGACGGAGCGGCCGTGGCTGTCCATCGTCACCACCACAGGGAAGCTCTCGACACGGATGACCCAAAAGGCCTCCGGTACGCCGAATTCCTCCATCTTGTGGACTGCCACGACCTCCTTAACCGCGCTGGCGATCAGGGAGGCCGCACCGCCCACGGCGTGGAAGTAGACCGCACCGTGCTCCTGGCAGGCGCGGAGTGTGTCTGGACCCATTCCCCCCTTGCCAATGACGCCCCGCATCCCAAAATGAGCGAGGACGTCCGCCTGGTAGGGTTCCTCGCGTATGGAGGTGGTTGGTCCAGCAGCCACGAACTCCCAGCGCATGTCCTCCCTCTGGCGGACCACCGGCCCGCAATGATAGATGACACCCCCTGCGAGCAGCTGCTGCAGCTCTTCGTACAGCGATCGCTCGCTCTCCAGCACCTCGTCCGTGCGGATGAAGTTCTCTATCAAGTACTTGTGAGCCGCGTCCCGGCCAGTGGTCATGACGCCCGAAAGTCGGATGGTGTCTCCCACCTGCAGGGTCCGTATGTCTTCCTCAGAGATCGGGATTGTCAAATCGTAAGCTGCCATCAGCACACCTTCTCCCTACGAGAACTCGACCGCTCCATCCCGCACCTCTACTCTGGCTCGCCGACAGGCCCAACACGTGTAGGCCACGGTGACAAAGTAGCAGGCCGGAAGGCGGTGATAGGCTCCGATCTTGACACCTAGGACGGTGGTTCTGCCGCCGAAGCCCATTGGCCCGATCCCCAGCTCGTTGCACTCTCCAAACAGACGCTCCTCCAGCTCCGCAAGCTCCGGTACCGGATTGCTGTCGTCCAGTGGGCGGAAGAGCTGCTCCTTGGCATGGACATACCCGCCGCCACGGTCGCTGCCGACCGCAATCCCCAGCACCGCTGGCGCGCACCCCTTGCCCTGTGCCCGGTAGACAGCATCCAGCACCACCTTTCGAACGCCTTCTAGATCGCGACCGGCTTCCAGGGGCGCATAGGGGAGCTTGTACTGCCTGCTGACATTCTCGCTTCCCCCGCCCTTAAGGAGCAGGTCCAAACGGAGATGATCCTGCTCCCACTCCACGAAGTGGAAGGTCGGGAAGCCCTTCCCCAGGTTATTGCCGCTATTTCGGCCAGTGACGGGATCGACAGCGTTAGGTCGTAGATAGGATTTGCGAGTAGCCTCGGCCACCGCCTTCTCGATCTGCTCCCGCAGATCGTGCGTGCTCGCCGCCCGCGGATGGTAAACGTAGAAGATCGGCACGCCGGTATCCTGGCAAATGGGAGTGGAGTTACTGCGAGCCACAGCCACGTTCTCCAGAATAGTATCCAGCGCACCTGCAGCGGCCGATCCCGTCTCCTCTCGATCGCGCGCCGACCGCAGAGCCTCTTCCACGTCCGCCGGCAGATCTGTGGCCGCTCGGCGGATCAGTTCAAGGAAAGATTCGACCAAGTCGTCCAAGTTGCCCCTCCCGAGCAGAGTCCTACGCAGGTCAATTCGGTCACTACGGCTTTGGAATTGCCAGATCGTCAGGCCCGAGGTCCGAGAGTTTCAAATCCGGGTGGGTGGCCTGAATCAACTCGTGGATAATCTGAGCATACTTGACCTTCTCGCGGGCCTGCCAGGCCAACATGTCCGGGCTGGTCCACGGCTTGTACCACGCCCCCGGCCCTGCGGCCAGCGCCGGCCCTGGCTCGATCTTGAAGTAGCAAGGCGCACAGACGCGAGCCATCTCCGCGCCCTCGTAGAAGCGGTTGAAACCGCCAAAGGAGTCAGACAGGTAGATATGAAGGTCCAGCGGGATGTCAATCGCCTGCCGGATCGAGGCCAACTGGGGCAGGGAGAGATCCCCCAAGGGATTGAAGGTGGAGGCACCCAGCTCCTCCAGCACCTTCCCCCCAGCCGCGGAGGCGTGACCGGCGAAGATACTGACCTTGAAGACCACGTCCTCGGGAATGTCACCGCTCTTCTTCAGCTCGTTGACAAGCCACAGAAGCCCCTCATCAATGCAGAGAAACCCGCGGAAACCCAGGTCAATGCAGCGCAGAAACTCGGCAATGACGAAGGACAGCTGATCGGAACCCCGATAGCGCAAGCCAGAAAGGCCGCCCTCCGGTGTCACCAACTGCCGTCCCACATCCCACCCCGAGCGGGGCCCAGGGGTAATAATGACCTCCACGTCCGCCTCAGCAGCTATCTGAGCGAAGTCCCGCAGTTCCGCGTCGTCCAGCAATGTAGAGCCCATCACGGTGGAGATGAGCCGATGGATAGGAATGTCTCGCTTATCCATCTCATCGACGAGGGCCTCCAGCACTTGCGGCCGCTCCACCCCGGATATCTCCATGCGGTAATGAGCACCATCCGGGAAGAGCTTAGAGCTGCTGGGCAGATCGTAGGCATCCTGCCCCGGAATACCGACTCCCTCCAACATCTTTTGGACATCGTGTAGGTCGCGCATCGCTCTCCCTCCTTGTCAGGCAAGCATACCACCAACCGACAGCGCCTCTTGAGAACAGACCTAACGGACGTTACTCTTCTCCGGCCAGCTCCTCCAAAGAATTCATCACCATTCGTGCCTCCGCCACCACCTCTGGGGCGGCTTCATAGACGGCCGTACCCTTCATGTCGGCATCGATGACCTCAGAGCTAGCGGAGAGGTACCCGACCACCGGCACCGGGCTGTGCTCCGAGACGAAGGCTCGATCCCTTTCCGTGCGCACCTTGTTGCCCACGGCATACAGCCGTCCAAGTCCAAGATCGGTGGCCAGTTCTCGAATCTGCTCAGCCACCTCCAGGCTGCGTCGCCCGGGCTCCACGACCACCAGCATCACATCCATCGCCCCTGCAGTCGCCCTGCCCAGGTGCTCTACGCCAGCCTCCATATCCATGATCAACATCTCGTCACGATAGAGAAGCAGGTGGGTGACCAGCGCCTTAAGCAGGGCGCTCTCCGGACACATACAGCCAGAGCCACCCGCCTCAATAGTGCCCAACTTGAGCAAGCGCACGCCACCGTGGGCAATGCTGAAGCGCTCGGGAATATCGTCCACGCGGGGGGTGAGATTGAAAAACCCGCCATAGCTGCCAGGTTTGGCACCGGTTCGCTCATAAATCAAGTCTTCCATCTCCGCGATTGGCGTCAGCTGATCGGCCAAGTCAGAGGGGAAACCCAGGGCCCCGGCCAAGCCGCCGGCGGGGTCCGCATCAATGGCAATGACGCTGCGACCCTGCTCGGCGTAGAGATGCGCCAGAAGCGCGGCAAGCGTCGTCTTGCCCACCCCGCCCTTGCCGGTAATTGCGATCTTGCCCAGCGAGGTCACCAACTACCCTCCAATACAGAAGACCTGGAGATGCTCCAATGTCTGCGGGGCTCCCCGCCCCCGGAGCCAATCGGGCCCACTATTATACCTGCCCTCCTCCCCAAACCCAAATCCCTTACTCCAACAGCCCACGCCTCTCGAGCACCGGGCGCGGATCCACTATGTTCTTACTTAGCTCAGCCCTCTTCCTCCCCAGACCGAAGGCGAGGGTCATCAGCTGGGTGATGTACAGAACCGGCATCTCGAAACCAAGACCCATCTGGATCTGACGGCTCTCCACGTTGACCTGACACAGGGGACAGGGGGTGACCATCATCTCCGCCCCACACGCGTGAGCGTTCTCCAGAATCTTGGCGGAGAGTTCTAACGCTCGGTCGGTCTGGGTGATACCCAGGCTCCCTCCGCAACAGTCGGTCTTATACGACCAGTCTATCGGTTCCGCCCCAAGGGCGCGCACGATCTCATCCATGGAGACGGGATACTCGGGATTCTCCGCTCCCGTGTACTTTGGCGGTCGAGTCAGCGCGCAGCCGTAGTAGGAAGCCACCCGCAGCCCCTCCAGTGGTTTCTCCACCCGGTCCTGAATGGCATCCAACCCCACCCGCTCCAGTAGAGTCTCTACCGCCTGCAGTGCCTCAACTGTTCCGCGATACTCATAACCTATCCTATGCGCCACCTCCGCTCCCAGCCCGGAGTCACGTCCAAGTTCGTGGGAGGCAGCCCGGAAGCGCTGGTAGCATCCGAGACACGGAGCAACCATTTGCTCTAGCCCCATTCGCTCGACGATGGACAGATTGACGATCGCATAATAGGCCGCCAACACCGGATCGGTGGTGTGAGCAGGCGTGGAGCCACAACAGATCCAACCGGGGGGCTCGATCAACTCCAGACCTAGCTCCTCGCAAACGGCTCGGAAGGTATGGTCATACTCAGTAGCGGTAGATTCCAGAGAGCAGCCTGGGTAGTAGGCGATGGCGTTTCCCTCTGGCTCCACCCGTCTGACCCGCCTGGGAGGGCGGACGAACTCGGGCAAGAGCCGAATCTTGCGCTTGAGGATCATCTGCATCCCCAAATCCATGTCCTTGAGGGGCCGAAGGGTTAGTGCATTCATCGCCAGCATCAGCCCAGCCTCATAGAGCCGGCCCAGGGTGCCAATGGCTCGCAGGAAGACGCGGGTGAACAGCTCCACCTCTGGCACAGGAGGCTTGATCCCATGCCGACGAGCCTCAATGCGGAGGACATCCATCACGGCGGTGATATCCAGCCCCTGCGGGCAGCGAGTGGTGCAGGTCTCGCAGGCAGCACAGATCCAAGCAGTGTTGACCTCCAGAAGCTGCTCATCGTCGAACTGGATGGATCGCATCACCTGATGGGGTAGGAGGTCCATATGCTCCGCCATCGGGCAGCCGCTGGAGCATCTCACGCACTGATAGCAGAGATAAGGATTGGAGCCCGTATGGCGTTCGACGATGTCTGCCAGCGTTTCCCTTCCTGCGCGTTCTCTAGTTGCCATCATAATCCCTGCCCCACTCTAGACCTGCGGCCTCGGCAGCAATCCAGCCCCCTCCACGATGGGCCGCACCGCCTCTTCCCACTCAATCGCCATAATGTGCACACCGGCCACACCCTCGATCTCACGAAGTTCCCGAATCTGCTCAATGCAGATCTCGATTCCCTCCTGCCTCCTGGCCTCCCGTCGCGCCTGCTTATCCTCCTTGGGGATATCAGCCGCGGCCGCCCTCATGCGCTCCACGTACTCCTCTCGCACGATCATCCCGGGCACTTTGTCGCGCATGTAGCGGGCCATACCAACAGATTTGAGAGGACCGACGCCAGCCAGGATGTAGACCTTCTCGTGGAGGCCTATATCCACCACCCGCTTCATGAACTCGCGGAAGCGAGGGATATCGTAGATCAACTGAGTCTGGATGAAATCCACGCCGGCCGCAACCTTCTTGGCCAGCCGATAGGGGCGGAACTCGAAGGGGTCGGCAAAGGGGTTGATCGCTGCGCCGATGAAGAAGCGCGGCACAACGCCCTTGATCTCATCCCCGCACTGGAAGACAGCCTCGTCCCGCATATCCCTAACCATGCGGATCAGCTGAATCGAGTCCAGATCGTGCACGTTCTTGGCCGTGGGGTGGTTGCCGAAGCTCTGATGGTCGCCGGTCAGACATAGGAGGTTGCGGGCTCCCAGAGCATAAGCCCCCAGCAGATCAGACTGTATTGCCAGTCGATTGCGGTCTCGGCAGGTCATCTGCACCGTCGGCTCCAGCCCCTCACCCATCGTCAGCACGGCCGAGGCGATGCTGGACATGCGTACGATCGCGGTCTGGTTATCGGTGATGTTGACCGCGTCCGCTACGCCCTTCAGCAGTTTCGCCTTGTGACGGATCTCATCCGGATCGGCGCCCTGGGGAGGGCCAAGCTCTCCCGTCACCGCGAAGTGGCCGGCCTGCAAGACCTTCTCCAGATTGCTGCCTGATCTATGGCCGTTCGTTCGCTCTTCTGCCATCAGTCTACCTCACTCTCTCTCAGAAAGCTGCAGATCCTCGCGCACGATCTTGCGCGGACCGCCATCCCTGCTCTGGGACCAATCTTTGGGGGGCTGGACGTTCATCAGCCGTTCCATCTGATCCATCTCCGTCGCCCGCTCCCAGATCAACTGCCAGGCGCAGGTGGTCTCCTCGTTGACCTCGCAGACACCGTCTTGGGAGCCGCCGCACGGCCCGTTCAGCAGCTGCTTGGAGCAGCGAGCGATGGGGCACACGCCGAAAGTCAGACCCAGGACGCAGTCGCCGCAGGCCTGGCAGCGCTCCTCCCATACCCCTTGCTCTTCCGGCAGTCCCAAGAAGGTCGTGTTGAGACCTGGCAGCGTGAGCACGCTCGAGAAGCGCTCATTCATCGCCTGCACGCCGATGCCGCAGGCCAGGCTGAGAACGACGTCGTACTCCTTCAGTCGCTCCGCGAGGGGGTCAATGTACTCCCATTCACACTGCCGCTGCACCGTGACCTCGTCCACCTCCATCGGATGGTTCTCCAGTTCGCTCTTCATCCGCAGCGCCGAGGCCAGAACACCGACCTCCTTCTCACCACCGGCGAAGCAGACCGTCACGCAGGTGCCGCAGCCTGCCACCAGCACCTTCCGGGCATCGCCCAGAAGCTCCATAATCTCCTCAAGCGGCTTCTGTTCACCGACGATCATCGCAACCTCCGTTTACTTCCCTTTCTCATTTACTGTTCATTCCTTATCCCGCGATCCGCGCAGCGGGTTGGGTCCCAGCTCCAGCACCCTCTTGGTCATCTCCTCGACCTCTTGGGCGAACTGCACAGCCATCGCCGAGGAGAGGTTGATCATCCGCACCCGTTCTTCGCCCAGTCCAATCTTGGCGAGCAGGTCGGCTACGTACTCCACTCTTCGCTTGGCGCTGACATTACCCTCCAGGTAATGACACTCTCCCTCCAGTCAGCCAGCCACCATCACGCCATCCACGCCGCGCTCGAAAGCGTGGAGTATTTCCACCGGCTCGACCCGGCCCGAGCAGGGGACCTCGACGATGCGGATGCTGGTGGGATAGCGGAGTCGCATCGCCCCGGCTAGGTCGGCGGCGGCGTAAGCGCAGTGACGACAGCACAAAGCCAGGATCTTCGGTTCAAATGATGAGTCATTCATCGGTCGAACCTCTCCGTGCAGCTCTGCAAACAGCAAACCAAGAACTATGATTCACGGGTCAACGCCGGCTCTGAGAGCGCGGCGATCTTCGCCTCCATTTGCACATCACGATAGTGCAGCAACTGGATGGCCTTGGCCGGACACTCAGCAGTGCAAATGCCGCAGCCGTGGCACTGGGCCGGTTCGATATAGGCCGCTCCAACGATCTCCCCGACTCCCATGAGCTCAGCCTGGATCCGCGGTACCTGATAGGGGCAGATCCGCACGCAGGTGAGACAGCCAACGCACCTCTCCGGATCCACCTGCGCCACGACCCCACCCACCTCCAGGACATCCCGGCTCAATACCGTCGCTGCCCGGGCAGCGGCCGCCTGTGCCTGACCGATCGTCTCCCCCAGGAACTTGGGATAGTGCGCCATGCCGGCCAGGAAAAGACCATCGGAGGAGAAGTCGACAGGCCGCAGCTTGACGTGTGCCTCCAGGAAGAAGCCGTCCAGATCAACCGGCACCTTGAGCCGCGTCGCCAGTTCCTCGGCCCCTTCCGAGGGCACCACCGGCATGCTGAGAGTGAGTATATCCGGCCTCAGGGTAAGCTCCTGCCCCAGAACAGGCTCCAGGACCCTGATCTGCAATCCTGAATCGGCGATCTCCACTTGAGGTTTGCGGTCGAATTCGTAGCGGATGAAGGTCACTCCGGCGCGTCGAGCCTGCTCGTAGATCCGCTCCCTGAACCCATAGGTACGGATGTCGGTATAGAGGACCGTCACCTGCGCCTGGGGATTGAGTCGCTTGAGCATCAGCGCATTCTCCAGAGCCGTTGTACAGCAGATGCGGGAGCAGTACCGCTCCGCCGGCCCAACGCACTGGATCATCACCACCGAGTCCGGTAGATCGCTCCCTTCATCCAGCACCTCTCCGAACTCCTGCTGAGTGAGTATGCGGGGGTCGCTTCCATAACCGTACTCCGGCCCACGGTACTCCTCACCACCGGTAGCCACGATAGTCACACCATGCCGAATCCTGTACTCGCCCCCCGGCCCACTCAGACGTGAGGTGAAGTTGCCCACGAAACCGCTCGTCTCAACCAACTCAGTCTCCAAATGGACCGTGATCAGCGCTTCCGCTCCGACGCGCTCCATCAGCTCCTGGAAGTAGGTACGGGGGTCCAGCCAAACCTGCTGCCCCATCGTCTCCTGGATGGAATGGTAGAGATGGTGGAGATTGCCTCCCAGTTGATCCTCCCGCTCCACCAGGTGAACCGGGAAGCCTTGTTCGGCCAACGTCAGGGCAGCGTTCATACCAGCAGCCCCGCCGCCAACGACGAGCGCTGCCTTCTGCACTTCGACCTCCGTCTTGTGCAGTGGCTCGAGTCGGGCCGCCTTCGCCACTGCCATGCGCACCAGGTCCTTGGCCTTCTCAGTGGCGGCCTCCCAGTCGCCGGGATGGACCCAGGAGCACTGATTGCGAATGTTGGCCATCTCGAACAGGTTGGGATTGAGACCAGCGTGGCGGATGGCGTCCTGGAAGAGCGGCTCGTGGGTCAAGGGGCTGCACGAAGCCACCACCACGCGATTCAAGTCACGGTCCAGCGTGACCTCGGTAATGTGCTCAATAGAGTCCTGAGAGCAGGTGTAGAGATTGTGCTCGACGTGAGCGACCCCGCCCAGAGTAGCAGCGTACTCGGCAACAGCGGGCACATCGAGGGCTCCAGCGATGTTCGACCCGCAGTGACAGACGAACACACCGATGCGAGGCTCCTCCCGCTCCACGTCCCTCTCCGGCCTGTAGGCTGCCTCTTGGGTCTCGCTCCAACGGGCCGGAGCCAACACTGCCCCCGCCAATCCGGCCGCTCCGCTGGCCTCGACTACAGACTCGGGGATGTCCTTCGGTTCCCGGAACGATCCCAGCGCAAAGACGCCCGGCCGGCTGGTCTCCAGAGGCGCGAACGGGAGCGGGCGGCAGAACCCGTGATCGTCCAACTCGACCCCCACCCGCCGGCCCAAGTCACGCACGCCCTCGGGTATCTCCACGCCCACGGAGAGCACAACCAGGTCGAACTCCTCATCAATCAGCGAGCCGGTCTCCTCCACATATCTTATGATCAGGTTGTGCGTTCGTGGGTCCTCTTTGACCGTCGATACCCGACACCGCAGGTAACGGATTCCGTACCGGTCTCTGGCGCGGTGGTAGTACTCCAGGTACCCCTTGCTGAAGGCACGCATGTCCATCATGAAGACAGCGACTTCCGTATCTGGCTCGTGTTCAATGGCCAGGATCGCTTCCTTGGTAGCGTACATACAGCAGATGGACGAGCAGTAGTCGTGCTCCTGATCACGCGAACCGACGCACTGGATGAAAGCGATGCGCTTGGGGACCTCGCCGTCGGACGGCCGCTGCGCATGTCCATGGGTTGGGCCCGAGGCATTCAGGAGCCGCTCGAACTGGAGGGACGTCACCACGTTGGGATAACGACCCCAGCCGTACTCGCCTGATCTCCCTGCGTCGTACGTCTCATAACCCGGCGCCAGCAAGACAGCGCCGACCTGTAGCTCGCGCATCTGCTCCACCATATTGTGGTCAACGGCGTCGGCCTGGCATTCGTACACGCAGCTCAGGCACTCCGAGCAGATGCCACACGCCAGGCATCGGGCCGCCTCCACCTGCGCCTTGTCGTCGCTGTAGCCCGCCACTACTTCCTCGAAAGTGGCCAACCGCTCGACAGCCGGGAGCCTGTCCATCGGCACGCGCGGCTGCACCTCAACCTCCCCCCGCGCCACCCGCTCCTCGATCTCAGCCTGCGTCAGCTCGACGACCGGCAATTGGGGCTTTGGGGGTGG